>NZ_CP019419.1:3801257-4125014 GCF_001975665.1 Polaribacter reichenbachii | reverse complement strand
GAAATGAAGAAGCTCTTTCTACTGTTTTGAGTATCAGTGGTATTATTGCAGCTATTACATTGTATTTGTTAGGAAGATTTACTAAGCCTAACCATCGTATTTACATTTTTGCTATTGCTTACATTATCTTTTTTATAGGTGCTTTTATCCATGCTTATTTATTTTCAGCTTTAGGTGTAATCATCTTTATTTTAAGTAAAGTATTATATCAGCCATTACATGATATTTCATATTTCCCAATTCAATTAAAAGTTATAGATGTTTTATCTGAAAAAGAAAATATAAGTGAGTTTTCATATATCTTAAATCATGAATTTGGTTTATACATAGGAAGAATAATTGGTATAGGATTATTTTTAATGTTAGCAGTTTATGCCTCAGATATAATTGCTTTAAGATATTCTCTAATTATTATTGGAATAGTTCAATTGTTATCTATTCCTTTGGCTAAACATATCATTAACAAGTCCAATTAAAAGAAAAGAATCTTATGATTTATAAAAATCAAAATAGATAGTAAGTCGTTTATTCGTTTTTATATAAATTTCAATATGCATTTAAAAAGCAGTAATTTAAATAGTTAGATCTAGAATATTGTGAAACAAATGAACAACAATTATATCTGTTAGCATAACAAATTATTAACAACAAAAAATAAAATTTTTATCATATGAGTTTAAAAATATTAAAACAAAAAGTTGGGCTTATACTAATTATCTCAATAGTTACATTATTATCTTGTGAAAGTGATGATGGAGATAGAAGGTATGATCCAGGAGCAAATGATATTCCTAACAGTGGAACTATATTACCTTTAAATGAAACCTTTGAAGTAGGTAAACCATCAACAGTACAAGAAAAAGTGTATATGCATTACTTGCCTTGGTTTAGCGAAGGTGAGCAAGGAAATCATTGGGCAGATGGTACCGTAAACCAACCTCTAATTGGTTATTATAGTTCAGATTCTTGGGCTACACATATGTATCATATTTTATTATCTGCTGCTGTTGGTATAGATGGTGCTGTAATTAATGTTAGAACAGATTATGATCAGTTGTCTTTTGAGAAATTTGTAGAGTCTATAGAGCGTATTGATGCAATTTATCCTGAATTTGAATATGATATTTCTGTTAGTTACGACGATCAAGATGCAACATCAGCTTCTGCAATTGCAGAGTTTACAGATTTAAAAGATAATATAATTCCAAATACTAATCATTATTTACATAAAGATGGAGAACCAGTTATTTTTATTTGGAATTATGATGGATACTTAACATCACAAGATTATAGAGATGTAGCTAATTTAGTTTTTACAGAAAACACACCAATTTTATTAAAAAATGAATTGGATTTAGGTGCTATTCCTGGTCAATTTGTAATGAATTCTATTTATCCTTGGGTACAAGGTTGGGCAGATGATGGTTCGGCTTGGGGAGAAGGTTACATGAATTGGTTTTACAACACACAAATAGATTTTAAATTAAACAATAAAGTGGAATTTGTTACTGGTGCGGTTTGGCCTGGTTTTGATGATAGAAACGCATCTTGGGGACAAGGACGATGGATAGATCGTAGAAATGGTGAAACTTACAATGATACTTGGGCACTTATAAACGATACACATCCAGGTGAAATTGACTGGGTTATTCTTGAAACATGGAATGATTTTAATGAAGGATCTGAAATTGAGCCAGTAAAAGGGTCTGGTAATTATCAATATATTGAATTAACAGCAAATCATATCTCAACTTACAAAGGAGAACCAACTTTGGTTGATTCAGAAAAATGGATGTTTGGTGCTCCAATAAGAATTTATGAAGCTGCAAAATTAATAGAAAATGGTGATAGAGATTATAATACATATTATCCAGTTTTGGAAGAGTCTATTGGTCATTATTTAAAAACTAATGGGCAAAAAGCGTATGAGTTGGCAGAGGAGATTATATCAGGTTCTTAATACTAAAAGAGTAATGAAAAATTCGATAATAGTTGTTTGTTTATGTATGTTTTTGTTTAACTGTGTTGATAATACCAAATCAAAAATTACAAAAAGTAACTTGGCAAAAAATTCAACAAAGGTGATTGTTCATTATATGGGATGGTATTCTGATAAAAATGCATCAAATAAAAAGCTGAGGCATTGGGAACATGGTTATGCAAATACACCAATTATTGGAGCATATAATTCTAAAAGCAAAGCTACTTTAGTCTATCATACTCTATTGGCTTGGTTATCTGGTATAGATGCTATTGCCATTAATATAAAAGATAAATACGATTATGAAACTATGGTAGAATTATTTAATACCATAGATGAGTTGCAATCTATATCTAAAGAGAACTTTAATCTAAAATATTTAATTAGTTATGATGATCAGGGATTTGATTTGGAAGAACCTTTAGATACAACTTTTATAAAAATGAAAGATTTTAAAGAGAATATAATGAAAAGAAAAAACTATTTGTATCATAAAAAACATCCATTGTTTTTCTCTTTTGATTATCCTAAAAAGTTTTTGACAGCAAAGAGTTTTAGTACAGTTATTGATTCCGTATTTAAAAATAATAAACCGTATTTAATCTGGAATACCTTTGGAGAAGGAGAAGAAGTTCAACCTTATGTAAATGCTTTTTATCCTTGGGTGCAACCAGGAGGTGAATGGGACGAGAAAGGGCTTAATTGGGGTAAAGACTATTTAAACTATTTCTATGATGAGGTAAACACCTTTGAAACAAAATCCAGTTTTGTAGTTGGTGGTGTATGGGCAGGCTTTGATGATAGAAAAAATACTTCTTGGGGAGGAAACAGGTTAATTAGTAGACAAAATGGAAAAGTGTTTGATGATACTTGGAACTATATACATAATTACCAAGGAAAAATACCTATGGATTATGTGGTGTTAGAAACATGGAATGATTGGAATGAAGGTACTGAGATTGAACCAAGCTTAGAACACGGTTATCAGTATTTAACAAAAACAGCAAAACATGTTAACAAATTAAAAGGAACAAATATCAAAGAGAATTCATTAAAATTTGAGTTGGCTAAAGAAATTCATGATGCCATTCAAAATAATAATGATACTATTTCAGAATTACTAAAAGAAACTATTGAATTATTTTGTAAAAAAAACTATAAACAAGTTCAAGAAAAACTAAAATAACAAATAATTTATTTCGCTTAAAATCAACAGTTTAATTTTATAAATAAACTGAATAGGATATTTATGCTAAAATTTAGCCTCTAAATGTGTTTAATTTTTATTAACTAAAACTAATTTATCATGAGAAAAATTTATTTTATTTATGTGTTATTCGCACTAATTTGTAATACAGCTTTCGCCCAATTTAAAGATGGTGGAATTAATTACGAAGTAGTAAGCAATATTACAATGACAGCCCAAGTAGGTAGTAATAACGAACTAACAGGAGATATTGTTATTCCAGAAACAGTAACAGATGGAACAAATACATATACTGTAATTTCTTTAAAAGGATGGGCTTTTGCTCAAGGTGATGCAGCAGTATCATCTATATCTAGTATTTCTTTACCCAATACTGTAACAAGTATTTCTAATGATGCTTTTGCAAATAATATTTTGTTAACTTCTGTTAGTCTTGGAGAAGGCTTAACTTATATAGGAATAGGTGCGTTTTATAAAACAGGATTAACCAGTGTAACTATTCCAAACTCTGTAACTACAATAGATAATGTAGCTTTTTTTGCCAATACAGATTTAGCAGAGATTAATTTTGGAAGTGGATTAACTTCTGTAGGAAGTGAAGCTTTTGCTTATTGTAACTCATTGCTTAACGTAAGTAGTTTAGCAACTACACCACCAACATTAAATGCAAATTCATTTGAAGGTTTAGTACTTGCTAATATTAATTTATCTGTTCCAAATGAAAGTGTTGCAACATACTCGAGTTCAATAAACTGGCAAGGTTTTAATATTGGGGTATTATATATTAATGATTTTGATATCGAATCTATTATTAAAGTTTATCCTAACCCTGTAGTTTATGAACTTCTAATTAATATACCACAAAATATAGTTTTGAAAAGTGTTAAAGTATATGATATCAAAGGTCAATTAATTTTAGATGAAACTTCTAATAGAGTAAATGTTCATAATTTATCAAAAGGACAATATTTTACACTAGTAGAAACTAATAAGGGTAAAACTATCAAAAGATTTGTAAAAAGTTAAGATTTTTTATCCTACTAATTATGATTAGTTTTTCTACTTAAAACTAATAAACGGTAATACATTAAATAGTATTATAGTTTATAATAATCATTAAATATTTAGCTAAATATGAGTTAATGGGCAGAATTTGTTTTTTAGTGATTTGTAATCTAGCTCATTATTTTGATAAATATCCATAAGAAGATTTAATCTAAAAAAGCCTCACAATGTAAATTTTGTGAGGATTTTTTAATTTAGAATAAAAGGATAGTTAATTTGTTCTAGAGATATAAATTCATTTTTAGAATTTTCTTTCAATAATAACAATGTCTTTAAATCTTCAATTTCTTCTAAACTAAAAATCAAAATTAAATTTTGATGTAAAGTGGTTACTGGTATTTTTCTCTTTTTAGAAGTGTAAGCATAATATTCTTGCCAATAATCAACATCTATATTTGCAATATATTTTCTGAATTCTAAAAGTTGATTTTTATCAAATTGAAAATAGACATTATTAAACGTTAATGCATAATTTTTACAACCATTACAAACAGCTAGTTCTCCATTTTTTACACTTGATATTATTCTAGAATTCTGACACATATTCTTACATTTTAATAACAATCTGTTTTAATTTGATGATTCTCTTGATACTTTTTAATTGATGTTTTTAACGATTTTTCAGTAATAGTATTCAATGCAGATATAACTCCTCTTTGCATAGCCAAAGAACCACAAATTAAAATTTCATCTCCATTTCTTAAAGTCTTTGCAATTAATTCTGAATGATTTGTTAAAAGATCTTGAACATAAAATTTCTCTTTTTGTTCTTGTGAAAAAGCAGAATGGAAAGAAGTTAAACTTTTATTTTCTATAGCATGCTCAATCTTATTTTGATAAATTTTTAAAGATTCTTTAGTTCTTCCTCCCCAAAACAAATGAATCTTCTTTTTACTATTTTTACTAATCATTCCTAAAAATGGAGCAATTCCTGTTCCATTTGCAATTAAGATAATTTCTTTAGCTTTATCAGGAAAATGAAAACTATCATTTTTAACAATAGAAGCTACAATTTTATCATTTTTATTTACAAATTTCAAATAATTAGAACAAACACCAAATTCGTGTTTTTTAATGCTCAATAATATATTCCCATTTACTTTAGCTATAGAATACAAACGATTTTTATTTTCGTTTTTTGGGGTGATAGATAGTAAATCTCCAGAAGTAAATTTTAGTTTTTTAGAGGGTTTTAGTTCAATTAAAAAAGTATTATCGCAGTTTAATTCAGTTTTATTAATAACTCTAAATATTTGCTCTTTTGGTTTATTTTTATCTAAATCTTCTTTGTTAATATGTAAATTTAATCTGTAATAAGAGTTCCACTCTTTTAACCAATTTTCAAAAGCAGAAAAAGACTGATTATCAATTTTGAAAATTGGTAAAACAGGTACAAATTTCTTGTGTAATTGCATTGTAGAATGCACTAAAATTGCAAACTTACAGTAAGCTTGATAATCAGTAGAACCAAAACCAATTACAGAAAATTGGATGGTGTTTTTTTGTATAATTTGATTAAACTTATTAATAAATTTAGTGGCATTTACAGGCGCTTCTCCATCTCCATAAGTAGCAGTAAAAACTATGATATTTTTGGCTTTTTTGTAAGTTGTATAGCTATTTAAATCTGATATAAAAGCAGTTTTATTTGATGTTAATAAGGCTTTATAAAATACAGTTGCAAAATTATACGTGCTCCCTGTTTCTGAACCTACTAAAATTATAAATTCTGCTTCATCTTTATAAAACTTATTTTTTATTACTGATGTATTTTTTCTTCTTTTAAGAGTTAAAGAAAAACCAGAAAAGATAAAGAAAAGAATAGTAAAACAGGCTAAAAGTAAAACAATAGACCATAAAATTGAACCTTGCCCTGTGTGTAAAATCAAACTATAATAAGACCCTAAACTAGTTAAAGATTGTTTTTTGTTGCTTACAATTTGTCCATTAAATTGATGAATAGCTAATTCATTATCTACAGTTTTTACATAAAAGTAATCTTCCTCATCTGAAGAGAAAGGGAACTCTAAACTAGTTACATCTGCCAATTTTGTTTTTTGGAAAAAATCAAAATCAGTAGTTTTTAGTTTTGAAGCTTCATTGTTAAAAGCTAAGTTTTGTTGATGTATATTTTTATCCTTTGGTAACAAAGAAAATTTTTCTAAGGATAAATAAACACCAGTTATTGTGATAATTATAATCGGAATTAAAAAATATCGACCTAAAATTATATGATAATATTGATTAAAATCTTCTTTAACTATTTTAGAGAAAATCTTTAAAAAGCCACCTTGTCTTTTTGCTATTAAAACTACACCAGAAATGGCAATTAATAAAAGTAAAAAAGATACAAAACCAATAAGAAAACGGCCTGTAGATTTTAAAAATAAAGATCTATGTAAATTGGTTGCAAATTCAAAAATTGGTGCTTTTTCTATAATATCACCAACTTTTTCTCCTGTTTTTGGGTTAATGTAAAAGGTTTCACTTTTACCTTCTTTTGTAACTACAGATGTACTAACAAAATTATTTTCATCAATTTCTAAGGTAATTATTTCATCATATTTATTTGATAAAACACCTACAGTTTCTGCAACAGTAATTTGCTCAATATTTGCAGGTGAATAAGGTTGTAGCTTATTAGAAATAGGTTCAAAAGCTAAAATTATTCCTGTAATTGAAGCGATTATAATAAATAGGGCAGTAGATATTGCCAAAGTTAAATGGCTATATCTCCAAATAGAAATTGTCATAAAAGTGTTAGTTCTGACTGTGTTTTATAAAACAATTCCACCAATTTGTTAATTAAATCAATTCTGGTTAATCAGTGGAATTGCTGTTAATTAGGTAAGTTATTGAGGTATCATTCTTATGTAACGAATAAAGCCTTTACCTTCTATTTTAGATTTTATGTTATCTGAAGTTAGCTCAAACTCAACATCATCTTTATAATAGTCTTTATCTTCTACAGCTGTTTCAAATCGAAGTTTATAGCCTTGGTTTAATTTATCATCAGGAATTTGAATTACGCTTATAGAGCGCTCTCCACCACTAATAGTTGCGCCTGTAATTGCGTCTATATCAGCACGTTTTTTTCCTTGAAAATTCCACCATTCTGTAATATCAAAATACCATTCATCATCATCACCTTGTACATATAAAGTTTCTTCATATTTACCTTCTGGATTTAATAATGAAATTACAATATATGCACCTTCACCTGTATAATTTTTCATTTGAATCATACATTTATATGGCGAACTTCCTGAGTATTTTTTAAAACTAAATAAAGCAGTTATCATTAACAATACAACTGGCAATATTAATAGGGTTCTTTTCGTTTTCATCTTCTTATTTTAAAAAGCTAATATTTACGTTTTGTTTTTTTAATAATTCGTTTTCTGATGCTAAATCATATACAGTTTCATCAAAATCTGTTTTAATGTTTTTGTCTGCTCCAATGCTTAATAAGTATTTTATGATTTTATCATCTTTGGCTTTCATTGCTGAAATTTGTAAAGCTGTTATACCTTCTTTATTTTTTGCATTTACATCAATATTAAAGCTAGCCAATCTTTTTAATAAAGCTAAATTATTTTCGGTTGCAGCAATATGTAATAAAGTGTTACCAGAGTTTTGTGGTTTGTTTATAACCAATCCGTTTTTTTCTAAAACCTTTAATTTTGTTTCGAAAGCATCTTTGTTTCTGCCACCAAAACTATTAATTAAGTAGTAAGAAAGTGTATTACCATCTTTGTCTAAAGTATTAATATCAGCACCTTTTTCAATTAAAAAAGTAACAACTTCAGCAGAATTTCTACCAACAGCATTGGTTAATGCAGTATTACCTTTTTTATTTTTTAGGTTGATATTTTTTACATCTTTAGCTAAAAATTCTACAACTTTTAAGTTACCACCATTTGCAGCAATCATAAAAGGAGTATTACCTTCATTATCTTGTAAATTTACGTCTACACCTTTATCTAAAAAGAATTTATAGATATTAATGTCTTTATTATTTCTAGCAATTAAATGTAAAGGATTTCTGTTTTCATGATCTATAACATTAACCTTAATTCCTTTATCTGCTAAAAATTGATACGTAGCTAAAGTGTTGCTTTTTCTTCTAGAACCTTGACTTGCAAAAATCATTGCGTTATTACCAGTATCAATTCCTTTATCAATTAAAGTTGATAAAAATTGAGTGTTTCCACCTTTTGCAGCATATTCAAAAAAGCCATTTCCATAGTCATCTTTATCATTTAAAGAAGCACCATTTGCAACAAAAAGATCTACAATTTTAAAATCTTTTAATTGAGAAGCAACTAAAAGTAATGCATTAGCACCATCATGATTTTTTTCTTTGGTAATGTCTGCACCAGCTTTTATACCATATTTGTAAATTTCTAGATTGTTTTGCCCAGAAGAAGCAGCAAAATTTAAAAATGTATTACCATGTGTATCTACAACATCGGTTTTTGCGCCTTTAGAAATTAAATATTTCATAATTTCTAATTTACCACTGTAAGCAGCCCAATGTAAATAAGTTCTACCATCATGAGTAAGTTTATTTACTTTGTTGTTGTTTTTTGCTATAATATATTTAATTACGTCATCATCAGCTTTAGCGTTAATAGCGTAAACAGTTGCATCAAAAGCATTTATATTCGATTTTTCGATATCATTACCTTCTGCTATTTTTTGATCTATAGTTGCTATACTTGGTTTAGATTGCCAAAAACTTCTATCGTGAAAAATATTTTTTTGTTGTGCAAAAGCGCTGAAACTAATCAGAAATAATAAGATTGATATTTTTTGAGAACTTTTCATTATTTATTTTTTTACAAATGATTCAATTATTGTATTCATTTCTTGTTCTTTAGTTACTTCATCAGCAAATAAATGTTTGTAAAGTGGTTTGTTATCTACTTTTGTTTCTAAAGTTAAATCTTTATTTCTACCATAAACTTCTGCCCATTTATTTCTAACCAATTGCCATTTATCATTATGAGCAATCCACCAATTTGCAGCAGCTTTACATTTGCTTTCTGCAACCCTTTTATAAGTATTGTATCCTTTTTCTTTGGCAAGAATTATATCATCTTTACCAGCTTTGCGAATTATTTTACTATTATCTTGATCATGTACCCATCCATAATCTGTAATTTGGTGTCTGTTACCTCTTAATGTTATGTTGTAATCGCTTCTTTTTGTGTATTCTCTTCTTGGTAAAGGTGCTGTAGTTGTGTTTTCCCAATAACTTTTTCCATCTACATGTACCCAAGTTCCAGAACCTTCGTATCTTGGGCTATCATCTACTTGATATACTTTCTGCGTCCATTGTTTCTTTACATCTTTTTTGTCTTTTTGTTTAAATGTCCAATTATTATCGCCATTATACATATAAAAATCTGTGTTTTGATACAACCAATCTTGTCTCCAATGTTTTATAATCATAGGTTTAGCTGGGTTACCCACTTGTAATAAGTGTTGAATAGAAATTTTGTTGTTATCATCTACAACCAAACCAGCCCATTCTAGACCTTTATCAATCTTTGTTTTAGAAGGCTTATAGTTTTCATCTTTGCTATAATTAAAAGTTTCTGTAAAATTAAAAGTTACCTCAAAACAACCACACATTTCTTTAATAGCGTTTTTGTCTTTTGTTTTTTTGCTTTGTGCATTTACTGCAATTGTAACAATGCATATTAAACATGTTAGTACTAGTTTTTTCATTTATGATTTATTTAAATAATATTTATTTTCGACAAAAATATAAAATTTATTTAGATTGATTAAAAATAAGATATATATTTGTCGAAAATTATTAAGAATGTTTCTAAATAACAAATATATACTTTTTTTCTTATTGATAAACTTGGTTGTATTTAGCCAAGAGCAAAAAAAAGACTCTACTAATATTACTGAACTAGAGGAGGTTGTGGTTACTGGCCAATATAATCCAAGGTCTATTAAAAAATCTGTACATAATGTAATTGTTATAAAAAGAGAGCAAATAGAAAATCAGGCAGCAAATAGTTTAGCAGATTTATTAAATTTTAATTTAAACTTAACAATAATACCAAGTTCTCAAACAGGGAAATCTACCATTTCATTTTTTGGCTTAGATGCTCAATACTTTAATATTTTAGTAGATAACATTCCTTTAGTAAGTGATACAGGTTTAGGAAATAACATCGATTTAACCCAGATTAATTTAGATGATATAGAGCGTATTGAAATTGTTGAAGGTGCAATGGGTGTAGAATATGGAGCTAATTCAGTTTCTGGAGTTATAAACATTATCACTAAAAAAAATATAGATAATGATTGGCAAATTAGAGCTGCTATACAAGAAGAAACTGTTAGTAAAGAATATGCATTGTTTGATGAAGGTAGGCATATACAATCTTTAAATATAGCGAATCAAGTTGCTGATAATTGGTTAGTAAGATTAGGTATAAATAGAAATGATTTTGCTGGTTTTTATAATGGCAGACAAGGTGCTAATTATTACGAAAATGATGGTTTAAGAGGTTATGATTGGTTGCCAAAAGAACAAGTAAACACAAACGCTTTTGTACAATATCGTAAAGAAAAATTTCAGTTTTTTTATAAGTTCGAATATTTTAATGAGTTAATTAATTATTACGATGCTGCTGTAAGAGCTAATATAGATGTTGCTTCACAAACGAGTAATCCTTCCTCGACAGACAAAATTTTTACAACCAATAGATTTGTAAATAACTTAAATTTTATTGGTCAATTAAATTCTGGAGCTAATTATAATTTTGCTCTTTCTTATCAAGAACAAAAAAGAAATTTAAATGAGTTTAACTACTTTATTTTAAGTAAAGAAAGAAGTAATGAAACCGATGAAACTTATCAATCTAGTAAAGTATTCTTTTCTAGAGGTAATATTAACAACCTTGTAAAAAGTGATAAATTTAATTTTCAATTGGGTTATGAAACTCGTTTTATAACTGGTTTTGATACAGAATCTTCTGGCGAAATTACTGGAGAAGATAAGGAACAGTCACAAAATAATTTTGCTGTTTTTGGTTCTGCTGAATATAAATTTTCAGATAAATTTACGTTAAGACCAGGAATTAGATACGAATATAATTCCTTATTTAAATCGAAAGTTTTAGGTTCTTTAAGTGCACGTTACTTAATGAAAAATGGATTTGAACTACGTGGTAATATTGGTACTTCTTACAGAACACCTAATTTTGAAGAACTCTATTATTATTTTGTAGACTCTAACCATGATGTTAGAGGTAATGAAAATTTGAATCCAGAAAACGGATTTACAGCATTTATCAACCTAAAAAAATACAGTTATATAAATGATGTTTCTGTGCTAAATAGTTTAAAAATTAGCTATTTAGATGTTTCTGATAAAATTGATTTGGCTATTGTTAATACAATTCCTCTACAATATCAATACATAAATATTGATAGTTATAAACTTTGGGGTATTACCACTACTAACAGCTTTAAAAAAGATGTGTGGACATTTAATTTAGGAGCTACTTTACAAGGAATATCTAGAGTATCTGAAAATGAAGCCAATGTAGAAGATGATTTTTTGTATTCTTTTCAATTAAATACAAGTGCAACTTACAACATCAAAAAATGGCAAACAGCCTTAACAGTTTTACTAAAACATAATGGTAAACAACAAAATTATGTGTCTTCTAGTGTAGATACAGATGGTAATTCAATTTTTACAAAATCTACTACAGCTGCTTATAACTGGTTAGATGCTTCAGTAAAAAAATCATTTTTAAAAAACAAAATCCAAGTAACTCTAGGAGGTAGAAATCTTTTCGATGTTGTTAACGTAAATGTTAGTGGCACGAATTCAGAAGGTATTCATTCTACAGATAATAGTGCACTATTACTTGGCTATGGCAAATCTTATTACTTAAAACTATTATATAATCTTAATTTTTAATTTAAATAATCATGACAAACAAATTCTTAACTTTTATTTTATGTATTGCAGTATTTTCTTTTACAAGCTGTAATGATGATGATGCACCAACAGAACCCATAGTTGTAGTAATTGATGGAGCATCAATAGCACCAGAAGTTGGTGGACCAAACCAACCAAACCAAGTTTATGTAGACTTAAGTACAAGTACAACAACAGCTATAAAACGAGATTCTTGGGATCTTGGTTTTTACTCTGGTTCAGAGTTTAGAGTAGTATTAAATGGATCACTTTATATGGCAGTTGCTCAATTATCTTCTACGGATATAAATGCAGTAAATTCTACAACAGCAGAAGTACGAGAATTACAACCAAAAGTTGCAGTTGGTACTTTTGATGCAGCAAACACAGCTTATGTAGATGCACCAAATGGTACAATAACAGAAACAGCAATTGCAGAAATTTCTGATAATGATGCAAATAATAATGTGTATTTACTAAACTTAGGATATGAAGTTGGTACAGATATTCCAGAAACAGGAAGTGTAGCTATTTCAGGTGATTCTAGAGGATGGAAAAAAATTAGAATTCTAAAAAGTGGATCTGATTATGTTTTACAATATGCAGATTTAGATGCAACAACTTATAACGAAGTAACTATTGCTAAAAACTCGGCTTATAATTTTACTTTTTTTAGTTTTAATTCTGATGCAGAAGCAAGTGTAGAGCCAGTAAAACAAAACTGGGATTTAAACTTTACTGTTTTTACAAACGAAATAGAAGGCTATGGTTCTTACGGATATTCTGATTTTATTACGAATAACACAAAAGCAGACGCACAAGTATATATGATAGATACAGATGTAGATGCTTTTACTTATGATGATTTTACTTTGGCAGATCTTGCAACAGCAAATTTTACAACAGACCAAAGAAGTATAGGAAGTAGTTGGAGAAATGGTGGTGGACCAGGAAGTTTACCTTCTTTAAAAGACAATGTTTTTTATGTTGTTAATGATACAGATGGTAATCTTTACAAGTTAAAGTTTTTAGCATTAACAAATGCTGATGGAGAACGTGGTCATCCAGAATTTGTATACAGCTTACTTCAATAATTTTTCTTTTTGTTTATTTTTTTTATCTGAAAGCTATTTAGAATTTGTTCTAGATAGCTTTCTAGTTTAACGAGCATCTCTAGATTTAATGTTTTGCTCGCAAAAAGCAATAATTTCCGATATTCTTTTTTGTCTTGTAGCTGGTCTTTTTGCTTGATGAATCCAATATAAATAGTTCTTTCTATAACTAGGTGCAAAGTTTTTAAAATTGATAAAAGCAGTTTTATTTTTATTGAATTCAGCTTGTAAATCATCAGGAATTATACCTTTTTCAACTTTATCTAAAGCAGACCAAGAGCCATTTTTTTTACCAATTTTAATAATTTCTAAACCGCTTTTGTGCATTAAATTATTTTCAGCAAGTTCTTTAATGTATTTCTTGTTTAAAGCACTCCAAATACTTTTAGTATTTCTTGGACAAAAATATTGCTTTCGTTTTCCATTACCTAAACTTTTTACTGTAGAATCTATCCAACCAAAGCACAGAGCTACTTTTACAGCTTCTTCCCATCTCATGGATTCTTCTAAATTTTCTACTTTGTAAAAAATTAAATACACTCCTGTAGAAGTCGAATAATTTTTAGAAAGCCAGTTTCTCCATTCTATGTCATTTTTAAAATAAAGTTCAGGTTTTTCTACCATCTTATAAAGATACAATAAAACAGAAAAAATGGTTATAATAGTAACCAGTTAAATCAGCTATTTAACAATTCAAAAACAGCAATTTCTTTAATAATTAGAGTAAAATTTTTATGTACTATTTTAAAATGATGTTTTTTTAAAATACAGCAATCAAATTAATTAATACTTATAATTATCATAATCATAAAAATCGAATTCTAAAAAGCTAAAATCTGGCATCTACTTGGAATTGGTCTCTGTTTTTTTTAATTTAACGAATATTGGAACTTAAACTTTATAAAATATTTTTATGATAGAGAACAGCTCAAATTTAAAAAACAATATTAAATTATTATCTTTTGATATCGATAATACCCTTATCGATTTCCATACATTTAAAAGTAATTTTACAAAAACTTGGATAAAGTATGCGAGTGATTTAGACGTAATTCTAACGTATAACACAGGTAGGTTAATAGATGATGTTTTAGGTTTAATTGATAAAGGTGTTTTGCCTAAACCAGATTATATAATTTCGGGTGTTGGTACACATATTTACGATTACAAAAAAGGGGCATTAGTAAAAGAATTTAACGATATTTTAGATGATGGCTGGAATCTAGAATCTGTAGAAAGTATTATGTACAGTCTAGATCATCCTATTAGTGAGCAGCCTAGTAAATTTCAACATAGCTATAAAAGAAGCTACTTTTTTCATAATGCAGGCGATGAATTAATTGAAAGTGTTTCTCAAAGATTTTGGGATGCAGATATGGATGTAAATGTAGTTTATTCTGGCAATAAATTTTTAGATATATTACCTAAATGGGCAAATAAAGGAAATGCACTAGAATGGTTATTAAGAAGATTAAAAATAAAAACCAATCAAGTTTTAGTAGCTGGAGATAGTGGTAATGATTCTGCAATGTTCGATTTAAAAAATGTATATGGTATTGTAGTTTCTAATGCGCACGAAGAGTTGTATAACTACACAAAACACAAAAAAGTTTATCACACAGAAAAAGAAAAAGGTAACGGAATTATAGAAGGTTTAATTTATTATAAGATTTTACCAGAAGAGGCTATTAAAGAAACTTATATAGATCATTCAGATGATTTCTACATTCAAAAAGAATTAGATAATATAGCCTCTGAGGATGGTGATGAGCAATTGGCATTAATTCAAGAAGGTTATGTAAAAGCGGTCGAGGCTTTAAAGAAAAATATAACGCCACTTGGATTTTCTGCTTGTTCTATAAAAGATAATGTAGCACATGGTACAGATGAAAATTATTACAGTGTTTGGGCAAGAGATGGTGCAATTACTGTAATTGGCTCATTATCTTTAATTCATGATAAAGAAATTCATGATTGCCAAAGACAAACATTACTAACACTTTTAGAACACATTTCTAGAAATGGTCAAATTCCATCAAACGTAAGAATAAAAGACAATACTCCAGATTATTCAGGTGTAGGAGGTATTTGTTCTATTGATAGCGGAATTTGGGTAGTTATCGCTTTTTATGAATATGTAAATGTTACTAAAGATATCGACTTTTTAAGAAAATATATAGGTGATATTAAAGAAACAATGCGTTGGTTGGGTGCCCATGATAGTAATAATGATGCACTTTTAGAAATTCCTGAAGCTGGAGATTGGACAGATTTATTTGGTAGAAGCTATAATATTTTATACGATGAAATTTTATGGTACAGATCTAATGTTTGTTTTGGTAGAATGTTAGAAATGTTAGGTAACCATGAAGAAGCAGGTGAATATATTAGATGGTCTCAAGTAATTAAAAAAGAGATTGTTACTAATTTTTGGCCATCTACACAACAGCAACTATTTACCTCAGTTTCTTTTGCAGAAAAGCAATTTACTTTAGGAGACACTTCTTATTTAATTGCACAAACCACGCCTTTCGATTTTTCTTGGAGATGTGATACTCTTGGAAACATTCTAGCTTTTTTACACGGTACAATAGATGCAGAAAAAGCGCATCAAACTTTTAAATTTATGTTAGGTGTTGGTGTAAATGATCCATTTCCTGTAGCAAACGTGTATCCTGTTGTAAGTCCTGGAGACCCAGATTGGAGACCTTATTACACTGTAAACCTACTTAACTTACCTAATCATTATCACAATGGAGGTATTTGGCCTTTTGTTGGTGGGTTTTGGGTAAAATTCGTAAACAAATTAGGCTTTAGAGATGTTGCAATTGCAGAGTTACACAAACTAGCTTTAATTAATAAAGAAGGTATTAATCATGAATGGGAATTTACAGAATGGGCACATGGTGTAACAGGTAAACCAATGGGTAAAGCCTACCAAGCTTGGTCTGCAGCTCAATATATTTCTGCTTATCATGATTTAAAATTAAATAAAAATAACACTAAAAACTAAATAGTAGAACTTAAAAATAGAAAGATGAAATCGATATTAATGATTTCTTTACATGGATATGTAGGGGCGCATGCAGAATTAGGAAAACCAGATACAGGAGGACAAGTAGTATATGTTTTAGAATTAGCAGAACGTTTTAGTAGACTTGGTAAAACTGTAGATTTAGTTACAAGACAATTTGAAGATCAGCCAGAATATGATGATGTAAATGAAAACTTTAAAGTATGGAGAATTCCTTTTGGTGGTAAAAAATTCATCCGAAAAGAAGACATGCATGATCATTTAAAAAAGTTTGTTACTAATACTTTAGCTGCAATAAAAAAAGAAAATAAAAAATACGACGTTGTTTATTCTCATTATTGGGATGCTGGTTGGGCAGGTCAAAAAATAGCAGAAGAATTAGGTATTTGTCATGTGCATACACCTCATTCTTTAGGTTGGTGGAAACAACATACTATGGGTAGTGATATGGACGAAGTAGAAATGGAAAAAACCTATCGCTTTAAAGAACGTATTCGAAAAGAATATTTTGTTTATCAGATGTGTAATTTTGTAATTGCTACAACTTTACCTCAAGTAGATTTGTTAATTCAGCAATATGATGTATTAGCAAGAAATTGCAGTATGATTCCTCCAGGAATTGATGAAAATCGATTTTTTCCTGTTCCATCAAAAGAAAATGATAAGATAAGATTAAAGTATGATATTAATCCTACTGATATTTTAGCACTAGGAAGAATGGCACATAACAAAGGGTATGATTTATTGATAAATGCTTTACCAACGGTTTTTGAATTGTGCCCAGAAGCAAGATTAGTGGCTGCCATTGGTGGAGATTCTAAACAAGATATAGAAGGTATCAATGAGCTAAAAAAGGTAGCATCAGAAATTGGTGTTATGGATAAAATAAAATGGAAAAGTTATATAGAAGATGATGATTTAGCTAATGTCTACAGATCTGCAAGTATTTTTGCTATGCCTTCTAGATATGAGCCTTTTGGTATGGTTGCTATAGAAGCAATGGCTTGTGGTACACCAAGTGTAGTTACTGTTCATGGGGGCTTATGCGATTTGATAGATTTCGGAAATCAGGCTTTGTTTGCAGACCCTCATAGACCTTTAGAGTTTGGAGCAATGATGGCAATGCCTCTTTTATATCCAGATTTAAGAAACGAAATGTCTGTAGAAGGCGCACGTTTTGCACGTAGAAATTTTGGTTGGACAGGGATTGCAAAACGAATGTTGGCAATTTTTGCAAGTTCTATAAATCAAAGAACATCAGAAACTAATATTTATTAAAACACAAACGAAAAAAGCAAGTAAGATATTTAGCAAAAGTGATTATATATTTTGTTCTATTTTTTCTTTTGTTTATAAAATAATTGCCTTTAAAACCTTTTTATTTTAGGTGCTTAAAGGCAATTATTATATTAATAATAGGTTTTTATCTCCAAATTTTATTTGGAAAAACAACGACACTTTCGTGTCCATTTTCACCAACAGCAGCTACACCAAAAAAGAAATTATCAATAACAATTCCTTCTAAAGTAAATTCTGTAGTTTCTACATATCTAGAATGGTCCCAAGTAGGAGAAGTAGTATCTCTCCAATAAATTTTATAGCCTTTTGCTCCATCAACTTTTGTCCATTTTAGCTTTACTGATGGTTGTACAATTCCACCAATTGCTACTTCTTTTGGTGCTTCTGGAGCCCAAGCTAAAGAAGCTAAATTAATTGCATTTACAGCAGTTAATTTTTTAGCATAAGGAAAATTTACGTGTTCAAAAGTATCGCCATAATTAATTCCGTTTTCGGTTCTAATGTCTTGATGTTGTTGCGTATAGTTTTCATGAGCTTCCATAATTCTAATGCCTGCAAAACCTAAATCATTAAAAGGTCTGTGATGGCCTCCTCTACCAAATCTGTCTAATCTATAAATCATCATCGGATTCATTTCTGGCATATAAGTCTTTACATTTTTATGAATATATCTTGCCAATTGACGCGAAATTCCATCAACTTCACCACCATAAAATCTACGCATTTTTCTTGCTCTTTCAGTTTCATTAGCTGGTACAGGTTCAGAAAAAATTCTAAAAGCTCTATTATCTGTAACACCATCTACACCAGTAATATTACCAATCATATCGTTATTTAAAATTCCGATAATTTCCCATTCTTTTTCTTTGGCATATTTTGCCAAACCAGCACCACCAAAAAGCCCTTGTTCTTCACCAGAAAGACCAACATAAATAATGCTACTTTCAAATTTGTATTTGCTTAAAACTCTTGCTGCTTCTATAGTTCCTGCCATTCCTGAGGCATTATCATTAGCACCTGGAGCATCTGTAGTAAAATCCATTGTGTTACTTGCACGTGAGTCTATATCTCCACTCATAATTACATATCTGTTTGGATATTTTGTGCCTTTTTGTATCGCTACAACATTAACTACATAGGCATCATGAGGCACTCTTCTGTTACCTTCTTTGGTTACAAAATCTTTTTGATAAAATACATTTAAGCAATTATCGCAATTTGTAGAAATGCTTTCGAATTCAGATTTTATCCATCTTCTTGCTGCTCCAATTCCTCGAGTTTCAGAAATGGTATCAGAAAAAGTATTTCTTGTACCAAAATCGGCCAATTTTTTTACATCAGCTTTAATTCTATCCGCAGAAACTGCATCTATAATATCATAAATTTTTTGATCGGTTTGTGCAGTAATTATTGCAGTAAATAAAATAAATAAGAATGTAATTTTTTTCATGTATTACTTTTTAAATTTCCAAAAAGGAATGGTTACAATTATTGGGTTTAAAGTATCTTTTTTTCGAATTCTTTTCTTTGTAATTTCTAAAAAATGTTTACCATAAGATAAAGTATCAATATCTAAAAAAGTTTCAAAACCCAGTCGTTTATATTTGTTTGTAGTTGCTATAAAATCTGTTTGGTGTTTGTTTTTATCAATATAAATTTTATAAGTACTATTAAGAGTTTGGTAATATTCTTTAGTTAAACTATCTCTTTTTTGAAGAAAACTGCCAAAAGAAACTGCGCTAGATCTAAAGCCTCTTCTATCTTCTTTTGGTTTTAGACCTTTGTTAAGTTCATATAATCTATCTTCTAAATTTTCATTATGAACCAGAAATACTTTTAAATAATTATCTGTTATTACTTTTGATGGAATTGTGGCAGTTTTAATAAAATCGTTTTCATGCAGTATTTGATCATCGTAATTATTGGCATTAGAATAATATTTAGAGGATCTGTTTTCTTTGTTTAAATAATTCGATTTATGGTTGCTAAATGTAGTTAAGAAAATGATACCTACATAAATAGGTATTAAAATCCAGCTGAGTTTTTTACCGAATTTGTTATCTAAAAAGTTGTAAACTAAAGGTCTATATAAAAAGGATAAAGTTATAAAACTAAATATTTTATAAATTGGAAAATAGAATTTAGAAGTCCATTTTTTTCTTTTTAAAAAACCTTGGCTAATAAAATCTATAAATGTTAGTAATGCACCAAAGCAAATAAATAAAATTAATAATATACCTATCATTAATAATATAAAACCCCAAGTGTCTTGTAAGCCAGTATCTAAAAAAATAAAAACCGTTAATAGTATAGCAATTATACATAGTAAACAAGCTAAGAAATAGAAAATAAATAGGAAAGAAACTGCAAAAAGTACACTACAATAATTTTCTAAATTGGCAATATATTTATCAAAAGAACCAATTCTTTTTTGAAGAAAATTGGTGAATTTTTCTGAGTAATTGAGTTCGTCATAATCTATATCTCCAGAAATATAACGTAAACCTAAAGCACCAATCCATAAACCTCTTAAAATTACGTGAATTAGTAGATTTGAGACCAAAATCCAGCTAGAAACTAAGGCAGCATACCACAATATTGTACTAACTAAATCTTGTTCGTTTTCTGCAATATCGTATTTAATACCTATAGGTTCTATGGCAGAAAAAAGTCCGAAAATGGCAAAACCAGAGATTAGTAGTTCTAGTTGCCAACTTTCTTGTTGCAGTTTGTCTAATAATTCTCTGAATTTAGAATTTTGATAATTGTGTTCCATCAAGAAAAAATATAGCTAAAGATACTTCGCTTTTTAAAAATAGAAAAACCACTTTATGTTAAATAAAGTGGTTTTAAGTATATTTTGATAAAATTTTATTCCTTATCTAATTTTTTAGTTAAGGTAAAGCCTGTAAACAAACCAACACCAGCCATAAAGAAAATGCAAGCAGGATAAATTCCATCACTATCCATAGTTGAATAAGTATCTAATAAAAGTGCTAAAAATACACCAAGCCCAATTCCCATTAATAAAACAGCTAAATTTAAAATGATAACTTTACCTGTAGATGATGAGGTTTTTTGATGCCCTTTCATAAAAATTGAAGCTTCAACTCCTTTTTCTATTAACGCCAATCTTTCTTTATTTCTTGTAGAAAAGAATAAATAAAATACTCCAAAGATGCTACCAAATATTATTGCCAAAACTGCGATTTCCATAATTTATAATTTTAAAGTTTAAATGATTAATTTTATTGTGTTTGTAGCTTTGACGACAGAATTTTAATTAAGGTTACAGAAAAGATTTATTTTTTTTTAAAATTTAATTTAAAGGATAAAAAGATCAGGTTATTTCGACTTAAGAAGTTATTCAATAGATGAAAAGCTTTTTTTATTTAAATCTGATAAAAAAATCACAAAAAACTGTAACCTAATTAAGCAATAGTCAGTCATAATATAAATGACCAACAAAAACGACCAACTTTATATTACAAAAATTATTAAAGGAGATGTAAATGCATTTGCACATCTTGTTGATAATTATAAGAATATGGTGTTTAGTTTGGCTTTTAAAATGACAAAGAGTAGAGAAGAGGCAGAAGAAATAAGTCAAGATACATTTATAAAAGCGTTTAAAAATTTAAAGAATTTTAAAGGCGATTCTAAATTTTCTACTTGGTTGTATCGAATTGCGTATCATACAAGTTTAGATGCCATAAAAAAGAATAGAAATAATAATGCAACGTTTGAAATTAATGAAGTTACTTTTAATCAAATACAAGCTGTTGAAACTATTTTACAAGGAATTGAAAGAAATGAACGCTCTAAAGTTATGGATATTTGTTTGCAGAAATTACCAGATGAACAACGTGCAATAATTTGGATGTTTTATTATGATGAATTATCTTTAAAAGAAATTATGGAAGTAACTTCTTTATCTGAAGCCAATTTAAAGGTAAAATTGCACAGAGCTAGAAAAAAATTATTGACGATTGTTAAAGAAAATGTTGAACCAGAAATGATTGAAAATTATGGGAGAAAATAAACATATAAACGAGCTAGATGCTTTCGCAAAAAAGTATGTAAAAGAAATTGAGCAAGAAAAGCCATCAGCAGATTTTACAGCTTCTTTAATGAAAAATATTTTAGAAGGAAGTAGGTCTAAAGTTTTTAAAACTAAAGCTTTAATTTCTAAAAAAGGATGGGCAATTATTTCTGTTTTGGTTTTAGCAATTGTTTTAATTTCTTTTAAATCAACTGAAAAGAGTTTATTTAAGACACCAGAACTTAATTTTTCATTTTTAGATAAAATTCAAGTTCCAGAATTGTTATCAACAGTAAGTCTTTCAAAAACAGTTTTATATGCTATATTTTTCTTAGGATTAATGATTGTAGCCCAAGTTGTATTTTTAAAAAATCACTTTAATAAAAAATTTCATTAGTATTTTAAATTGTGTTTTTTATGAAGTTTTCAGAATCTAAACCTTTTTTAATCAAAGGTTTTATTAGAGCTTACATAAAAGTTACACTTGTAATCTTACCATTTTTTATTGTATAAATGGCAACAGCTTTAAACGTTTTGCCATTTACTGTAACCAATTCATGGTCTATTACTTTATCTTTAAAAACAATTCTTTTTAAAATTTTACAATGTAAATCTGGCGTATTTTTAAAAAACGAAGCATAATTTTCTCTCATTTTTTCTACACCTTCATAATTTAATTGATTAGGAAAGTTATATACTTTTACATTTTTAGCATAAGGTTTTAAAAAAGCATCAATATCTCTTTTATTATAACCTTGTAATTGTTCTTCAGCTAAATATTCAGGAGAAACTTCTGCAACAATTGCAAGTTTAGTACTTGTGGTATTTACAGTAATTCTTGATATATTATTGATGTTTTCATCAGTAAAATTAAAAAATAAACTTAGATTTTTATCTTTCTTCGGATTGAATTTGTAAATAGAATTCCCTTTAGAAATTAATAAAGTACCATTAATTAACCAAGTTACATCTTCAGATTTACCTACAGAGCAAATAGTTTTAATCTCTAGTGTTTGAGGGTTCAGAGATTTTAATAACCAATACTCTTTATTTTCTTTGCTGATAAAACTTACCAAGTTAGAATTTGGTATTTTATGAATAGATCTACCTACCATTTTTGCAATAGTAGTGTTGGTTTTCTTTTTTAAGTTAGATGAAATAAGGTGCAAACTATCATTTACAATTACAGAAGCAATTAATGTGTTTTTATTTAACCAAAGAGGATAAGCAACTTTTAAATTTGGTATTAATTCCTTGTCTTTTCCTGTTTTAAAATTATAAGCATAAAAACGTTGTAAGCCATCATTATCTAATCTTACAGCAGAAACATTCATAGAATTCGGAATTTTTTGAGGCGAATATTCACCACCATTTTCTGTGTTATTGATATAAGTTATTTCCTGATCTCTTATGTTATATTTTGCAATATCTGTTTGTCCATTTCTTGCTGATGCAAACAAAACAAGATTATCATTATAAAAATAAGGCTGACTGTCATAACCCTTGTTATTAGAAATGTTTTTTCCGTTTGTAAGTTTGTAATTATCATCAGAAACTTCAATATCAAAAAGATGAATTTCTGTATTAGTTTGTGCAATAATTATTTTAGAAACAAATAAAAATAGGAAAGTAATTTTTTTCATCTTAAACATCTTTTTCTCAAAGATAACAAAAGATAAATTTAAAATTCTAAATACATTATATGATTTGGATTGCTATGGGTTTCAGATATTTTAAAATCGAAATTCCCTACTTTTTTTAAACCTGTTTTATGGTAGAATTTTATCGCATTTTGGTTTTCTACCCAAACCGCTAACCAAATTCCAGATTGTTTATTTTCTTTACAAAGTTGTATGTTAAAATCGAATAAAATTTTACCTAAACCCAAACCATAATATTCTTTTAATAAATATAGTCTACTCAAATTTGTCACATTATGAGCAGGTATATTTATGTTGGTTTTATTAAAGACTATTTTAGAGTAACCCGCAAGTTTATTATCAACATATAAAAGATAAAATTCGTTTCTAATATCTTTTAATTCTGATGTAAAATTATTTTCTGTTAAGTTATTAGCAAGATAATTTTCTATATCTTTTTTAGGTGCAGAATGGCCGTGAGCCGTTAAAAAACTGTCTATACCTAATTTTGATAAAAGTTTTGCATCTTTAAAAGTTGCTTTTACAATTTTGTCCATTTATCAACCAAAAAAATTATAAAGAAGTTGCATTAAAAGTGTCACCTTGATTAACATCGCCAGTTACAAAACCTTTTTTAAACCAACGCATTCTTTGTGCAGATGTTCCGTGTGTAAAAGAATCTGGTACTACTCTACCAGAAGATTGTTTTTGAAGTCGATCATCACCAATAGCAAAAGCTGCATCTAGCGCTTCTTGTAAATCACCATCATCTAAAATTAAATTCATATTTTTAGCATGATGTGCCCAAACTCCGGCTAAAAAATCTGCTTGTAGTTCTAATTTTACAGAAAATTGATTGTAATCTTTTTGGCTAACTTTACTTTTTAATTGCTGCATTTTGTCTGTTGTGCCCATTAAATTTTGAATGTGATGCCCAACTTCATGAGCAATTACATAAGCTTGAGCAAAATCTCCAGGAGCATTTAATCTGGTTTCCATTTCTTGAAAAAAACTTAAATCGATATATAATTTTTCATCTCCAGGACAATAAAAAGGACCAGTTGCACTTGATGCAGAACCACAAGCAGAGGTTACAGAATTTGAGAAAAGCACCAAAGTTGGTTCTCTGTAATTACGTATAATATCATTCCAGACATCTTCTGTACTTCGTAAAACTCGATTGCTAAATTCTGCTAATTCATTTTCTTTAGCTGTACCTTTATAATTGGTATTTTGAATTTGATTGGTAGATCCACCAGATAATAATTGTAAAGGGTTTACTCCAGAAAAGTACATTAATACACCAACTACAGCAACTATAATTAATCCTTTTTTTGTGGTAATTAATTTTAGAATTAAAGGAATTAACATACCACCTAAACCACTACCACCACTAAATCCTCTGCTAGAACTTTGTCCTCTTCTATCCTCTACATTAGAACTTTTTTTATTACTTCTCCACTTCATAAATTCTCTATTTTTTTATTTCTGGGATAAAAGTAGTGAATTTATAGAAAATTAAAACGTTATTCTAAAGCTATCATAAGGTAATCAATAACTTGACTAATTAATTCTAGTAAATATTTCTATATTTTTAAAAATGCTATCATTTCTAAAATATGTATTTATTTACTTGTAAGAGATGCTGTTAAAATCAATAATAATTACGTAGGTATTAACAACACTTTACATTGATTTTAAGGTTAATGTCAATTTTTTAGTAATAATATCACTCTTAAAAGTGTAAATTCCTTAACCATTCTAAGCTACACCGTTTTTATCTGTACTCTAAAATATATGAGCATTTAAATGTATTTTAATATTAGATTTTAATTTTGAAATAGTAAATTACATTATTTACAAATAGTTTGAGCTTATTTTCATTTATTTTGTTACAGCTTATACATCTAAACTTTGATAGAATTTACTTAGTTACCTTAAAAGTGTATGTGGCAATTAATTTGTTTTCTATATACAAATGAACATCAAAAAAACCTTTGCTTTTAAAAGTATGTTTTAGGGTTAAAATGCTATTCTCTATATTAAATTCTGGTTTTATTGTTTTTTCTGATGCTCCACTATCAATAACAAATTTTACTTTATTGATATTATGTTCTTCTTTTAATAAATATTTAAAAGTAAAAACAGCATTCTTTTTTAATATATGATGCATTTTCTTTGGTACAATGTGTTCTTTAACTATTGTAAAAGCATCACCATAAACTAAAGGAAGTTCTGTGTATTCTGTAAAGTTTGGAGTTGTTTCTCCTAAAAGTGAAAATTGATTATCAGCAGGAAAATGATTCATAAAAAACAATTCTGGATCTGCTAAAAAATAACCATTATTATAAATGAATTGAAATCTACCTTCTTCTGGAAAAGAAATTCCTGTAGACCAAGTTGGGTCGCATAAATACCATTTGTTATTTAATTTTACAACATTCCAAGTATGATTTGGCATTGTAAGTGTAGAGAAATCTACAGTTGCTGTTCTTGCAAAACCATTAACCATATAAGATTCTATGCCTACTATTTTACACATTTCTTTAAGTAGATAGGCATAACCTGTGCAAATGGTTTTTTTCTTCTTTAATAATTTTTTAAAGAGAATTTTTTTAAATTTAGAATTCCAGTTTTCTAGCTTTAAGGAGTCTTTTTCAAAACGATTTCTTTTTCTTTCGTTTAATGTATACAATCTAAAATCATTGGCAATATTATTGCAAATCCAAACGTAAATTGCTCTTAGTTTTTCTACATCTGTTTCTAAATTACTGGTTAAATCGTAAGTAAGTTTATTTAACTCATACAACCTTTTGGTTTTGGTAGCATTGGCAATTTTATCAGCTTTCGTAAAATTGATGTGCTTAAAATCAGATTGTTGAGAAAAACCAATACTAACATAAAATAAAAGTAAATAGAATGTAGTTTTTGGCATAAAACCTATTCTTTATTTCTTTTAGATTTAAAACGTTTGTTGCTATTTAAAGCGCCTAACATTTGGTTGTCATCTTCTTGTAAAGTAACAATTAAGTAGGTAGAATTAGCAGAAACTTTTACTCTTTTGGTAATAAAACCTAAGTAAGAAATTTCTAAAACGTCGCCAGCTTTTAAACTTTGTGGAAAAGTGAATTCGCCCTTTTTGTTTGAACTTGTTCCTGTTTTTGTACCTTTTAAAAAGATGTTTGCTCCGTTTAAAACTTCTGTTTCTTCATAAGTTTTTCCTTTTACAATTCCTTTAACTTGAATGCTTTGTGCTTGTAATTGGTTAGAAAATAAGAAAAGAGATAAAAATAAACCGAATAAAATAACTGTTGTTTTTTTTGAAGTAAATGTTTCAATAGTTTTCATAATAATATATTTTAAATTCATTGTAAACTTAGTAGAGCATACCAAGATTTAAAAATGAGATTTAGTAACTGATTCTTTTTTAAAGGTTAAAGTTACTTTTTATTTAGGGAAAAGGAAAATTTGAATTGTTAAAAAGATATTGAACCTAGTTAATTATATAACCTTAATACCAGCGTTTTTTCTTCTTTTTTGATGCTGCCGATTTTCTGCTTTTTTTATTTTTACTTACAGTATTTGGCTGTTTTTTAGTGTGCTTTGGTTTGTTGATAGTATAAGGATGATCGTCAATAACCTTTATTGATTTTTCAATTAAGTTTTCTATTGATTTGATATAACTATTTTCATCTGGCGAACAAAACGAAAATGCAATTCCAGATTTACCAGCTCTACCAGTTCTACCAATTCTATGTACGTAAGTTTCTGGTACATTCGGAATATCAAAATTAATAATAGCATCTACATTTGTAATGTCAATTCCACGTGCAGCAACATCAGTAGCTATTAAAATTGAAGCTTTTTTGGTTTTAAAATCTTCTATGGCTTTGTTTCTAACTCCTTGTGTTTTATCACCGTGAATACTGGCAACATTATAGCCGTTTTTTATTAAAGTTTGTTCTAATTTATCTACACCAAATTTGGTACGTCTAAAAATGATAATTTTACCATTAATTGTATTTCTAAGCAAATGCAAACATAGATCTGTTTTGTTCTTTTTAGGTAGATAATACAATAACTGCCCAATATTTTTTGCTGTAGTTTCCTCTGGATTTATTTCAACTTTAGTCGCATTTTTTACGATATTATTGGCTAATTCATCAATTTTATCAGGAATAGTTGCAGAAAATAAAAGCGTTTGTTTTTTTCTAGGACAAAATTTTTCAATCTTTTTTACATCATTGATAAACCCCATATCTAGCATTAAATCAGCTTCGTCTAAAACCAAAATTTCTAGCTGACTTAAATCGATATTTCCTTGCATTTGTAAATCGATTAATCTACCAGGTGTTGCTACTAAAATATCTACACCTTTGGCTAAAATTTCTTTTTGCGGTTCTAAAGAAACTCCGCCAAAAACAGCTGTAGTTTTTAAGTTAGAATATTTACTATACGATTTAAAGTTTTCTAAAATCTGAATTGCCAACTCACGAGTAGGAGTAACCACCAAAGCTTTTATCTTTTTTTCGCCTTTTTCTGCATCTTGTTTATCAAACAATAATTCGATAATTGGTAAAGCAAAAGCAGCAGTTTTTCCTGTACCAGTTTGCGCAGAAACAATTACATTTTTTTTAGCCAAAACCAAAGGAATCGTTTTTTTTTGAACTAAAGTTGGTGTATGAAAGCGTTGTTCTGCAACTGCTTTTAATATGGATTTATTTAATGGTAATTCAGAAAACTGCATGTATTATTTTTGTGCAAAGTTAGTTTAAATAGAATTGTTAGTCTGTGGCAATCCCAAAATAAACCCAAGTTACATTTTCTGTAAAAGGATTACTCATAGAATGGTATTCGCCCTGCTCAATCGTAATGCAATCACCTGGAGTTACAATTAGTTTTTTATTGTTTATTATAAATTCTGCTTTACCTGTTTGAATGTAGAAAACTTCGTACATAGAATCGTGTTTATGTGTTTCTACTGCTTGCCCTGGAGTAAAAGTCGCAGAACCAAACATCATTAATTGTGGCACTTCATTTTTTTTGATAAAAACTTTTTTCTTGATATCATCATTATGACTTGTACCAATTTCTGGTAATTGGTTTGTATGGACTAGTTTCATTAAAGTTGATTTTAATATTCTAATTTACAAAAACAATAATAGAATTTTAGTTTTCTATTTTTTTATCACAAAAAAAACTCTTTGCTTAAACAAAGAGGTTTATAATTTGTTTGTGGCTTTGCCACTACTTAATCAACTCGTAAGAACGTTTAATAAAGTTGGTTAACTCTTCACCATGTAAAAGGTTTTGAGATAATTTTGCTAAATCAAAAGCTTGAGAAATTAAGTGTTTTTGCTTGTCTTCATCCGCAGATAAAATTTCTGAAACTAATGGATTGTTTGTATTTACAACTAAGTTATACATATCAGGGAAATTACCCATTCCCATCATTCCTCCACCGCCAGAAGCTTGCATTTCTTTCATTCTACGCATAAATTCTGGAACCGTAATTAAAAAAGGAGATGAATTTGAATCCATAGCTTCTAATTGAACAGTGTACGTTTGTTTTGGTACAGCAGCTTCAATAATTGGCTTTAATTTGTCTTTTTCTTCATCAGATAATTTAGAAATTACAGCATCATCTTTCTTAATTAAATTATCAATAAAGTCAGCATCTACTCTTGTAAACTTAACTTTAGCATCTCCACCTTCTAATTTTTGCATTAAATGCGAAATAATTGGTGAATCTAAAATTAAAACTTCATAACCTTTTGCAGTAGCTTCTTGAATGTAACTGTGTTGTGCGTCTTTGTTAGAAGCATATAAAATTACGTGGTTACCTTCTTTATCAGTCTGCGAATCTTTTGTTTTTTCAATTAATTCATCAAACGTAAAATAAGAATCAGCAACTGTTGGGTATAATGCAAATTTCTTAGCTTTATCGAAGAATTTATCTTCGGATAACATTCCATACTCAATAATTACTTTAATGTCATTCCATTTTTGCTCAAAATCTGCTCTATCTTTTTTGAATAGAGATGATAATTTATCAGCAACTTTTTTAGTGATGTAACCAGAAATCTTTTTTACAGCACCATCAGCTTGTAAATAAGAACGAGAAACGTTTAAAGGAATGTCTGGAGAATCAATAACACCTTTTAGCATTTGTAAAAAGTCTGGTACAATTCCTTCTACATTATCAGTTACAAATACTTGATTTTGATACAATTGAATTTTATCCTTTTGCATATCTAAGTTCTGTGATAACTTAGGGAAGAATAAAATACCTGTTAAATTAAAAGGATAATCTACATTTAAATGGATGTGGAATAATGACTCTTCAAATTGCATTGGATACAATTCTCTATAGAAATTATCATAATCTTCTTTTTCTAAATCAGCTGGTTTTTTTGTCCAAGCTGGGTCTGTATTATTGATAATATCATCAACTTCAATTTGTCTGTGAGGTTCAGTAGTTTCTTTACCTTCAGCATCTTTTGTAGTTTGTGGTTCGTGAGTTGGGTCGTTTACTTTCTTAGTTCCAAATTTAATTGGCACTTGGTTAAAACGATTGTACTTAGTTAGTAATTCTCTAATTTTACCTTCTTCTAAAAACTCTGTAGAATCTTCTGCAATGTGTAAAACGATTTCTGTACCTCTATCAGCTTTATCATTTTCTACTAAAGTATATTCAGGAGAACCATCACAAGTCCAGTGAGCAGCAGGTGCATCTTTAAATGATTTTGTAAAGATTTCAACTTTATCGGCTACCATAAAAGCAGAATAAAAACCTAAACCAAAGTGCCCAATAACACCAGTTTCGTTTTTATCATCTTTATATTTATCTAAAAATTCTTCAGCACCAGAAAATGCAATTTGGTTGATGTATTTTTCAACTTCATCCATTGTCATACCTAAACCTTGATCTTTAATAGTTAGGGTTTTAGCTTCTTCATTAATACTAATTTCTATTTTAGCATCACCTAATTCTGTTTTTGCTTCACCAATAGAAATTAAGTGTTTTAGTTTTGTAGTTGCATCAGTTCCGTTTGAAATTAATTCTCGTAAAAAGATTTCGTGATCAGAATACAAGAATTTTTTAATCAGCGGAAAAATATTTTCTACTGATACATTAATGTTTCCTTTGCTCATAATTTATGTTTATTTTAGTTTAAGACTGTCACTTCGAGTGATTTTCTTTTTTGAAAATCGTATCGAGAAGTTTAAATGTTCTCGATACAAATTTTTTAGCTTCGCTAGTTATCTTCAATCAAAATATATTTTGATTTCGATAATCTCAAAATTCACTCGAACTGACAGAACGTTTTTATTTCTGTGGATACAATAGTCAAAAAAAATACCAAAGATTTATTTCTGACAAGATGACATAATAATTAAAAATTGGCATAAAAGACTTTTATATTGAATTTTTACTATTTTAGCTTATTACAAAAAAACAAATAACAAAAAAACAGACCAATAAAATATGTATAATTCAAAAATCACTGGCTTAGGGTATTTTGTTCCAGAAAATGTTGTTACGAACAACGATTTGAAAGAATTTATGGATACTTCTGATGAATGGATACAAGAAAGAACAGGTATCAAAGAACGAAGATGGATAGGCCCAAAAACTGGTGAAAATACATCAACAATGGGGGTTAAAGCTGCTAAGATTGCCATTGAAAGAGCAGGTTTAACAAAAGATGATATCGATTTTATTGTGTTTGCTACATTGAGTCCAGATATGTATTTTCCAGGAGGTGGAGTTCGTGTACAAGATATGTTAGATATGCCAACTATTGGTGCTTTAGATGTTCGTAACCAATGTTCTGGTTTTATTTATGCTATGTCTGTGGCAGATCAATTTATAAAAACAGGAATGTATAAAAACATTTTGGTAATAGGTTCTGAAAATCATTCTGGAGGATTAGAAAAATCTACAAGAGGAAGAAATGTTTCTGTAATTTTTGGTGATGGAGCAGGAGCTGCAATTTTATCAAGATCTGAAGAAGAAGGAAAAGGAATTCTATCATCTCATTTACACTCAGAAGGTAAACACGCTAGAGAATTAATGTTAGAAGGACCAAGTACAGGAAGATGGGTGCCAGAAATTATGGAAGCCAATGATCCTGATGATGTTTCTTATTTTCCTTATATGAATGGGCAGTTTGTATTTAAACATGCTGTAACTCGTTTCTCTGAAGCAATTGTAGAAGGTTTACAAGCTAACAATTTACAGAAAGAAGATATAGATATGTTAATTCCTCATCAAGCTAATTTAAGAATTGCACAATTTATACAAAAAAAGTTCAGGTTATCAGATGATAATGTTTATAACAACATTATGAATTATGGTAATACTACAGCTGCATCTGTAATTATTGCCTTAACAGAGGCTTGGGAAAAAGGTAAAATAAAGGATAATGATTTAGTTGTTTTAGCTGCTTTTGGTAGTGGTTTTACTTGGGGTTCTGTTATAATTCGTTGGTAATTTACATTCTTAATTATAAAATAAAAAAGGTTTTACAAAATGTAAAACCTTTTTTATTTATTCAATTATAAAGGAGTATTAAAAAACGCCCATACTTCCTTCAGTTTCATTTTCTTCTCTATATTTTCTGTCTCTTTCTCTGTTTTTACCTTTACCAAAATTGTAAGAAAAACCAATATAAATAGCACTATACTCTAATGAGAATTGACCAGTTTGCGGAAAAGGATTTGTAGTTGTAAAATTTAGTTTATAACCATCAAAAATATCTCTACCTCTTATTGAAATTGCTCCATTACCATCAAACAAAGAATATCTTGCAGCAACATTTACCAAAAAATAATCATCAATTTTAGAGATTACATTTTCATTATTACCTCTGTAAGAAGCAGACAAACTAAAACGTAGTTTTTTAGATGCTCTAAAACTATTGCTAATTCTGGCTGTAACAAAAGTATTGTTGGCGACTTCTAAATTATTATTTATAAAGCCTTGATTGTCTTGAAAATAAACATTTGCACTTGGTCTTAAAATCCACCAGTTAAAAGGTTTAAAGCGAGATGAAAATTCTACACCATAACTTTCTGCAGCATCGTAATTGGTGTAAGAAAGTATTTGTCTGTCTGTATTTGTAGCATCAATAGATATAATTTTACCAATTTTATTATCTGTTTTTCTGTAAAATGTACTTAAACTTAGATATCCGTTTTTAATTTTTTTTCTATAATTAAACTCGAAAGAGTTGGTGAATTGGGGTACTAATTTTCTGTTACCAACAGAAATTGAAAGAGGTGAATTCCATTCTTGTATTGGTGTAACTTGATCAATACTTGGTCTATCAACTCTTTTACTATAACTCCATTGAAATTGATTTTTTTCTGATGTATCATAGGTAATAAATGCAGAAGGATAAACGCTGAAAATTTTATCAGAAATAGGTTCTAAATCTAATTGTTCTGTGTTAGAGAATACTCCATTTAAATTGAATTGTTCAAAACGTAAACCTGTTTGAAAACTAATTTTTTTATACTCTTTAGAAACATTAATATAAGCTGAATAAATGTCTCTATTATAATTTAATTCAGAATTGCCTACAGGTATTGTTGTTGAATTAAAATTTAATTCTTGATTTGTAATTATTGAGTTATCAGTCTTTAGAATTCTAGACTCCAAACCTATGTCTAGAAGACCATTTTTTAGCGGTTTAGAATAATCTAAATTGGCCATTAGAATAGAACTATTATCAGAAATACTATTATTGTAATTATATTCTTGATTGTTTGTGTCTAAGTTTTCAGTAATTATATCTTCTTCTGGATCAGTGCTTTTTGAGTAATTTAATTCGAACTCTAAGTATTCACCTTCTTTAGATAAATCTAATTTATAATCTAAATTGTAAGTGATTTCTTTTGTATTGAAATAGAAAATGTTTTCTGCATCAAAAATTAAGTTATTGTTTAAAGTTGTTCTAGAATCTACATAAAAATCAGTATTCGCTATATTTTGAATTGTAAAAAAGGAGAATGTATTTTTATCATTTATATAATAATCAACACCCAACTTAGCAAAATGATTGGTAGAATTGTCTAAAAAATTGAGGTCTTGATTCAAGTTTTTATCATTTCTGTTAAAGAACGTAAAAGTTTCGAATTTACCTAAATCTAAGCCATAGTTACCGTAAATATTAATTTTACCAACTCTGTAGTTAAAATCAAATGATCCAGAAGGTCTTGTATTTATACTGTGTTCTGCACCAAAGTTTACAGAACCATTAAAGCCAATTGTAGTATTTTTTTTAAGAATTATGTTTATAATTCCACTCATACCTTCTGGGTTGTATTTGGCAGATGGGTTTGTAATTAGCTCTACACTTTTTACTGATGATGATGGAATCTGCTTTAGTAAATTAGAGGGTGATAAATTAGAAGGTTTACCATCAACTAAAACCCGAACATTATTGTTCCCTTTTAAACTGATATTTCCAGATTGATAATCTACATAAACAGAAGGGATGTTTTCTAGCATCTGTAAAGAATTTGTGCCAGTAGAAGCTAAGTCTTTACCAATATTTACAACTAGTCTATCAATTTTTTTTACATAAGTTGAAACTTCAGTATCAACAATAACATTATTTATTAGATTGATATCTTCTTCTAAATAGATATTTTTAAGATTAAAATTCGGCAGGTTTTTAGAAAGTACAATTATTTTTTTTATGGTTTTATAGCCCATAAATTGTATGTCTATATAAATTGAATCTAAGGGTAATTTCTGTATTTTAAAAATCCCTTTTTGATCTGTAATTCCGCCAGAAATAATTTTTGAAGTTTTATCTTTACAAATAATGTTTACGTAAGATAAACTTTTTTTGGATTTAAAATCGATAACATTTCCTGTAATAATTCCATTTTCGTTGAAAGATTCTCTATTGTTTTGAGAATGTAATGGATAATAAATAATGAATACCAGTAAAGGCAAAATCTTTTTCATATACTTTTTTTAACTTTTTAATAACATAGCAATATGTGTTGTTAAAAAGTTTTATAAAAGTAGTTAAATTTTTCACAATAAAAAACCCCAAATTTGCGTTGCAAAATTTGAGGTTTTAGCTTCAAATAATTATAATTTTAGAGCTCTATTTTTTAAAAACCTGCTCCACTTTGTTTTATATTATTATCTCTTTGTCTTCTGCTTTTTGCTTTGTTTTTTCCATTACCAAATCTGTAGTTAAAACCTAAATAGGTATTTCTGCTTTCCCACTGAAAACGACCGTTTTGAACGTATGGATTTGTAGAATCGAATGCGAATTTCATTCCTCTAAAAATATCATTTACTCTAAAAGTTATGTTTCCTTTGCCTTTAAATACAGAATAATTTGCACCTAAGTTTATCATCCACATTGGTTTAACTTTCCATTGAATGTCTTGGTTTGCACCTCTGTACATAGAGAATAATTGTAAGCGTAATTTTTTAGTAACAGTAAAACTATTGCTTAATCTTGCATTAAAAACTTCGTTTTGTACTTCTAAAGTTGTAGCATTTGCATTGCTTAAATCTGTAACACCAAATTGTTTTTGAGAATAAAAGTCTAAACTAGCATTTGCTCTCCACCACTTTGTAATTTTATAGTTTGTAGAAAACTCAAAACCAAATGCGTTTGTGTCATCAAAATTAGCAAAAGTTAAAATTTGTCTTACTTCATTCGCATCAGAAGGGTCTTTGTACGTAACTCTATTAATTACATCGTTTATACTTCTGTAAAAAGTACCTAAAGTTATAGAGCCTCCTTTTATTTGTCTTGTATAATTTACCTCGAAAGAATTTGTGAACTGTGGCACAAGTTCAGCATTACCTAAAGAGGTAATTAAAGGAGTACTCCACTCTCTAATTGGGTTTACTTGCTGTATGCTTGGTCTATCAACTCTTCTACTATAACTAAATTGAAATTGGTTTTTATCAGAAGGATTATACGTAAAAAATGCTGATGGATAAACTGTAAATATTTTATCTGTAACCGTTTCTGTAGCTTGGTTTTCTTGATTAAAAACACCTTCTATTTCGTAATTTTCTAATCTTGCACCCAATTGCATACTCACTTTACCAATTTTTTGAGCATAGTTTACATATCCAGACATAATATCTCTATCATAACTAAAAGAAGAATTATCAAAATCTTGCTGAGTAGTTAAATTGGTGTTGTCAGTTTTATTTAATCTATATTCTAACCCTAATTCTAATTTACCATCTTTTGCAACTGGTTTTGTGTAGTCTAAATTAATTAACGTGTTTTTACCAAGGTTATTAATATCATTTATATAATCTGGTTGCGTATTTAAATCGAATGTATTTTCTAAAAAGTTCGGATTGTCATTTTCAGAATATGTAGCTTCAAACTCTATATTATGTCCTTTTTTATCGAAATCGTGCTTATAATTTACATTATAGGTTGCGTTTTTGCTATCAGAAAATGATGAGTTTGGTGAGTTTTCATAAAGAGTACCATCACTTAAATTTATTTTTGCACCACCAACGGCGTTTCTGTCAAACCAGTTTTGAGTGGTGTAAAATGATAATGTGTTTTTATCATTTAAATAAATATCTGCACCAAGTTTAAGTAAGTGAGATTCATTTTCATTTACAAAAATAAAATCTTGATTATTAACTCCAGGTCTGTTTACATAACCTTGGTTTAATTGATCGCCACCATTAAAACCATAATTACCAAAGAAATTAACTTTACCAGTTTTATAATTCATATTTGTAGATGCATTATAACGAACATAATGACCAGCTTCTATACCAGAATTTATAGAACCATTAAAACCCATATTTGCATTTTTATTTAAGATGATATTAATAATACCACTCATACCTTCTGGGTTGTATTTTGCTGATGGATTTGTAATTAACTCAACGCTTTTTATAGAAGTAGAAGGTATTTGTTTTAACAATTGAGCAGCAGAAATGTTGGTTGGTTTACCGTCTACTAAAACTCTAACATTTTCATTACCACGTAAACTTATATTACCTGTTTGGCTATCTACACTTACAGATTGTACATTGTTTAAAAGTTCAGAAGCTGTTGCACCTGCAGAAGTTAAATCTTTACCAACATTTATTACTTTACGATCTACTTTTTGTACTACTGTAGATGTTTCTGCTCTTACTACAACTTCATCTAAAGATGCACTATCTTCATTTAGAGCAATTGTGCCTAAGTTTATTTCTTTATTTTTATTAGTGATTTCAATATTTTTAGAAAATGTTTTATATCCTATAAATTGTACTTCAACAATGCTTTTTCCTTTTGGTATATCTTTTATTTTAAAAAGTCCGTTTTCATCAGTAATACCACCAGTAATAATTTTTTTAGCTATATCTCTAACTACAATATTTACATAAGGTAAAGCTTGTTTTGTGTTGTTTTCAATTACCTTTCCTGATATCTTACCGGGTTTGGGTAGTTCATTTTTTGCCATTTGGGCAGAAGAATTTGCAGCACTAATCAGCAAAAACATTAGTATTATTTTTTTCATTTTGATTGATTTATATATTTTGGTTGATGTTTTTTAGACGAACAAAAGTTTATCTTTGTTACTGGGATTAACTTTCTTTAACTTATAATTAACAATATGAAAAACGTAACTTTAGTAATCGGCGCATCTACAAACCCAAATAGATACTCTAATATTGCAATTAAGAGATTAAGAGGTAAAGGGTTGTCTACAAGCGCTATAGGTTTAAGAAAAGGAAAGGTTTTAGATGTAGATATTGATGATGAAAAAGTCCCTTACACTACTATTGATACAGTTACTTTGTATTTAAACCCAAAAAGGCAAGAAGAATATTATAATTACATTATTAGCTTAAAACCAAGAAGAGTAATTTTTAATCCGGGAACAGAAAATATGGAATTTATAAAGTTGCTAAAAGAAAATAATATTGAATCTGAAATTTCATGCACTTTAGTTTTATTGTCTACAAATCAATATTAAAAAAACAAAACGGATTGGTTTTGTGTGGTAACTTCTACATTCTTTTTCAAAATATTGTGCTATTTATTAAATTTTGAATATTTAATAAATGATACCAATCCATTTTGTTGTTATATTTTCAACAACAAAAATATATTTAGTAGGTAAAAAATACAATACTCATAATGAGTATTTATATCAATTTCGGATTATTTTTAAAATAACTAATCAACTCAAAAGTAGAATCGATATTTATTTTCTTTAAAATATTTCTTCTGTGCGTATTTACTGTATGAATGCTAATATTTAATTTATTAGCAATAGCTTCGCTAGTATTTTTAGTAATAATTAAACGTATAATATCTCTTTCTCTGTTGCTTATTAAATTTAATAATTTAGAGCTAGAAATATTTTGATAGTATAGTGTTTCATACTCGTTTTTATGATTTAAATATTTTGCAGTAGCGCAAATATCCATCTGAGTATCACAATCTAAAACGGTGTAATGCGCCATACCAATTATAGGTTTGTTGGCTTCATCAAACTGAAGTGGAGTAGTATTCTGAATTATATTTATGTAATTACCTTTCGCATTTTTTATTCTGTAATTCCAGGTATAACTCATTCTTTTACGTTGCTTATCATTTAACTCAGTCATTGTAAAAGTCATTAAATTGGTTAAACTTTTTAACCAAAGATTAATATCTTCTGGATGAAAAAGCGACCAAAAATAATCCATACCACCAGCCATCATTTTTTCTTTAGATAAACCTGTGCATGAGGTAAAGTTTTTACTGACGTATTCAAAATTTTGATGAACTGTATTTGTAATGCAATAAAAAGTAGAGTTGTATGGATAGAAATAATCTAATTCTATTAATTTTTTAATATGTTCCTCAATTTCTACTTTTGGGTAGGTATCGAAGATTTCATTATATATTGAATTGATTTTGATAGACTTCATTTTTTAGATTATTTTAAAAACTTTTCCAGGCTCAGCTAATTTAGTGTTTTTAAAAATTTCTTGGGCTTCATCTTTAAATAAAGTGATGTCTTTATATCTGCCAGAATAATGGCCTATAATAAGCTTATTTACAGTAGCTTCTTTTGCAATTAGTGCAGCTTCTTTAGTTGTAGCGTGTTTTGTTTTTTTTGCTAAATCTGTTTTATCTGCTAAAAAAGTTGCTTCGTGATACAGTAAATCTGCGTTTTTTATAATTGGTATTATGTCTGGCTTGTAGCAAGTATCACTACAAAAAGCATAACTTAAAGGTTTTTTAGGCGGTAATGTTAATTCTGAATTTGGTACAATTTCTCCTGTAGATAAAACAATATCTTTACCTGCTTTTATATTATTATAATCTGCTCTATCAATCTCTTCATAATGATTGATATTGTCTATGTGTAGTTTCTTAGGTTTTTCTTTTTCTGTAAATAAATAACCATTTGTGTAAACACGATGTTTTAAAGGTATTGTTCTTACAGTAACTTTATCATCTTCAAAAATAAGTTCACTTTCTTTGGATGTTAATTCGTGAAAAATTAAAGGATATTTTGCGTGAGATTGAGATATTTTTAGTTGCAAAAGTGTAACTTCTTTAATGCCTTTTGGGCCAAAAATATGCAGTTCTTTTTCTCTACTTAAAATACCATAAGTAGATAATAAACCTATTAAGCCGTAAAAATGATCTCCATGTAAATGAGAGATAAAGATGTGATTTATTTTAGTAAAACCAACTTTGTATTTTCGCATTTGACGCTGTGTGCCCTCACCACAATCTATTAAAAAATGCCTATTGTTAATTTCTAAATATTGGGCAGTAGGAAAAGCATTTGCTCTGGGTGTTGCAGAGTGACAGCCTAAAATAGTAAGGTTTATGCTCATTGAATAACAAAACGTTTAGATGTAATCTGTTTTTTGTTTTGTAGAGAATAAATGTAAATTCCTTTTGATAAATCTCCTTTGTAAAAAGGAACCGAATTTTTACCTTTTACGGTATTTATTTTTTTAGAATATACAGTTTTCCCTAAAACATTTTTAACTGTAAAAGTTGTTGGAGAACTATTTACAGCATTAAAAATAATTTTTGTAGAATTTGTAAATGGATTTGGTACAGCAGAAACTTTATATATCGATTTTTCTTGCGAAAACGCAAGGCAAGAAATCAATAAAAAAAATGTAAAAAGTAATTTTTTCTTCATAGTTGGGGGAGTTAAAATCCTAGTTCTCTTTCCATAGCTTCCATTTCTAGAATGTCTTCTGCTTCAATTAGAGTAGGAGCAATGTTAAAATTCTCTGGAAAATCGTCCATATTAATATTGCTTTTTACAATAACAAAAGAAGTGCCATTTTCCTTTTTTTCTTCGGTTATACTCAAAAATAGTAAAATTTCTTCTGTTTTAACGTTAAGATTTTCAGAAATTTGTAAAACTAAATGCTCTTTTTTTAAACTGGTTAGGTTTTCTAAAAACGATTCATAGAAACTAGAAAACGAATTGTCATCCGAAGAAACAAGCGTGTATTTTTCTTTTTTTTCTATTTTCATTACTAAATTTTTAAAGATTTAACTTCCAACTTCTACCTCTTAATCTGTTGCGCTAACAAATAAATAACTGCCATTCTTACAGCAACACCATTTTCTACTTGGTTTAAAATAATAGATTGGTCAGAATCTGCAACACTACTTGTTATTTCTACTCCTCTGTTTATTGGTCCTGGATGCATTATTACAATTTTCTTGCCAAGATTATCTAAAATCTCATTATTTATACCAAAAAGCTGTGTATATTCTCTGGTTGATGGAAAATATTTAATATCCATTCTTTCGTGTTGTACACGTAAAACGTTGGCAACATCACACCATTCTAAAGCTTTTTTAAGGTTAGTTTCTACTTCTACACCTAAACTAGAAATATATTTAGGTATTAAAGTTGTGGGACCGCAAACTTTTACTTGAGCACCTTGTAATTGCAATGCAAATATGTTAGATAAAGCAACTCTAGAGTGTAAAATATCGCCAACAATAACAATTTTTTTACCTTTTACAGTTCCTAATTTTTCTCTTATTGAGTAAGAATCTAATAATGCCTGTGTTGGGTGTTCATGAGTTCCATCTCCAGCATTTATAATTTTTGCATCTACGTGTTTCGATAAAAAGACACCTGCACCAACATTTCCATGACGCATAACAACAATATCTACTTTCATAGATAAAATATTGTTAACTGTGTCTATTAATGTTTCTCCTTTTTTAACAGAAGATTGTCCTGCAGAGAAATTAATGACATCCGCAGAAAGTCTTTTTTCTGCCAATTCAAAAGAAAGTTTAGTTCTTGTGCTATTTTCGAAAAATAAATTGGCAATGGTTATATCTCTTAAAGAAGGTACTTTTTTAATAGGTCTGTTAATTACTTCTTTAAAATGATCTGCAGTTTTAAATATTAAATCAATATCATTTGGGTTTAGGTATTTTATACCTAATAAATGTTCTACACTTAATTTATCCATACTATGTTTGCTCAATATAAACTGCGTCTTTTTTATTGTTTTCTTTCCAAGAAACCAACACCTTTTCTTCATTTATAGCATCTACTTGTCTGCCCCTATAGTTGGGCTGAATTGGTAAATGTCTACTAAATCGTCTATCAATTAAAACCAACAATTCTATATTTTTTGGTCTTCCATAAGATTGAATTGCTGTTAATGCTGCTCTAATACTTCTTCCAGAAAACAACACATCATCTATAATAACTACTTTTTTATCTTCTACTAAAAAATTAATTTTGGTCGATGTTGCAGCTAAAGGTTCATCTCTTCTTCTAAAATCGTCTCTATAAAAGGTAATGTCTAAAAGCCCTAATTGTAAGTCTTTGATTTGATATTCAGTTTTTAATAAATTCGCTAATCTATTGGCCAAATAAGAGCCTCTTGGTTGTAAACCAATTAAGACTGTATTAGAAAAATCGTTATGATTTTCAATTAATTGGCAAGCCAATCTATGAAGAATGATTTCAATATCTTTTGAGTTAAGTAAAGTTTTTTTGCTCATAAGAAACCTATCAAATTTAAGTTGATAGTTATTGAAAATCAAAATTAATGTAAATAAATGTATATGCAAAAATTTATAGATACTAATTGCAAATTATGCTTTGTTAATTAAATTGTTGAAAACAAAAACAAATTTGCCTAAAGTACTTAAAGACTTGTATTATTTTTAATGTGTATAATTCAAATACTATAGCTATGTCTTTGACAAAATTTGAATCCATGCTTAAAACCAATGCAATATATTTTTTTGATTTGGTTGAGTTTGAGGAAATTATAATCCATTATTTAGATGTTGGTAAGCACTCTTTAGCTAAAAAAGCTGTTCAATTAGGTTTAGAACAACACCCAGAATCTATAGATTTAAAATTTTTAAGAGTCGAATTGTATATTTTTGAAAATGAATTAGATAAAGCTTCTACTTTATTAAAAAGAATTGAATTAATAGACCCAAACAACGATGAGCTTTTTATACAAAAGGCAACCATAAAATCGAAGTTAGGCAATCATCAAGAAGCTATCATCAACCTACAAAAAGCGCTTACTTTTACAGAAGATAAATTAGACGTTTGGTCTTTGATGGGGATGGAGTATCTGTATTTAGACGATTTTGAAAATGCACGTTTAAATTTTGCCAAATGTATTGATGTGGATTTTGAAGATTATTCTGCACTTTATAATATTGTGTATTGTTTTGATATGGAAAAAGAGCATGAACAAGCTATAAATTATTTAAATAATTATATTGATATAAATCCGTATTGCGAAGTTGCTTGGCATCAATTAGGGAGGCAATATTTTATGTTAGATAAGTTTGATAAAGCTTTAACTGCTTTTGATTATGCTGTTTTAATTGATGAACATTTTATTGGTGGATATTTAGAAAAAGCCAAAACTTTAGAAGAATTAGAAGACTATGAAAAAGCAATTGAAAATTATTTAATTACTTTAGAATTAGATGACCCAACTGCGTTTGCTTATGTAAGAATAGGCGAGTGTTACGAAAAATTGAATAAATTCGATGATGCTATTTCTTTTTATAAAAAAGCAGTTCATGAAGACCCATTGTTAGATAGAGGTTGGATTTTGTTAACCAATCTTTATTATAATTCAGAGAATTATGAAAAAGCTTCTTATTACATTTCTAAAGCTATAAAAATTGATGAAAGTAACGCTGTTTATTGGAGACGATATGCAGAAATTAAATTAAAGTTAGGTTTTAATAAAGAGGCAATAATTGGCTATAAACAATGTTTAGCATTAAATTATGATGCTTTAGAAATTTATATTGCATTAACAGATCTTTTATCTTTTGTTGGTGAATTTAATGAAGCTATCGATTTGCTGTTTAGATCTCAAAAAACGTATAAAGATTTTGCAGAAGTAGAATATAGATTGGCTGGTTTGTTTTTTGTTTTAGATAAAGAAAAACACGGATTTAATCATTTAATTGTTGCAATGAAAATAGATTACGAATATCATACCATTTTAAACGAATTATTTCCTACAGTTTATGATGATAAAAAAGTACAAAAACTTTTAACCAATTATAAAAAGGCTTTAGAATAGTTTCTTTTAAATGCTTCACGATCAACTAAAACAAAATATTCAAAAATCTGTAGAAATTTCTAAATCAGATTTAGAATCTATTTGCCAAAATTTTAAACATTCTATTGTTAAAAAAGGCGATTTTTTAGTTACTCAAGGTAAAGTTTGCAAGTTCGAAGGTTTTGTTAATGAAGGTTGTTTTAGAATTTTTACGATCGATCAAAAAGGAAATGAAAATACTTTGTATTTTGCAGTAAAAGGTTGGTGGCTTATGGATGTAGATAGTTTTATGAATCAAACTCCTTCTGCTTTAAATATTCAAGCATTAGAAGATAGTGAAATACTTAGTATTACTAAAATTGATAAAGAACAACTTTACAAAACAAAACCTATTGTAGAAAAACTTTTTAGAGTTATGAGTCAAAAAGCCTTAATTGCTTGGCAAAAAAGGCTTATTCAAAATCATACGTTAACCGCTAAAGAACGTTATTATCACTTTATAGAAAAATATCCAAAAATGGTTTCTAAACTCACGGATAGACAAGTATCTAGTTACTTAGGAATTACTCACGAGTTTTTAAGTAAAATAAAAAGAACAAAAGCTAAAAAGTAACTATTCTTTTTTTCTATTCGGATACCAATTCCATTGAATAACCTCGATTTCTTTATCCTTTTCTTTAATTATTTCTTTAAACTTGGTAACATCACTTAAACCATTTGTACCTCTATAATGATAAGGATACACTTTTTTTGGTTTAAAAGCCAAAACTCCATCAGCAGCACTTTCAACGTTCATAGTATAAGGCAAGTTCATACAAACAAAAGCTTTATCTATATTTTTTAAATTTCTCATTTCTGGTATGTCTTCGGTATCTCCAGAAAAGTAAATACGTTCATTAGCAATTGTTAAAACATATCCATTTCCTCTTCCTTTACTATGAAATTTTAATGCCTCTTTTCTTAAATTGTACATTGGTATTGCTTCAATTTTAAAATTTGAGAAGCTTTTGGTTTCATCATTATTTATTGTAATAATTTCTTTTACTTTTAATTCTGATAAATTTTTGGCTACAGCTTCTGGAGCAATAACAGTTGAATTGCTTAATTCTAAAGCTTTTAAAGTATTCAGATTCATGTGGTCTCCATGAATATCTGTAATTAAAACATAATCGGCTTTTTTAAAACTAGCGAAATCATCAGCAGTACCTGTAGGATCTAAATAAATAGTAGAGTTATCAAATTCGATAACCGCTGTTGCATGACTTACAGGTATTATTTTTGTTTCAGATATTGCATTTTTTGTTTCTGTTGTCGCTTTTTTAGATACAGCAACTTCTTTCTTCTGCTCATTTTTGCAAGATAACAGCGTTAAAAATAGAATTGATAATGTTAAAAAGTGTCTTTTCATCATAAAAAATATTGGTTCTTTCAAATATAAGAATAATCAAAAAAGTTGTTGTAAACATTTCTTTAAATTCCTTTATCTTCGTTTTTTAAAAATAATACTGAAAAATGAGTAGAAAGGTTAAAGATTATGTTGTAATTAGTTTAAAAGGAATGGCTATGGGAGCTGCAGATGTTGTCCCTGGAGTTTCTGGAGGTACAATTGCTTTTATTTCTGGAATTTACGAAGAATTATTAGGTTCTATTAGTAATGTGAATTTAGGTTTGTTTAAAACTTTAAAAAAAGAAGGTTTTAAAGAAGCTTGGAAACAATTGAATGGTAATTTCTTGTTGGCTCTTTTTATCGGAATTTTCATAAGTATTATTTCTTTAGCAAAAGCTATTAAATACCTTTTAGAGAATGAGCCAATATTACTATGGTCTTTCTTTTTTGGGTTGGTTTTAGCGAGTATTATTTACATTGCTAAACAAATTTCTAAATGGAATGTTGTTTCAATAGTAGCTTTGGTTTTGGGTGCTTTTTTAGCTTATTATATTACTACTTTAAATCCTTTAGTTTCTGAGAGTTCATCCTCTTTATATATTTTATTTGCAGGTGCAATAGCCATTTGTGCAATGATTTTACCAGGTATTTCTGGTTCTTTTATTTTAGTTTTGTTAGGGGCTTATAAACCTGTTTTAGATGCTGTAAATGATAGAGATTTTAAAACAATTTTAATTTTTATGGTTGGTGCAGTTATCGGTTTATTGTCTTTTTCGAAGGTATTAAAATGGTTGTTTGCCAATTATAAAAATTACACGTTAGCAGCTTTAACCGGTTTTATTATTGGTTCTTTAAATAAAATTTGGCCTTGGAAAGAAACTTTAACTTGGCGTACAAATTCTCACGGAATTAAAGTTCCTTTTAATCAACAAAGTGTTTCTCCATTTTCTTTTGAAGGAAACCCACAACTTACTTTTGCTATTATTTTAGCAATAATTGGTTTTGCTCTAATTTTAATAATGGAAAAATTGGCAGTAAAAAAACACTAAATGCATCAACAAAGAACATTTTCACAAAAGTTAACCTTGTTTTTAAAAGGTTTAGCAATGGGAGCTGCGAACAAAGTTCCAGGTGTTTCTGGAGGAACTGTTTCTTTTGTTTTGGGGTATTATGAGGAGTTAATTTTTTCTTTTCAAAGATTTAATTTAAAGGCACTTAATTTATTAATTAGACGTAAATACAAGAGTTTTTATCAATATATAAACGCTCAATTTTTATTACTGATTATGGGAGGTAGCATATTCAGTTATTTTAGTGTTTCTTTAATTTTAGATTTCTTCTTACAACTCTACGAATTGTTTGTTTGGAGTTGGTTTTTTGGGATGATTATTGGATCTATAATATACATAAGCAAAGGATTTGAAGATTGGTATAGAAAGAACTTAGTCTACATATTTCTTGGTGTAATATTTGGTTTGGCTATAAGTTTTTTAACTCCGGCAAAAGAAAACGACAACCTTTGGTTTGTTTTTGTTTGTGGTATAATTGGCGTTTCTGGTATGACGTTGCCAGGGCTTTCAGGCTCTTTTATCTTATTATTATTGGGTAATTATGTATTACTTTTGGTAGATTCTGTAAATGTTTTATTAAATGTAATAACTAATTTATTAACGGGTAATTTTCAAGTATTATCAGATCCAATAAAGATAAAGTATTTAAAAATTATTGCTGTTTTTACAGGTGGTTCTGTTTTTGGTTTAGTTTCTATATCTCATATTCTAGGTTATGTTTTAAAACGATGGAATAAAATGGTAAATGCCATAATTCTTGGTTTTATAACAGGTTCTTTAGGTATAGTATGGCCTTGGAAAAAAGCAATTTATACACAAGAAAATGGTACCTTTTTATATGATAAAGAAGGACATAAGGTAATAGAAAATTACGAACGTTTTTTACCAGAAGTTTTTAATTTAGAAACAGTTTTAGCTGTCTTTTTTATTTTTTTAGGTATAGGATTAATTTTAGCTATAGATTATTATGAGAGAAGAAGAAAAAGATAAATTATTTGGGTTATTAGGTAAAAATATATCCTACTCATTTTCTAGAGGATATTTTACAGAAAAGTTTAAAGAATTAAATTTAAACAAACACAAGTATGTAAATTTCGATTTACAAGAAATCCAAAATTTTCCATCTATTATTGATGAAAACGAGCACTTAAAAGGAATTAATGTAACAATTCCATACAAAGAAGATGTAATTCCGTTTTTGAATAAATTAGATAAAACTGCCGAAGAAATTGGAGCTGTAAATACCATAAAATTTACAAAAAGAGGTGATTTAAAAGGTTATAATTCTGATGTTGTTGGTTTTGAAAACTCGATATTTCCGTTGTTAAAAAAGCATCATAAAAGAGCTTTAATTTTAGGAACTGGAGGCGCATCTAAAGCGATTGCTTACGCTTTTAAAAGAAATGATATCAAATTTAAATTTGTATCTAGAAAACCAAAAGGTAAAAAAGAAATTTCTTATGATGATTTAACCCAAGAAATTATGGAAAAATATACAATAATTGTAAATTCTACTCCAGTTGGTACATCACCAGAAATAGAAAAATACCCAAATATTCCTTATCAATTTATTACATCAAATCATATTCTTTACGATTTAATCTATAACCCTGCAGAAACTACTTTTTTATCTAAAGGAAAAGAAAAAGGAGCAACCATAAAAAACGGCCTAGAAATGCTAAAACTACAAGCAGAAGAATCTTGGCGAATTTGGAATGAGTAAGATTTATGAATATCATTGTCAATTAAACTTGGAATTAATGTAAGTTGTCAGTATTTTTGAAGAGATTATAACATTGGTGTTATATACAGACGTTTAAACATTGTAGATATGTTAGAAAATAAAGATGAAGACGTTAATAAAAACGATTCAAAACCAGAAGAAGTAAATAACACTGAAGCTAGTGCTCAAGAAACTAGGGAAGAAGTAGTTCATGAAGTAAATGAAGAAACTACGAAAGCTGTAGAAGAAGTTGAGAATTCTGTAGCAGAAAGTGCAGAAAAAGACGATTCTAAAGAAGCTGAAATACCTGAAGTTGATTATACTTCCCTTTCTTTAGAAGAGTTAGCAGCGAGTTTAAAAAGTGCTTTAAACAACAATTCTGTTCAGAAAATTAAATCTCAAGTAGAAGCAATTAAAAGTGCTTTTAACCAAAAATTTGGCGCTTTACTTGCAGAAAAAAAAGCTGCTTTCTTAGCAGAAGGTGGTAATTCTATAGATTTTCAGTTTTCTAGCCCTATAAAATCAGAATACAATAGCTTACTATCAGAATATAAAAAGCAAAGAGATGCTTATTATAAAAATTTAGAAAAAGAGCTAAAAGAGAATTTAGAAAAGCGAGTATCTGTTATTGAAAGTTTAAAAGACTTAATTGAAGATGCAGATGCTTCTACAATGTATAAAAGCTTTAAACAGATTCAGGAAAAATGGCAAACCATAGGTCCAGTACCAAAGTCTTACTACAATGATACTTGGAAAATTTATCATCATCACGTAGAACGTTTTTATGATTTATTGCACATAAATAACGATTTAAGAGATTTAGATTTTAGACATAATTTAGAAGAAAAACTTAAAATTATTCAGCAAGCAGAAGCATTAGCTAATGAAAATGATATAAATTATGCTTCTAAAGAATTGCAAGATTTACACAAAAAGTGGAAAGAAGATATTGGCCCGGTAGCTAAAGAAATGCGTGAAGAAGTTTGGCATAAATTTAGTGAAGCTACCAAGAAAATTCACGATAAGAGGCATAATTATTTCAAAGAAATGCGCTCTAAACATCAAGAAATAATAGATAAAAAATTAGCGGTTATTGAGTTAATTAATGCTTACGATACCTCTAATAATAAAACGCATAACGATTGGCAAAAAAGTATTGTTGAATTCGAGAAAATTAGACAACAATATTTTAATGTAGGAAAACTACCTTACAATAAAAGCGAAGAAGTTTGGCAAAAATTTAAAGCAGCAACTAAAAAATTTAATAGTGCTAAAAATGTATTTTACAAACAAGAAAAGAGTGGCCAGCAAGAGAATTTGCAGAAAAAGATTGCTTTAATAGAATTAGCAGAATCTTTAAAAGAAAGCACAGATTGGGAAATGGCTACAAATGCTATGAAAAAAGTACAATCTGATTGGAAAAAAATTGGACATGTACCTCGTAAATTTTCTGATGATATCTGGAAACGCTTTAAAGCCGCATGTAATCATTATTTTGATAGATATCATGAAGAAAAAAATGCAGCAAGCAAAGAAGATCAAGCAACTGTAGTAGCTAAAAAAGAATTTTTAGATACTTTAAAAGAAACCGAAAAAGTTACTAAAGAATCTGTTTTAGACGCAATTACAACTTGGAGAAGTTTAGGAAGATTACCTAGAAATGCACGTCATTTAGAAGGTAAATTTAATAAACAAATAGATAAGTTATTAGCTAGTTTATCTATGGATAAATCAGAAGTAGAAATGCTTAAGTTTACTACTTTAGTTGATGGTTATTTAGCTGAAGAAGATTATAGAAAGCTAGATTCTGAGCAGTTATTTGTTAGAAAAAAGATTGATGAATCAGTAAGAGAAATTCAGCAATTAGAAAACAATTTAGGCTTTTTCTCGAATGCAAAAGCAGATAATCCTTTAGTAATTAATGTTAGAAACCAAATTGACGGTTTTAAAGAACAACAAGCTATCTGGAAACAGAAACTAAGCTATCTAAAAAAGTTAGATTATTAATACAATATTATTCTTATAAACAAAAAACTCGAAGCAAATGCTTCGAGTTTTTTTATACTTTATATTTTAAAAAAGAATTAAGCGAATAACTTATCCATTTTTTCTTTTTCTTCTTCTGCCAAAGCTGCATCAACTAAAATACGACCACTGTGCTCGTCTATAGTAATTTTTTTTCTATTAGCAATTTCTAGTTGTACTTGTGGTGGAATTGTAAAATAAGAACCTCCAGAAGCTCCACGTTCTATGGCAACAACAGCTAAACCATTTTTTACTTTGGTTCTAATTCTGTTATAAGCTGCAAATAAATGGCTGTCTAAAGATTCACCAAATTCTTGCGATTTTTTAATTAAAAGCTCTTCTTCTTTTTGAGTTTCTTGTAAAATAGCATCTAATTCAGATTTTTTATGACCTAAATGTTTTTCTTGTCTTGCTAATTTTTCTTTAGTAGCATCAATTACTTCATTTTTCTGAGCAATTTTTGCTTTGTACTCGTTAATTCTTTTTTCTGCTAATTGAATCTCTAAATCTTGATATTCAATTTCTTTAGATAAAGAATCAAACTCTCTATTATTTCTTACTTTTTTCTGTTGTTCGTCGTACTTTTTCATTAACGATTTAGATTCATCAATAGCTAACTTTTTGTTATTTATATCTGTTTCTAAACTTGTAACGTCTTTGTTTAAGTTCGCAATACGAGTATTTAACCCAGCAACTTCATCTTCTAAATCTTCAACTTCTAAAGGTAATTCACCTCTAACATTTCTAATTTCGTCAATTCTAGAGTCTATTAATTGTAAGTCATATAAAGCTCTTAATTTTGCTTCAACCGAAATTTCTTTCTTCTTTGCCATGTTTATATATAATATATAGGATTTGTACTTTTTTCTGATAAAATGATTGCAAAATTACTAAATTTTTTCGTAAGATAGTCAACCAAAAGGTTTTTTGTAAACTGTTCGCTTTCATAATGCCCAATATCTGCCAAAAGAATACTATTTTCTGCTTTAAAAAACTCGTGATATTTAAAATCTGCACTTACGTAAGCATCAGCTCCAGCTTTTTTTGCATCAGAAATCGCAAAACTTCCAGAACCACCTAAAACAGCTACTTTCTTTATTTTTTTGTTGATAAAAGCAGAGTGCCTTACACAATCTGTTTTCATAGTTTTTTTAAGATATTGTAAAAAATCTTGTTCATCCATTTCTTTTTGTAATTCACCAATCATTCCCATTCCAATATCTTGATGTACATTTTCTGTGGTTATAATTTCGTAAGCAACTTCTTCATAAGGATGATTTTCTTGTAGCGCTTTTAAAATGGATTTTTCATTTTTGCTTTCAAAAATTACAGATATTTTGGTTTCAGGTTCTGTATGTAATTTTCCTTTTTCTCCTAAAACAGGATTAGAGTTTTCATTTCCTTTAAAAGTTCCATCACCAGAAACATTAAAAGAGCAATTATCATAATTACCAATATTTCCTGCACCAGCATCAAAAAGAGCAGTTCTTAAATCGTTAGCACTTTTGTTTGGTACATAAGTCGTCAGCTTTTTGATAATCCCTTTTTTAGGAATTAAAACCTTAGTGTTTGTTAAGCCTAAAACTTCGCACATTTTTGCAGAAACTCCGTTTTTAGAATTGTCTAAAGCAGTGTGAGTGGCATAAATTGCAATGTTGTTTTGAATCGCTTTTAAAACAACACGTTCTACATAAGAATTACCATTCAGTTTTTTTAATCCACTAAAAATTATAGGATGAAAGCTAACAATTAAATTACAATTTTTTGCAATAGCCTCATCAACTGTTTCTTCTAAAGTATCTAAGGTTACAAGCACTCCAGTAACTTTTGTGTTGTAACTACCAATTAATAAACCAACATTATCAAAGCTTTCGGCGTAGTTTAAAGGTGCAAGTTTTTCTATGTAATTTGCGATGTCTTTTATTATCATAAAACAAAATTGATTCTAACTTCAAAGTTACTATTTTCAATTCATCAATCCATAAAAATGACTTATTTTCGTATGAATGAAATTTCTTAGATTTTTATTATTTCCGTTTGCAATTATTTATGATGCTGTAACAACCATCAGAAATTTATTTTTTGATGTTGGTGTTTTTAAACAAACTTCCTTTAAAACTCCAGTTATTGTTGTTGGTAATTTAAGTGTTGGGGGTACAGGTAAAACGCCTCAAATAGAATATTTAATAAGACTATTAAAAGACGTTTTTAAAGTATCGGTTTTAAGTAGAGGTTATAAGCGTAAAACTAAAGGTTTTGTGTTGTTAAATAACTTTCATAATGCTTTAGATGTTGGTGATGAACCTTTACAATACTTTAAAAAGTTTACAAATATTACTGTTGCTGTTGATGCAAATAGGGTAGAAGGAGTTCAAAATTTAATTCAACAAAAATCACCAGATGTTATTTTGTTAGATGATGCATATCAGCATAGAAAAATAAAAGGGAGTTTTTATATTTTACTAACTAAATACAATGATTTATTTACGAAAGATTTTTTGCTACCAACAGGGAATTTACGAGAAAGTAGGAGTGGAGCAAAAAGAGCAGATGTAATTATTGTTACGAAATGTCCAAATAATTTAGATTTTAATCAACAAGAATCTATAAAAAGGAAGTTAAAGAAATATCAAAAAGAAGTTTTTTTTACAACAATTTCTTATGGTGAAATTAAGTCGAAACAAAATTTAATTTCGGTTGATGATCTAAAGAATTATCAAGTTCTGTTGATTACTGGTATTGCAAATCCAAATCCGCTTTTAAATTATTTAGATGATAATAAAATTAATTATAATCATTTAAAATATGCAGATCATCATCATTTTTCATTCGAAGAAATAAAAGAAATAAAAGAAAAGTTTAATGTTTTTACATCAGATAAAAAAATAATTTTAACCACCGAAAAAGATTACACTCGATTATCAGATGTACTAGAAAAACTTTTTTACATAGAAATAGAAACTCGTTTTTTAGACAATCAAAAAGAAGATTTTAATCAAAAAATTATCAACCATATACAATAAAACCGATGTTATAAACACCGGTTTTTGCTTTTTGAATTTTTGTTAAAAGTTTTCTTAAAATGATTACTTAACAATTATATGACACAATATTATTTAGCATGTCACGGTTTAAATTTTAATAATGGTATTATTTTTGATATTTTTGAAGAAACTAAATGTATTATGAATAAATTAATAGGAATTTTTATTATTGGTTTGTTAACCATACAAAGCTCATTCTCTCAAGAAATAGCTGTAAATACGCTAGAGGTTAATGAGTTTAGTAAAGATAACTTAAATTGGATTCCTACTTATAAGGAAGCTTTAAAGAAAGCTAAAAAGGAAAGAAAAGTTGTTTTAATTTATTTTACGGGGTCAGATTGGTGTGGTCCTTGTAAAATTCTAGATAAAGATTTATTTAGTACAGAAAAGTTTAAAAATTTATCTGACAAAGAATTGGTGCTTTTAGAAGTTGATATACCAAGAAGAAGAGATTTGGTTGCACCAGCTAAAATGAAAGAAAATTTATATTTACAGAAAAAATATAAAGTAAAATCTTTTCCTAATTTAATGATGGTTAATTCTAGAGGGAAAAAATTAGCAGAGAAAAAGGGATATGTAATGACAGAGTATTATTATCCTTATTTTGAATCTGTAATAAAAAAGTATTAAAAACAAAAAAAACGAAGCAAATTATTGCTTCGTTTTTCGTTTTATATAGGGTATAAGAACTTTTATTGTTGATTAACTACTCTAAATGTAGTTCTTCTATTCTCTGCGTGTTCAGATTCTGAACAAACAACTCCATCAGCACATCTGTTTAATAATTTAGACTCACCAAAACCAGTACCTGATAATTGACTTGAGTTAATTCCTTTAGAAATTAAGTAAGCTCGTACAGCTTTTGCTCTTCTATCAGATAAATTTTGGTTGTTAGCTTTTGTTCCTCTTGAGTCTGTATGAGATTCTAGCGCAATTGCAACACCTTCTTCTAAGATTGGTAATAATCTAGAATCGATAATTCTTTTTGCAGCAGGCGTTAATGTAGCGCTGTTTAAGTTCCAGTTTATTGGTAATGGAGTATTATCTACTAATTCACATTCAACTTCTTTCCATGATGTTAATCCACCTTTGTTTACTAAAACTTCTTTTTGAACGCTTTTAAATTCTGCAGGTACAGTAACTTCTTCTTGCCAAGCATCTTTAACTAAAACTGTTTTTTGAACAGTACCATAAACAGCCGGAATTGTAACCGTTTTTGTAGTTTCTTTTTGTACAATAACTTTTCTGTTATAAGATTTTTCGAAACCTGCTACTTTTGTAGTTTCTGTTTTAGCATCTGAAGCTAATTTTGTTAATGGTATAGTAACATAAGTTGCCGGTACTGGTTTATAACACCAATATCTACAATCATTTGGGTCGCTAGATTCACAACCTGGTTTTCTACCACTCATTTGCCAACTAGCAGATGTAGCTTTTGTTTCTATAGTTTTAGAATCTTGTGAAAAAACTGCTTTTATAACATTTAATTTGTTAGCATCTTCTTTTGCAATATAGCTAATTGCTTTAGTTTCCCAAACTGCAGGTACAATCTCTAATTTTTCGGTAGCTTCTTTAATTAATACTTTTTCGGTTACAGTTTTGTATTCTGCTGGATGAGTAACGATTTTCTTGTATGCAGGAGATATTTCTATTGTTACTTGCTCGTTTTTCCATACTTCTGGAGTTTTACACATTACGTAACATTTACCTGGTTCTGGATTTTGAGGTAATGTTAACACTTGTGAAAATGCACTTGCTGTTAAAAGCAAAAATGCGCTGCTTAATAAAAATTTTTTCATGATTTAAACTGGTTTTTGTTTTTTTTGTTAGTAAAACTTTAATTGTTATAGTTTTGACACAAAATTTTCAGGAAGTCACAAAAAAAAATGAAAATTAATTTTAAGAAATATTTAACATATAGTTATATAAAAAAAACGAAGCAAATGTGCTTCGTTTTTTATTAATAAGTTTTTTATTTGATTAGTTTTGATTCACAACTCTAAAAGTTGTTCTTCTATTAACAGCATGCTCATTTTCTGAACAAACAACACCATCAGAACATTTGTTTAGTAATCTAGATTCTCCAAAACCTTTAGCATATAATTGGCTTAAGTTAATTCCTTTAGAGATTAAATAATCAGTTACTGCTTTTGCTCTTCTATCAGATAAAGCTTGATTATCACTTTTAGTACCTCTCATATCTGTGTGAGATTCAATAAATACTGCCATACCTTGTTTTAAAATAGGTAATAACCTTGCATCGATAATTCTTTTAGCGCCCTCGTTTAACACAGCACTAGAAAAATCCCAATTAATTGGTAATGGAGTATTATCGACTAACTCACAGTCTACAGCTTTCCAAGAAGTTAAACCTCCTTTTTTAACTAAGATTTCTTTTGTAATTGATCTGTATACAGCTGGTACTATAATTTCTTCTTTTCTAGCATCACTAACTAAAACTGTTTTTTCAATTGTTTTATAAACTGGTTCAGTTTTTACGATAGAAGTTGTTGGTGGTTTTACCATTACTTTTCTTTGGTAAGTTTTTCTAATTCCTGGAATAGGAATTTCTACAACACTTGCATCACTTTGAAGTTTTTCTACTGGCATTGTTTTAAATTCTGCAGGTAATGGTTTATAACACCAATATCTACAATCATCTGGATTATCTGAATTACAGTTTGGTAATTTTTCGCTCATTTGCCAGCTAGCAGATGCAGCTTTAATTTCTACAGTTTCAAAACCTTGTACAAAAACAGCTTTTTGTGCTTCTAATTTAGAAGCATCTTCTTTTTCAAAGTAAGTAACTTCTTGAGAACCCCAAACAGCTGGCACAATTAAAATTTCTTGACCTGCTTCTTTAATAAGAACTTTTTCTTGAATTGTTTTATACTCAGCAGGATAAGTGATGATTTTTTTATATTCTGGAGCTACAGCTACTTGAACTGTTTCATTTTTCCATATATCTGGAGTTTTACAACGAACATAACACTTTCCCGGCTCAGGGTTTTCTGGTAAATCTTGCCCATAAACAAAAGCAGCTACCAGTAACAAAACAATACTAAGTAATTTTTTTTTCATGATTTTTAACATTAACAAATACTTTGAATTCAGTGATTAACATTAAGCCAAATGTACTAAAAACATTTAAAAACCGAGTGTAAAAATGAGAATTTATATCTTATTGTAGAATAAACTTTTTATAATTCCGTCTGAAAGACCAATTTTTGGAACGTATATTTTACTAGCTCCACTCCATTTCATGGCAGAAAGATAAATTTTAGTAGCAGGAATTATAACATCGGCTCTATCTGGGTTTAAACTTAATTCAGAAACTCGCTCTTGATAACTCATCTTTTTTAAGAACTGATATTGTGCATTTAAGTAGATGTAAGAAATTGGTTTTCCTTCTGTTCTACCAGACATTTTAAAGAGCTTATTGATGTTACCTCCTGAACCAATTAAAGCTAAATTTTTTAAATCTTTAGTATTTTTTTTAATCCATTTTTCAACATCAGCAAAAATCGCTTTGTTAACCGATTTTTTGTTGTTTAATAAACGAACTGTACCCATTTTAAAGGATTTTGATGTTGTAATCTTCCCTGCCGAAAAAATAGTAAATTCTGTACTTCCACCACCAACATCAACATATAAATAAGAATTGTCTCCGCTAATAAGTTTGCTTAAATCTGTAGAAGATATAATTGCAGCTTCTTCTTTACCACCAATAATATCTATTTGTACACCAGTTTTATTTAAAATTTGTGCTACTACTTCTGCTCCGTTTTTTGCTTCTCTCATTGCAGAAGTAGCACAGGCTTTGTACTTTTCTACGTTATGTACTTTCATTAAAAGTTTAAAAGCCTCCATAGCATCGATCATTCGAGTAATATTTTCATCACTGATAATGCCTTTTACAAAAGAATCTGCACCCAATCTTATTGGAACACGAACTAAAGATGATTTTTTAAACTGAATATCATTCCCTTTTTTAATAACAATATTAGAAACTAGAAGTCTTATTGCATTTGAACCAATATCTATGGCACCATATTTTTTTATTTCTAACAAGCCGAAATTATTTTAGATTTTTAGGGAATTCTACCATAAAAGTTTTACCTTTTTTGATGTTTTTCCAATGTTTTTCTTCGAATTGAATACCAATAATTCCACAAGTAGTTACATGTGCAATAGGTTTATTACCAAATTTATTTACAAAAGTATTGATACCATGATCATGACTAAAAATAATTGCGGAGTTAAAAGCATCATCTAAAGCGCATACTGTTTTTACCAAATAACCATCACTAAAGCTATACAACTGTCTATTTATTTGAAGGTTAGCTAAAGGGTATCCCATGTTTTCGCAAAATATAATAGATGTATGTAAGGCTCTATTTGCACTACTAGATACAAAAACATCTGGTCTTTCAATATTTTTTGCCAAATACTTAGACATTAAATGGGCATCCTTAATTCCTCTTTTTTTTAGAGGTCTATCTATATCATCAATTCCTGAATATTCCCAAGAAGATTTTGCATGACGAACTATATAAAGTGTTTTCATTTAATTTGGTTAATGAATTGTAAATATAAAAATTAAGGTGCTAATCGCTCTAATTTCCAAGAGAAATCTTTTTGTAAAGAATATCTTAATCTATCATGCATTCTATTTGGCCTGCCTTGCCAAAATTCTATAGAAATAGGTTTTACTAAATATCCTCCCCAATGATCTGGTCTTAAAATTTCTTTACCTTCAAAGTTTCTTTCGAACATTTTTAGGTTCTTGTCTAATTCTTCTCTCGACGAAACTACCGTACTTTGGTTAGATGCCCAAGCACCTAGTTTGCTACCATCTGGTCTAGATTCAAAATAACCATCAGATAGATTTTCTGCTAATTTTTCTGCCTGTCCTTTAATTATGATTTGTTGTTCTAAACTTGGCCAAAAAAAAGATAAACAGATATTGCTATTCTTTTCTATTGCTTTTCCTTTTTCTGAAGTATAATTACTGTAAAATATAAACCCTTCCCAAGTTATTTTTTTTAATAATACAACTCTATTTTTAGGAAAACCATCTAAACCAATTGTAGAAATATGCATTGCATTTGTTTCTTCTACACTTTCTGATTCGTCTGCATTTCTAAACCAGGTTTGAAATAGTTCTATAGGATTTTCTGGACAATTATTTTCTAAGAGTTCTTGTTTTTCGTATGATTTTCTATAGTTGCTTAAATCTTGTGACATCTTCCGTTTGTTGTTGATACAAAAATACGAATGTTAATTGAATCAAAAACTTATTTATAAAATGAAAAAGTGAAATGTCAAATATTGATTTTCTTTTTTTAAAGGAGAGGGAGTTGTGGTAAACAAAAAAGAGAGCTGATAAATCAGCTCTCTTGGAGTCAATAGTTTCAAATTAATACCCCTAAAAATTATTCAAACTATTGATTTTTTGTAGACACCTTAAAAGGTTAAAGTCTTAAGGTGTCTTTTAATAAATAAATCCCCCAACTTATTTACACTTATTTATATCTATCTAAAAATAATTTTAGATGTTCCATAATCAGTTTCTGGTGATGTTACTTGTAATAACATAACGCCTGTTTTTACTTTAAAGTTATACTCTAATTCGTTTTTACCAGCGTTTAACTGAGTTTTACCTTTGTAAATTACTTTACCTGTTACATCAGATAAAGTTACTGTAGCTTCTGTATCAGTTTCACTGAATAACAATAAGTTTACATTTCCTTTTGATGGGTTAGGGTAAGCCATAAACTCATTTTCAAAAGTTTCGATTTTTTCGATGATTTGATCTTCGTTTGCAATCTTCGTAAACTTCACATCAGAGATTTCTAAATCTAATTCAGTTGTGTTTGCTTCAACAGGTAAAAAAGTAAAGGTTAACATTGTTAAATCTTCTGCAGTTAATTTTTCTTGAGTTGCGCTTGATGTAAATACATCAAAAGGAACATAGTATGTTTGCTCTTCTTCAGATAAATCTACCATTACTTTATATTGAGCTGTCCAATCTTCGATTGATGATTTTAGTAAACCTAATTCCATTAATCCAGATCCTTTAGCTGTAAAGGCTACATAATTGTACTCAGAATAATCTGCTGATAAAGTACCAGGTAATAATGATTTGTATACTGTTAAGTAATCATAATCACTTGTTGCTTGTAACTCTACACTTCTGTTGATTGTATATTCATCATCTTGATATTCTCTATCAAAATCATTCCAAACAAAGTAGTTCTTGATTTCTGTGTATCTAGAATCATAATCTAATCCCCAGTTACCATCTGCGTGATAGAATGCATCTTCAACTTCATCTTCAACTTTAATTAAAGCATCATACTCATAACCATCTGCAATATCAACTCTTAAACTCTGTTGAATTTCTGTACTTACAGTATTATATCTGTGTTTGATGTTATTTGCAGTTTCAGAATACAATTCAACCATAGAAATATCTGCAGTATTACCTTCTTCTGTACTTCTTAATGCTACAACTAATTCTCCTTTATCTCTGTAAATTTTAGAAGCATACGTTTCTGGAAACTTCTGTACTTCTGTTTGTGCAACAGGAATATAAGTTTTTAAGTTGTTTAAAATATCAGCAACTAACTTCTGAGTATCAGCTGGTCTTGTAGACCATACTTGGAAGTTATACACATCATTAAACTTAGTATAATTGTTAACATACCAGTTCGTTTGAATGGTATAATTTGCATCGTTATTATTCTTAGCAGTTGCAAAAGAGATTGCATATTCTATCTCACCACTTCTTTGTTTGATACCTTGCATTAAGAAATTATACCCTTGAATTTGTACTTTCTGAATGTTTAAAATCTCAGCACCTCTTAAACGATCACAAGACGCTTTAGTGTGATTATAAATTTTATCAGAAGTTTTAATTCCTAAAACAACACCTTTTGTTTCACCATTTAAAGAGAAATCTACAGACAATACTTCATCAGCAATTGTGTAATCTAAGATATCTGTAGGCGAAGTAACGTTTGCTACATTACCAGCATATAATTGCGCTGGGAACATATCTAACATTGTTTGTCCTTTACCTTGGTAAGGTTGTTTTGATTTTAATTTTGCTTTGTTAAATAAGTTTTCACTTGATTTTACAAATTGAGTTGGTACAGAATTCTTTTTTCTACCTACGTAGATTTTAGAGATTGCATCACCTAAAGATTCAGATTCAACACCACCAGAGTTTCCTCCAGAAGTTCCACCTGTTGGCACGATATATGCAAAATCTTGATCTAAGTTATCTTCACCTTGTGCTAAGTTAATGGTACTATTGTTTGGAGTACCAACACTATCATCATCATAAGTTTGTACTAAATCAGCTGGAGTTTTACCTGCAGGGATACCAGAAGTTACAGTACTAACATCAACAGAAACAGTGTAAGTTCCAGCTGGTAAATTATCGAATAAATAATTACCATTTGCATCTGTAATTGTAGTTACATCATCACTAGCATCACCAGGAGTTCCTGGATCTAAAGTTACAGTTGCACCACCTAAACCAGCTTCGCTTGCATCTTTAATTCCATCTCCATCTGTATCATACCAAACTGTATCTCCTATAGAACCTAAACCATTATCACCAACATAACCAAAGTCTTGGTCTAAGTTATTTTCTCCAGAAGCTAAAGTTACATCACTTGTATTGGCAGAACCTGTTCCGTCATTATCATAAGTTTGTACTAAATCTGCAATTGTTACTCCTGTAGGTAAACCACCAGTTACTGTGCTTACATCTACAGTTACTGTGTAATCTCCTGCATCCAAATCATCAAATAAATAGTTACCATTTACATCTGTTGTAGTGGTTACATCATCACTTGCATCTCCAGGAGTTCCTGGGTCTAAAGTTACAGTTGCTCCTTGTAAACCATTTTCACCAAGTAAAGAACCATCACTATTTGCATCATACCAAACAGTATCACCAATACTTCCTAATAATGGAGTAACCGTAAAAGTTACATCATCAGAAGTAGCAGCACAATCACCATCCGCAGCAATTGTATAACGAATTACAACAGTTGTATCAGTATTGATATCATCTGGAGTATATGTTGTTCCAGAAATAGAACCACCACCAGATACGATAGACCAAGTACCACCAGTAGGAGCACCTGAAAGTGTTTTAGTTTCGTCTTCTGTAATTGAAGCAGTAGAAGTTGTGTTATCCGCAACTACATCACACACTGGAGTTACTGTAAAAGTAACATCATCAGTGGTTGCAGCACAAGAACCATTTTCAGCAATTGTATAACGAATTACAACAGTAGTATCATTATTGATATCATCTGGAGTATATGTTGTTCCAGTAATAGAACCACCACCAGACACGATAGACCAAGTACCACCAGCAGGCGAACCTGAAAGCGTTTTAGTTTCATCTTCTGTTATAGAAGCTGTTGATGTTGTATTATCAGCAGTTTCACAAACTTGTGTAACTATAATATCAATTGTATCAATATCACTTAAAGAAGTAATACAATTATCCATAGATGTCATAGTTAAAATGTCTGTACCATAAAAACCTGAATTTGGACTATAAACTAAGGTTCTTAAGTAAGAATTTATTACTCTTTCTGTACCTGTAATTGTAATATCTCCAGGGCCATTAAATGTAACAGGACTGTTATTGCTAACTCTTACAATAACTCCTAAAGTTCCATTAGATACTGTTAACCTTACTTTAGCGATATCAGAATCAGGGTCTGTAACACTTATACCGCTAATACTATGTCTTACAGTATTTTCAGATATTGTTTGAGTTCCTGGCACTGTATTTACTGGGTTGTTACAAACTGGAGAAACCGTAAACGTTACATCATCAGAAGTAGCAGCACAGTCACCATCCGCAGCAATTGTATAACGAATCACGACAGTAGTATCAGTATTGATATCATCAGGAGTATAAGTTGTTCCAGAAATAGAACCACCACCAGATACGATAGACCAAGTTCCACCAACAGGCGCACCTGAAAGTGTTTTAGTTTCGTCTTCTGTTATTGAAGCAGTAGAAATAGTGTTATCAGCAACTACATCACAAACAGAAGTTATTGTAAAAGTAACATCATCAGTTGTAGCAGCACAGTCACCATCCGCAGCAATTGTATAGCGAATTACAACAGTTGTATCCGTATTGATATCATCTGGAGTATAAGTTGAACCTGAAATAGAACCACCACCAGACACGATTGACCAAGTACCACCAGCAGGCGCACCTGAAAGTGTTTTAGTTTCGTCTTCCGTGATTGAAGCATTAGAAGTAGTATTATTCGCAACTACATCACAAACAGGAGTTACTGTAAAAGTAACATCATCAGTTGTCGCAGCACAATCACCATCCGCAGCAATTGTATAACGAATTACAACAGTTGTATCAGTATTGATATCATCTGGAGTATATGTTGTTCCAGAAATAGAACCACCACCAGATACGATTGACCAAGTACCTCCAGCAGGCGCACCTGAAAGTGTTTTCGTTTCATCTTCTGTTATAGAAGCTGTTGATGTTGTATTATCCGCAACTACATCACAAACAGGAGTTACTGTAAAAGTAACATCATCAGTTGTAGCAGCACAGTCACCATCAGCAGCAATTGTATAACGAATCACGACAGTAGTATCAGTATTGATATCATCTGGAGTATAAGTTGTTCCAGAAATAGAACCACCACCAGAAACGATAGAGAACGTTCCACCAGCAGGAGAACCGCTTAAAGTTTTCGTTTCACTTTCCGTAATTGAAGCAGTAGAAGTTGTATTATCAGCAACTACATCACAAACTGGAGTTACTGTAAAAGTAACATCATCAGTGGTTGCAGCACAGTCACCATCCGCAGCAATTGTATAACGAATCACTACAGTTGTATCAGTATTGATATCATCTGGAGTATATGTTGTTCCTGAAATAGAACCACCACCAGATACGATTGACCAAGTACCACCAGCAGGCGCACCTGAAAGCGTTTTAGTTTCATTTTCTGTTATTGAAGCAGTAGAAGTTGTATTATCAGCAACTACATCACAAACTGGAGTTACTGTAAAAGTAACATCATCAGTGGTTGCAGCACAGTCACCATCCGCAGCAATTGTATAACGAATCACTACAGTTGTATCAGTATTGATATCATCTGGAGTATAAGTTGTTCCAGAAATAGAACCACCACCAGATACGATAGACCAAGTACCACCAGTAGGAGCACCTGTTAAAGTTTTTGTTTCATCTTCAGTGATAGAAGCAGTAGATGTTGTATTATCAGCAACTACATCACATACAGGAGTAACAGTAAATGTAACATCATCAGAAGTTGCAGCACAGTCCCCATCAGCAGCGATTGTATAACGAATCTCTACAGTTGTATCAGTATTGATATCATCTGGAGTATATGTTGTTCCTGAAATAGAACCACCACCAGATACGATTGACCAAGTACCACCAGCAGGCGCACCTGAAAGCGTTTTAGTTTCATTTTCTGTTATTGAAGCAGTAGAAGTTGTATTATCAGCAACTACATCACAAACTGGAGTTACTGTAAAAGTAACATCATCAGTGGTTGCAGCACAGTCACCATCCGCAGCAATTGTATAACGAATCACTACAGTTGTATCAGTATTGATATCATCTGGAGTATAAGTTGTTCCAGAAATAGAACCACCACCAGATACGATAGACCAAGTACCACCAGTAGGAGCACCTGTTAAAGTTTTTGTTTCATCTTCAGTGATAGAAGCAGTAGATGTTGTATTATCAGCAACTACATCACATACAGGAGTAACAGTAAACGTAACATCATCAGAAGTTGCAGCACAGTCCCCATCAGCAGCAATTGTATAACGAATTACCACAGTAGCATCAGTGTTGATATCATCTGGAGTATATGTTGAACCGTTAATAGTTCCACCACCAGACACGATTGACCAAGTTCCACCAACAGGCGCACCTGAAAGTGTTTTAGTTTCGTCTTCTGTTATAGAAGCTGTTGATGTTGTATTATCAGCAACTACATCACAAACTGGAGTTACTGTAAAAGTAACATCATCAGAAGTAGCAGCACAGTCACCATCCGCAGCAATAGTATAACGAATTACAATAGTTGTATTTGTGTTGATATTATCTGGAGTATAAGTTGTTCCGTTGATAGTTCCACCACCAGACACGATTGACCAAGTACCACCAGCAGGCGCACCTGAAAGTGTTTTAGTTTCGTCTTCCGTAATAGAAGCAGTAGACGTATTGTTATCCGCAACTACATCACAAACCGGAGTAACCGTAAAAGTAACATCATCAGTTGTAGCAGCACAGTCACCATCCGCAGCAATTGTATAACGAATTACAACAGTTGTATCCGTGTTGATATCATCTGGAGTATAAGTTGAACCTGAAATAGAACCACCACCAGACACGATTGACCAAGTTCCACCAGCAGGCGCACCTGAAAGTGTTTTAGTTTCGTCTTCTGTAATTGAAGCAGTAGAAGTAGTGTTATCAGCAACTACATTACAAACAGGAGTAACCGTAAAAGTCACATCATCAGAAGTCGCAGCACAATCACCATCCGCAGCAATAGTATAACGAATTACAATAGTTGTATTTGTGTTGATATTATCTGGAGTATAAGTTGTTCCGTTGATAGTTCCACCACCAGACACGATTGACCAAGTACCACCAGCAGGCGCACCTGAAAGTGTTTTAGTTTCGTCTTCTGTTATAGAAGCTGTTGATGTTGTATTATCAGCAACTACATCACACACTGGAGTTACTGTAAACGTAACATCATCAGAAGTCGCAGCACAGTCACCATCCGCAGCAATAGTATAACGAATTACAATAGTTGTATTTGTGTTGATATTATCTGGAGTATAAGTTGTTCCGTTGATAGTTCCACCACCAGACACGATTGACCAAGTACCACCAGCAGGCGCACCTGAAAGTGTTTTAGTTTCGTCTTCTGTTATAGAAGCTGTTGATGTTGTATTATCAGCAACTACATTACAAACAGGAGTCACTGTAAAAGTAACATCATCAGTTGTAGCAGCACAGTCACCATCCGCAGCAATTGTATAACGAATCACTACAGTAGTATCCGTATTGATATCATCAGGCGTATAAGTTGTTCCAGAAATAGTACCACCACCAGAAACGATAGACCAAGTACCACCATTTGGAGCACCAGTTAAAGTTTTTGTTTCATCTTCAGTGATAGAAGCCGTAGACGTTGTATTATCAGCAACTACATCACACACAGGAGTCACTGTAAAAGTAACATCATCAGTTGTAGCAGCACAGTCACCATCCGCAGCAATTGTATAACGAATTACAACAGTTGTATCAGTGTTGATATCATCTGGAGTATATGTATTACCAGAGATAGAACCACCACCAGAAATGATAGACCAAGTACCACCAGCAGGTGAACCTGAAAGTGTTTTAGTTTCACCTTCTGTGATTGAAGTTGTAGATGTAGTATTGTCAGCTACATCACAAGATACTTCAGCACAATTGATTAAAGCAGGTGTGAAATTAGCAGTGTGAACTTGTCCACCTGCATGATTAAAAGATAAACCAATTACTTGACCTTCTAAATTAGATTGATTAACAGTTTTATTAATATTTGCAAAAGGAGCAAAAACTGAACCAACAATGGTTGGGTTACCTACAATATTAAGCGTTGTTGCGTTATAAAAATTGTAAATAATATAAGGTGCATTTTGCTGAGAAATAGCAGATTGATTCCAAACATCCCAGTTAAAAGTTCCAGATGCATTTACGTTAACTACTAAAACTTTAGAAGCACTTGGTGCATTGTTAAACGTAATAACATCAACATTGTTTAAATCTGTACCAGTAACATTTAAATAGTTAATACCATCTTGTAAATTAATTTTTATTTGATTTGGTAAAGAAGTATTAGAAATAGATTGCCCATTAGCATTAGTTAATTGAGCATTATTCGCATTTTGAGACAATGTTATAGAATTGGCTTGTAGTGTTTGAAATGCACTTGTAAAGTCTATTAAATTACTTTCAAATACAGGGTTATTTGTAGCTGAAACATTTAAATTATTCGCGTTAGTTTGTAAGTCAATTCTAGGTGTAGAATTGTAATTAGTACTTGGTGTTATTCTTATATTTGAATATGCGTTATTTTGATCTGTATACCAAACATTAGATCCTTGGCCATTACCAATTTTAACATAGCTATTACTATTTACTTGTAAAGAATTACCAGATTGATAATTTATTTTACCACCAACTAATAAACCAATAGGAGTATTGTTAACTTGAAAAGTACCTGGGTTATTAATTGCAACTTGGTAGTTACCTAAAACAGTTAAATCTCCTCCAGTAGCAACGCTACCTTCTGTTTCGTTTGTTTGTAAACTTAAACTGTTTAAAGTAAAAATATTAAAATCTAATGCAGGTGCTGTAGGGCTAGTCCTATCACAATTTAAACTAGTTACATTAAAAGTAACATCGTCAGTTGTTGCAGCACAAGATCCATCAGCAGCAATTGTATATCTTAAGGTTACTGTTGTATTAGTATTTACATCGTCTGGAGTATATGTAGTGCCATTAATAGCACCACCACCAGAAACAACAGACCAAGTACCACCTGAAGGTGAACCAGTTAAAGTTTTTGTTTCGCTTTCTGTAATTGAAGCTGTTGTTGTTGTGTTATCAGCAACATCGCAACTAACACAAACACTTACTTCTACAGCATCTAAATCGTAATCTGTATTGTTTATATTTCCTTTATCAAAAGCTAAATATCTAAAAGCAGAATTTGATGTTACAGTAGTTGTTATAAAACTAGTAGATGAAGTACTAGGTGAGGTTGGATGATTTGTAAAACCAGAGTTAGAAGAAGTAGATTCAGATAAATCAATATATGCAGTTCCACTTGCTCCACTTTTCTTTTTCCAAGTAATTTTGTATTCAGTTCCAGCAGGGAAAATCTGATTAAAATCTAAAATTAATTGTTGATTACTGCTATGTATTTCTGCATAATTACCATCTGCAGCACCTGAAACATTATTTCTTCCGTTTACATTATTTTGATCACTTTGATATGTTGCATAAACAGATGTACAACTTTGCCCTGTATTTGGAGGAATTGTAACTGTATAATCTGTATAACAACCATCTATATTTGTAAACACTCTAACAATATATGTACCACCAGTTGATGCGCCAGTTGATAAAATTGTTGATGGTAATGAACCTGGGATTTCAGTGGCAGTTACAATAGTTGTTGGTCCATTATAGCTTCCTGCATTTGCTGAACTTATTCCATAATATAAACCGCCAGAATTTGAATCTAATGTAATTTTCCCATTATTACCAGAAGTAGCAGCGCTAACACTAGTAGTAATAGAAGGAGGAGTAGGACAACAGTCTGAAGAAGTATTTTCGTTTAATAATACTTCAGGTTGATTACTGTTATTTTCTGGTAATAACCAAAAAACCTCAGAAGGTTGTAATGTTCCGTTGTTTACCCAGTTTATTAGGTTACTTACAGAGTAAGTATTACCACTATTACCAGTCCAAGTGTAATTATAGTTACTTGTGTCTAAATTGTTTGTCCAATGCCAAACTGTTACTGCAATTGCTCTATGAAAATTATCTGTAAGAGATGAAGGTTGTGAACTTGGAGCATAACTTGAATGTGTCATTACAGCCAGAGTACGTTGTACTTTATCTAAAATTTGATTAGTTGTATAATTATTATTAGCAAAACTAATATCTGTACTAGGTGTTAAGGTAGTATTATAAATATCATCAACATCTGGAGCATCATCATTTAAGCTTAAACAAAAAGAAGGGACACCACTATTATTAATAGTAGATCTCGAAATTCCCCAACTACTATCTTCTGTAATAATTAAAGAAGTTTCAGGAGAACATACACCAGTTCTATTTGTATATGAGTTAATTATAGATAAATCTTCTACAGCAAATTTAGTATTTGACTTAGCGCTCGATTGTGCATTCTGACGTATACTCATTTTACCTTGAGAATCATCGGATATACTATTTTGACTTTGAGCATAGAAACCTAAAGAAGTAAATAAAATTACAAGAACTAATAAATTCTTAAAACGCCTTAAATTAAGATAAGGGTTAAGCTTTTTGGTTTGATAAAGAGTAATTTGTTTTTTCATAGTGTGAAAAATTATAATTAGGGTTACAATTTTTATTTTCCTTGATGCAAGACTTTAGAGGTTTTGGATTTAGGGATAATATTAATTGTTAGATTTTGATTTTATTGTATCTTCTAATAGATGTAAAAAATGGAGTAAAACAAAAAATGACCAAATACTTTATTACATAGTATTTAGTTCAATTTCTAATTTAGATTTGTTAGATAAATTGTTAGAGATTTTAGTTACTGAGGTTTTCAGTATTTTCTTTGGCTTAAGGGTTACACTTTTCTTCATTAAAAAAGTTTTAATTAGGGTTAATAACTTTTAATTATTTAAACCAAAATTAATTAATTTTAGTTTATTGTTAATTTAAATTCGTTCAATATAGAAAGTATTAGGGTGAAATACATTTTTATATAGACGTTAATAACTATTAATTATTGAAGATTGGGGCTGTTTTAGTGTTTCAATTCTAAAACCAAATATTAAAACTTTTGCAAATATATAAAAAATATTTAAACTAAAAAGTTTTACATATTAATTATCAAACAATTAATATATAATATGGTTCTAAAAAAGATTTTTTTTTGTTGTACTCATAGGTTAGGGGGTTTGGATTAATACTAACAAATATAATAAAAAATATGTTATAAATTCAATTTTTCCACTTTTTTTGAGGGTAAAAGTTTGTTGAATAGAATTGGTATTCAGAAAGTTGAGGCTTTTATATCGGTTTTTGTAATACAGGTTTTGTATTAAATACCTATAATTTTATTAAAAAAAAATAAATGGAAGGTTTAAAATGTTAAGCAGAATTACTTTTATGACTATTAAATGGTACCGGAATATGGTGTTGAAAAAAAAGGGGTTTTATTTCTTTGAATAGTTGTCTTTTGTTGATATATGTTTTTTTTTATTTTTTAAGTTTTTCTAATATTATCAAAAGCTGCGAAAAAAAACTCTAACTATTGACTGATTTTGACCATTAATATTTAAAGAAGTTGCGTTATAATAGGAATTATAATATTAGTAAAGGGCATCGCTACCAAAAGAATCATTTTTAAGAATATTAGTTCTATTATTGGAGTTATCTTCATCTACAGCAATGGCATCTGTTGCTGCAGTAGGTAAATCGATTTTAGGGGTAACAGTTGCCATAATCTCTGCAGATGAGATACCTCCGTTGTTATCAATATTTGAATAATTAATTGTGTCAGTTCTGTTAAATTTTTTATTTGTAGTATTATTTAGATCAGTTATTTTAACTCCTCCAAATTTGTTGTTCTCCACGTTTTTATATTGATATGGATTATGTTTTGATGTAGTAATCATTTTATTAGAAATCGTTATTGCGCTGTCATTGTGTAAAGTAGCGATTTTTTGTTCTTGCCAATAAGAGCTTGTATTAAAATGATTAGTGTTTTTCCAATTTAATTGGTGATTTACCAAAAAAGAGTTTTTATCTATTGTTAACTTGATTTTCTTTTCTGCGCTAAAGTTAGAAGGATAGATTGATGTAATAGAAAGCAAAATAATACACATTACAAACGATAATTTGTGTTCAGGTTTCATATCTGGGGGATGTGATGATTAAAATTATTAGTAAATTAAAAAATACAGTGAATTTTTAAATGAATAGTAACTTAAATCGTTGAAAGAGTTTTTCTTTTAAGCAATTTGAGTAGAATGAAGGGAAACTACTTAAAAAAATAGTTTCTAAAAACAATAAAATTGATTGAACTGAGTGGTTTAAACTTAGACTGGAATGAGTAAAGATTTTCATAATTATGGGGGAATTAAATTATGACATAAATATATGTAAAAAGAATTAAATTACAGTTGATATTGAAGTTTAGTTTATTTTGTAGAAATTACTTGAGTATTGTATTTATTAAATCGTAGATTATAAGTTTTTTGATTTTTTAAGAAAGAGTAAACCTATAAAAGTAATTGCCCCATTTAAGATTAAGAGTGCAAAGCCAAAGTCGAAATTAAAGTGTTTTAGGCACAAAAAGTTTACTAAAAATGTGATAAAAGGAGAGGAGATACAAATTAATGGTACAAATTTGTCTTTTACTTTTAATTTGGTGAAGAGTCCAAATGCATATAAACCTAAAAGTGGGCCATAAGTATAGTTCGCAAATGTGAATATTTTAGCGATAACACTTTCATCAGCAATAAAATATTTAAAAATAAGAATGGTTGCAATTAAAATGAAAGAAAAGATGATATGTATTTTCTTTCTTGTTTTTTCTTGTTCTACTTGATCTTTATTTTTATCAATTTCTAAAATATCAATACTAAAAGAAGTGGTTAAAGAAGTTAAGGCAGAATCTGCACTAGAATATGCAGCAGCAATTAACCCTAATAAAAAGAAAATAGCAGTTGCTAAACCTAAAGTTCCTTTTGTAGCTATTATTGGGAATAATTGATCTTTATGTGCGTCAATTCCGTTTTTCTGAGCATAGTCTGTTAAAAGTACTCCTAAAGCTAAAAAGAAAAAGTTTACAATTACTAAAACAATAGTAAACCAAAACATATTTTTCTGTGCATCTTTTAAGTTTCTGCAAGTCAGGTTTTTTTGCATCATATCTTGGTCTAAACCAGTCATTACAATAGCTACAAAAGCACCTGCTAAAAAGCGTTTCCAGAAATAATCGCCAGTTTTTATATTATCAAAAAAGAAGGTTTTAGAAAGCTTGTTGTCAGTAATATAAGAGAATATGTTTGATATTTGTAATTCATCAGAAATCGTATAAATACAAACACCAACTGCAATTAACATAAATAAAGTCTGTAGAGTATCTGTCCAGACAATAGTTTTAATTCCGCCTTTAAAAGTATAGAGCCAAATCAATAAAATAGTTATGGTTACTGTTACCCAAAAAGGAATTCCGTAAGCATCAAATAATAAAAGTTGAAGTACGTTTGCTACTAAAAACAGACGAAAAGCTGCACCAATTGTTCTTGATAATAAGAAAAAAGAGGCTCCTGTTTTGTAAGAATATTTTCCAAATCTATCTTCTAAATAGGTGTAGATTGATGTTAAATTAAGTCGATAATAAAGTGGTAATAACACCAAACCAATTACGGCATAACCAATTACATAGCCTAAAACCATTTGCATGTAACTCATACTTTGTGCTTCTACCCAACCAGGAACAGAAATAAATGTAACTCCAGAAAGCGAAGCCCCAATCATACCAAAAGCAACTAAATACCAAGGAGAAGAATTGTTTGCCTTAAAAAAAGTTTTGTTATTGGCAGATTTTCCTGTGATGTAAGAAATAAGAATAAGTACAGTAAAATAACCTACTATTAATAAGATGATGTGAAGTGGTTGCATATTTATTATCGATGATCAATTCTAAACCACGAATATAGTCTTTTGTCTTTTTTCTTGATTCTTTTTTCTATAGAAGTTGTAATTTTGCAAACTATGGATTTTTCATCGAAGATTTTAGAAAATGCAGTGAATGAGGTTTCGCGTTTGCCAGGAATAGGTAAGCGAACAGCTTTGCGTTTGGTGTTGCATTTACTAAAACAACCTGCAGAAAATACAAAATATTTATCTGAAGCCTTATTACATTTAAGAAATGATGTAAAAACTTGCGAAAAATGTCATAATATTTCTGATACAGTTTTGTGTGATATTTGCCAAAATCCAAAAAGAAATCCAGAAATTGTTTGTGTAGTTGAGGATATTAGAGATGTGATGGCTATAGAAAGTACTGCTCAGTTTAAAGGATTATATCACGTTTTAGGAGGTAAAATATCACCAATAGAAGGTATTGGGCCTCAAAATTTACAAATAGACTCTTTGATTAATAAAGTTGAACAAGGAAAAGTTAAAGAGTTAATTTTTGCCTTAAGTTCTACAATGGAAGGTGATACCACTAACTTTTATATTTATAAGCAACTTCAAAAATTTGATATTACAACATCTACAATAGCAAGAGGTATTGCAGTAGGGGATGAGTTAGAATATGCAGATGAGGTTACTTTAGGTAGAAGTATTATTAATAGAATTCCTTTTGAGCAAAGTATAAGAGGTTGATTTGAATTATTTTGGAAGTTATGTTTATAAACAATTTGTAAAAAATGTTTATAAATATTTTTTTAAGTATTAATATTAATACCTCTTTCTATTATATTTGTAGTACAAAGTAGTACAAAGTAGTACAAAGTAGTACAAAGTAGTACAAAGTAAAGTTTATTTAGAATTTGTATTATGTTGTAATAAGAAAAAAGCCGATTGCAGTAACAATCGACTTTTTAAAATTTGGAAGTTAATGAGCTGTTATGATTAGACTAATGTGTTGTCTTATATAATTCTTTTCAGTTTTACATTTTTTGATAAAACCTTTCTTCCGGTTTAAGATTGAGTCTGCTAAACTCGGTCTAGAATAGCTAATGAGACTACCTTCGAAATCCTACACTTCAAAGGTAGTTTTTATTCTGTTAAGCTAAATGTTAGACTTATTCACAAAAACCTTGAAGTTTTTAACAAAAAAATCAATTTATACTTTTTTTGAAAATAAAAGCAAAAGTATAAACAACTTATTATCAATTAATTAAATTAAATAATCGTTGAGACCCCTTGATTTTACTAACATTCTTAAAATTAAACTTTCAAAACCTAAACTTTAATTGTTAAAATAGGTTTTAATGCTTTTTTAGATAAAGTTTTGGTTACGCTTGCAGAAAATATATGAGATAATCCGCTTCTACCATGCGTGCTTAAAGCAATTAAATCTGCATCTATATCTCTAGAAAAATTTAAAATTCCTTTGTTAATTGTGGCATCATTATAGATATTTATAGAATATTTTGGTAGGTCGAAATCTTTAATAAAGTTTGTTATTTTTTCTTTAGCTTCTTGTGTACTTTCAAATCTAGAAGGTGTATTTACTTTTAATAAATGAATCTCGCTTTTAAAGTGATTTGCAAAATCTAAAAACTTTTTAAATACTGCTTTTTTGTCTTCATTTTTAAAACTAGAAGCAAAAACTAAATTTCTCATTCTAAATTTCTCATTATCTCTCTTTACAACAATAACAGGTACTTTAGAGGTTCTTACCACTTTCTCTGTATTAGAGCCAATAAGTATTTCTTCAAACTTAGAATGTCCTTTAGAACCCATCACAATTAAATCTGCATCAATTTTATCTGCATATTCTAAGATACCTTCGTGAGGCTGTTGCAGTTTAATAATATGATGAACTTCTGTTTTTTTATGGAAAAACTTTTCTTTAAATTCTAGCATACGTTCTCTAACTTTTCTTAAATATAACATACTTTCAGGAATGCTAAATTTACTGCCTGCACCCATATCTACAACACCAGTTGGTAATTCTATCATATGTAATAAATACACTATACTGTTCGATTCTTTAGCAATTCTTGCAGCCATTTTAGAAGCGAATTCAGACTTTTTAGAAAAATCTATAGGGACCAATATTTTTTCCATAATTACATTATTTTAGGTTAAATAAATGAGATATTTAAAGTTACAAAAATAATTGGATATAATTCAGTTTGATAAATACTAAAGAATTCGTATATTTGCACCGATTTTAATAATAAATGAAGAATGTAGGGGACTTAAAGTCCCCTCTTTTTATACTCAAAATCAATATTTTTTGAGGTGTTTATAAAATTATAAAATGGATCAAAACAAAATAAAAGATTTAGTAGACGAAGCATTAGCCTTAAATGAAAGTTTGTTTTTGATTGATTTATCAATATCTGTAAACAATAAAATTCAAGTTACTGTTGATGGTGATAATGGAGTTCCTTTAAGCGAATGCATTAGAATTAGTAGAAATGTAGAGCATAATTTAGATAGAGAAGAAGAAGATTTTTCTTTAGAAGTAACCACTCCAGATATTTCTCATCCTTTAAAAGAAAAAAGACAGTACAAAAAGAATTTAAATAGAATATTAAAAGTTAAAATAGCAGACCAAGAGTTAGAAGGAACTCTAACAGAAGCAGATGATGAAAAGATTGTGTTAAATTGGAAAGCTAGAGAACCAAAACCAATAGGTAAAGGAAAAGTTACTGTTCAAAAAACGGCAACTGTAGCATATAAAGATATTAAAGAGGCAAAAGTGAAGATTGTATTTTAAGTAAAGATGTAATGGAAAATATAGCGTTAATTGATTCGTTTTCAGAATTTAAAGATAATAAAAGTATAGACAGAGTAACATTAATGTCTATTTTAGAAGAAGTATTTAGAGCTGCTTTAAAGCGTAAGTTTGGTTCAGATGATAATTTTGACATTATTATTAACCCAGATAAAGGAGATTTAGAGATTTGGAGAAATAGAGTTGTTGTTGCAGATGGCTTTTCTGAAGATGATAATGAAGAGATAGAATTAGCTGAAGCAAGATTAATTGAGCCAGATTTTGAAATCGGTGAAGATGTATCTGAAGAAGTAAAATTAATAGATTTAGGAAGAAGAGCAATTTTAGCGTTACGTCAAAACCTAATTTCTAAAATCTACGAGCACGATAGTACAAATATCTTTAAGCATTTTAAAGAATTAGAAGGCGATTTGTATAGTGCAGAAGTGCACCACATTCGTCATAATGCAATCATTTTATTAGATGATGATGGTAATGAGATTGTTTTACCAAAAAGTGAGCAAATTCGTTCAGATTTCTTTAGAAAAGGAGATTCTGTAAGAGGTGTTATAAAAACAGTAGAATTAAGAGGTAATAAGCCTGCAATTATTCTTTCTAGAACATCACCAGCATTTTTAAATAAATTGTTTGAGCAAGAAATTCCTGAGGTTTTCGATGGTTTAATTACTGTAGAAGGTGTTGCAAGAATTCCTGGTGAAAAAGCAAAAGTAGCTGTAGATTCTTATGATGATAGAATAGATCCTGTAGGAGCCTGTGTAGGTGTTAAAGGTTCTAGAATTCACGGAATTGTACGTGAGTTAGGTAATGAAAATATCGATGTTATCAACTATACCAAAAACGAACAATTGTTTATTTCAAGAGCATTGAGCCCTGCAAAAGTGACATCAATGGAAATAACAATGTATGAAGAAGAAAAAAATGGTAAAAAAGGACGAGTAAGTGTACTTTTAAAACCAGAAGAAGTTTCTAAAGCAATTGGTAGAGGTGGTGTTAATATTAGATTGGCAAGTGAGTTAACTGGTTACGAAATAGACGTTCAAAGAGAAGGTTTAGAAGAAGAAGATGTAGAGTTAACAGAATTTATCGATGAAATCGAAGACTGGGTAATTACAGAATTCAAGAAAATTGGTTTAGATACAGCAAGAAGCGTCTTAGAAACAAGCGTTGCAGAGTTGGTAAAAAGAACCGATTTAGAAGAAGAAACAATTATAGACGTTCAAAGAATCTTAAAAGAAGAATTCGAGGACTAATTATAGTATATAAGTAAGGTAAAAAGTATATTTTTACAAAAATAAAGTTAAAAAGAATATATGTCTGAAGGCAAAACAATGAGGCTTAATAAGGTTTTAAGGGAATTAAACATTTCTCTTGATAGAGCTGTCGAATTTTTAGCAGGTAAAGGTCATGAAATAGAATCAAGACCTACCACTAAAATTACGGGAGATGTTTATCAAGTTTTACTTGATGGCTTTGAAACAGATGCGAACAAGAAAGCCGCATCTAAAGAAGTAGGAGAGGAAAAACGTAAAGAGAAAGAAGCAATTCGTTTAGAAGCTGAAGCTAAGTTAGAAAAGAAAAGAGCAGAAGAAGCAAAGAAAGAAGAAATTCTTAAAGCCAAGGCAGATAGATTCGAGTTGAAAACTGTTGGTAAAATCGATATCGATAATGTTGGTAAAAAACCTGTCGAGAAAAAAGAGGAAGTAAAGGAAGAACCTAAAGAAGAGGTTGTTGCTAAAACTGAACCTATAATCGAAGAAAAAGAACCAGCAAAGGTAGAAGAAAAAGAAACACCTGTAGTTGAAACTCCTAAAGAAGAAACTCCAGTTGTTGAAAAACCTGTTGTAGAAGCACCAAAGGTTAAAAAAACAGTTTCAGAAATTGAAAAAGCTGCATCTAAAGTTACTGAGAAGAAAAATGAAGTAAGAAAAGGCAATACTAAATCAGAAGAAAAAACTGAAGAAGTTACTGCTGAAAATGCTGAATCTATTAAAACTCAATATAAGAAATTAGATGGGCCAAACTTTACAGGTAAAAAGATTGATTTAAAGCAATTTGAAAGACCTAAAAAGAAAAAACCAGAGGTTAAAAAACCAGCTGCTGCAGATGCTAAGAAAAAGCGTAAGCGTATAAGCAAACCAAATACTTCTAACAACAATAGAAGTAACCCAAATAATAGAGGTGGTCAAGGAAATAACAGAGGTGGTCAAGGTAATAATAGACCAGGATTTAGAGGTAGAGGAAACCAAAGAACACCTGTTAAAAAAGAAGAACCTACAGAAGCTGAAATCCAAAAACAAGTAAGAGAAACTCTAGAAAAACTACAAGGTAAATCTTCTAAAGGAAAAGGAGCAAAATACCGTAGAAATAAAAGGGATGCACATAGAGAGCAAACTGAAGCAGAATTAGAAGCACAATCATTAGATAATAAAATCTTAAAAGTAACAGAATTTGTTACTGTAAGTGAGGTAGCTACAATGATGAATGTACCAGTTACTCAAATTATTTCTTCTTGTATGATGTTAGGAATGATGGTAACTATGAACCAGCGTTTAGATGCTGAAACATTAGTTATTGTTGCAGAAGAATTTAATTACAAAGTAGAATTTGTAGGTGCAGAAGTAGAAGAATCTATTGAAGAAGTAGAAGATAAACCAGAAGATTTAGAAACTCGTGCTCCAATTATTACTGTAATGGGTCACGTAGATCATGGTAAAACTTCTTTACTAGATTATATTAGAAAAGCAAATGTAATTGAAGGTGAAAGTGGAGGAATTACGCAACATATTGGAGCGTATTCTGTAAATGTAGGCGATCAAAAAATTGCATTTTTAGATACACCAGGTCACGAAGCCTTTACAGCAATGCGTGCCAGAGGTGCTCAAGTAACAGATTTAGTTATTATTGTAGCTGCAGCAGATGATGATGTAATGCCACAAACAAAAGAGGCTATTTCTCACGCACAAGCAGCAGGTGTGCCAATTATTTTTGCAATTAATAAGATTGATAAGCCTAATGCAAATCCTGATAATGTAAAAACACAATTATCTCAAATGAATTTGTTGATAGAAGAATGGGGTGGAAATATCCAATCTCAAGATATATCAGCAAAAACAGGTCAAGGTGTTGATGAACTTTTAGAAAAGGTATTATTAGAAGCAGAAATTTTAGAATTAAAAGCGAATCCAAATAAAAATGCAGTTGGTACTGTGGTAGAAGCTCAGTTAGATAAAGGTAGAGGTTATGTAACCACAATCTTAGTTCAGGCAGGTAGCTTAAGAGTTGGAGATTATATTTTAGCGGGTAAACATAGTGGTAAAGTAAAAGCTATGTTTAATGATAAAGGTAAAAAATTAAAAATAGCAGGGCCATCAACTCCAGTTTCAATTTTAGGTTTAGATGGTGCTCCACAAGCAGGTGATAAGTTTAATGTATTTGAAGATGAAAGAGAAGCAAAACAAATTGCCTCTAAACGTTCTCAATTACAACGTGAACAATCTGTTAGAACTCAGAAAACATTAACTTTAGATGAAATTGGACGTAGAATTGCACTTGGTGATTTCAAAGAATTAAACATTATTCTTAAAGGAGATGTGGATGGTTCTGTAGAAGCATTAACAGATTCTTTCCAAAAATTATCAACTGAAGAAATTCAAGTTAATATTTTACATAAAGGTGTTGGAGCCATTACAGAAAGTGATGTATTATTAGCAACAGCTTCAGATGCAATTATTGTTGGTTTTAATGTAAGACCACAAGGAAATGCAAGAGCAGTTGCAGATAGAGAAGAAGTAGATATTAGAACATACTCTATTATTTATGCTGCCATTAACGACTTAAAAGACGCTATGGAAGGAATGTTATCTCCTGAAATGAAAGAAGAGGTTGTTGGTAATGTTGAAATTAGAGAAATTTATAAGATTTCTAAAGTTGGTAACATTGCAGGTTGTATGGTAATGTCTGGTAAAATACAAAGAGATTCTAAAATTAGAATTATTAGAGAAGGTATTGTTGTTCATGATGGTACTCTTACTGCTTTAAAACGTTTTAAAGATGATGTAAGAGAAGTTACCAAAGGATATGATTGTGGAGTTCAGATTAAAAACTTTAATGATATTGAACAAGGTGATATTATTGAAGCTTATATGGAAGTTGCAGTAAAAAAGAAATTGAAATAATATCTCTTTTTTAAATAATTAAAAAAACACCAAAACTTAAATAGTTTTGGTGTTTTTTTATGGTTAAAAGTTAGTTTCGAATTAAACTAAAATTACCAGCTTCTTCAATTAAATTATTATCCTTATCAACAATTTCTGCTCTAAACCAATAGTTGTTAGAGATTAAGTTTTTACCATTATAAGTACCATCCCAACCTAAGGAATTAAAATCTGATATGGTACCAATAACTTTTCCATATCTATCAAAGATCATTACACTTATCGACTTAAATTCATTGGCATCTATTCCTCTAATATTCCAATAGTCATTATCACCATCACCATTAGGTGTAAAGAATTTTTTAAAACCTATTACAGTTATATCAGCTTCAACAGGTTGCTCGCAAGTATTCGTATCTCTAATGTAAATTGTTCTTAAACCAGGTTCGACGTTAGTAAATGTATAAGAAGTTGAATTTCCGCTAAAATTGATGTTATCTAAAGAAAATTCATAGTTACTATTTCCATTTATATAAACTTCAATAATATTATTGGTTTCATCTTCAGTATTTACTATAATATTATCAAAAATGGGTTTATCAGGATTTACAACTGTAAAAGTTTTAGTATTAGAACAAAGTAAACCATTTTCTGATTTGTAAACTGTTAATGAAAATTCACCTACAGAATCTAATGTAAAATCTTGATTTATACTTATAATTTCATTTGCACTATTTCTCCATTCAAAACGTTCGTTTATACTATCTGCAGAAATAATTACTGGCGGTTTTACACTAGGGTCGAAACAGATGGTGTAACTATCATCAATATTAATTTTAGGTTCAGTATTTACAATTAAATTTATAGGTTCTATTCCTCCACAACCTAAAGAAGTATCTGCTCTTACCCAGATTGTTGTTGTAGGAGAAACAAAATTAAGCATCCTTAACTCATTTCTATCTGTTTGTGCACTATTTGAATCTGGATAAAATCGAAGGTTTGTAGTTGTTGGTATACCTAAATTAGTTCTTATTTCTTCTTCTTTAAGTTCTAAGCTAAAACTTCCATTTAAGCCATCATTAGGCAAAGAGCAAGAATACATATCAGAAATACTTTCTAACTCAACAAACAAAGATTCTATAGTAAATTCTGCCAAGCTAGAACAGCCATAACTATTAATCATATTCGCATAAATAGTTTGTGGATTACTGATATTGGTATAATCTTCTGGATCTGCAATAGGATTATCATTTAAATAATCTGCATAACTTTCATAGTAATAAATTTCCAGTCTACTGCCAAAAGGAGTTATATCATTACTAATAGTTGTTAAATTAAAACTATCTGTACCATTATTATCAAAATCGCACTGAATAATTTTTTGATCGCTAATTACTTCTGGTGGAGCGTAAATATTAATGTTTTTATCTACAGTTATTTGTCTGTTATTAATGGTAATTGTTGCAGTAACTTTATATTGACCAGGTGAAGTATATAAGTGTTCAGGATAAATTTCTAAAGATGTTGTACCATCTCCAAAATCCCATTCTGCAGCAGTAATGTTTGCATAAGTATCTACTTCAAAAAAAAGATTATTGTTTATACAATCATTTTCAGTTAAAATTCTTGTTCTAAAATAAGATTGAACAAAGTTTGGTAAACCTAAGATAGATTCTGCTGTTAATAAATCAACTGCGTTTTCATTAAACGTAGCTAAAGTTTTATCTGATGTTTTTGGTGGTACTATTTGACTTAAATAGTTACCCCCTTTAGTTTCACTGCTAGATGTTGTTACGTAGATATTCCCATCACTAGCTAATTGCATATAATTTCCATTTGCAAAAGCATCAATATTGTCTGTAACATTAACAACCTGTCTATCATCTAAATCATCAGTTTTAAATTGAAAAATGGTATTTTCTCCTTTAGTTTCGTTTATAGATTCTGCATAGATGTGTTTTGAATCTTGCGAAAATTCAATTCCGTGTACAGTTGGAAATGGTCTTGGAGGAAAAAAACCTTCTAAAACACTTATAAATTTTGTAGAGGTTATGCGCCCAGTTTCATTATTAAAATTTGCAAACAAAGCTGTAGAATTGTTGCTCATTGCAATATAATTTCCATTAGGAGAGATTTTTAATGCGCCATTATTTTCTTGAGCAGCAATTGATATCTGGGATGTTTCTGGAGTTCTATTAACTCCTTTTTCATCTACCTTATATGCATAAAATGTATTATAATTAATACTAGAGTTATTTTCTTTTCCAAAACTTACCACCCAAAAATTTTTACCATCTTTAGCATGTACAGCTGTAAGTTTTTCGGATGCTAAAGAAGTTAATGCCGTATTTTTTTTAGTTACTGCACCTAAACCTCCGTTTTTAGATAAATCTATTGTAGAAAAATAAAGACCTGGAAGAATTGCAGTTCCTAAAGGAGGCGAATCGTTAGTAACTTTTAAAGTAAAAAGATAATATAAGTTTTCATTCTCTGGATTTGGAATAATAACACAACTTTGCAATACTTCATCATCACTTGCTAATAATGCTCCATTTTGCATTCCGAAATGATTTTTATTAAATACATAAACACCATCTGTATAAAATAATAAGTTACCATTTTTATCAGAAATTGAGGTACTACCTTTTGGTGTAAATAGATTACCATCATTAATAGTTACAGGTTTACCGTTTGCAAAACTTATGCTAGCTTCATTACCAAAATACCAATTATCAGTCTCTCTTTGTCCGTAAGTAAAATAAGTTATAAATAAACAGAGTAGAACGAATGTTGGTCTTTTGTATAGCATATTTTTTTATTTTCTCATTAGAGAGAAATTTCCTTTTTTATTAATAATTGGTCTGCCTGAATTTTCAGGCGGTACAAGTGTAATATTGTACCAATAATCATCAGATGGTAATAGTTTACCTTGGTACATACCATTCCAACCTTGGCTGTCTATTGGTTCTTGTGCCACTAATTTACCATATCTATTAAAAATATTGATACTCGCATTCGGATAAAATGTTTTATTTGCCCCTTTTACTACCCAAGTATCATTATAACCGTCTGCATTTGGTGTAAAATATTTAGGAAACTGAATTACAGAAACTTCTAAAGTTGTATCAGGAGAACAACCATTTTTATCATTTACAATGATGGTGTAAATTCCGCCTTCTAAATTCTCGAAAAGAGGATCATCTTGAAAGCCAATCATTGGTGTTCTTTCGTTGTTTTCTGTTGTGTTTATTATTGCAAATTGATAATCTCCAGGACCTAAATCGTTATTGATAACATCAATATAAATCGATAAATTATCTTCACTACTAATGTTGTTAGATTCATCAATAATTGTTATAAAACTGTTTTCTAAAGTAGCAATGTTAGATGCGTTTACTTCAATGGTTTCTGTTCTTTCACAAAAAGTTCCATTGGTTGTAGTTGCAGTAACTGTGTATTTACCAGCAGTTGTTACATCAATATTATCTACAGAAGTAGCGTTTAAAGTGTTTCCATTTTCATCTTTCCAAATATAAGTGTAAACATCTCTAGGACTTTCTACTGCTATATTTAATGGTAAATCATTTAAACATAAAATTTGTGGAGTAGTTACCATAAAATCTGGTAGAGGATTCACAATTACATCAAAAGTAGCATCATCATTTACACAAAGTGTTTGTTTGTTTTGAATACGAACATAAAAAGTTTCTGTTGTATTTGTATTTTGATAAGGAGAAACCACAGGATCATTACCAGAAGTAGCATCCGCTTGCGATTTATGAAAGGTAACCCAAAAATCATTCGGACTTTGAGAAGCGCCTAAAATTTCTGTTATTTTACTATCTAAATCGATGTTTTGTACTATTCCATTGGCATCATCACCATCTAATTCGTCATCACAATAGGCTAAGTTTGTGGGTTGCTCAAAGGTTGGTTCTGGATTTACAATTACATCAAAATTAGAAATTCCGTTAACACACATCGAATTTGTGTTTAAAATACGAACATAAATGGTTTCTCTATCGATAGTATTATTTGTGTATGGGGAAACTAAAGGCAGATTTCCAGATTGAGCATCAGCCAAAGAACGATGATACGTTACAATGTGAATATTTGGATCTTGAGTACCTAAAATACCAGCAGTTTGCGATTCTAAATCAATAGATTGCGAAAAACCATTTCTTGCAGAACCATCAGAATTGTCATCACAAACTTCTAAATCATTCACAAAATTGGCAATTGGCACAGGATTTACAATTACATTAAAAGAAGTGTGATCTGTAAAACAACCAGTTGTATTATTTGTAACACGCACATAAATTGGTTGAGAATCACGAACTGTGTTCTCAAAAGGAGAAATAAGTTCGTTAATTCCTGCATTGGCATCAGTTTCAGAATCGTGATAGGTTACAGTAAAATCCGCAGCATTTTGACCGTTTAAAATGGCTGTAGTTTGTGATTCTAAATCAAAATATTGTACAATTCCGTTTGCAGTATCACCATCTAAAACGTCATCACATAATTCTAAATCTGGTGCTGTAGCTGCAGTAGGTACTAAATTTGTTTTTAGGTATAACTCTCCTATACCTGAACAGTTATTATTGTTTTTGTTAGTTATCTTAAAATAGATTGTTTGTCTTGTAATATTAGAAGGGTAGTTGATGTTTCTATAATTAGAAATATCAGCAATAGCATTTATTACAGCTGTTCTGTCTGCTGTTGTTTCGTAATATGAGACCTCTAAATCAGGTTGTAATGCAGGTGGGAAAAATGCTAATATTTCTGTATTAGCAACACTAAAATCAAAATTAGTAATTCCATCAGTATCATCGTTTAAAGCACCATCTGTTCCATCTTTTTGTAAAAAATCATCACAAACAGCAGGAAACTCTTTATAGTAAGCAACATCTGCAGAAGCTTCTACAGATAGATTTATTTTAGAAATACGATAACAATTTTGATCAGAAATTATTCTAACCCAAGCCTCACCAGTTTGGTTTACAGGATAACGTAGTTTATCTGCAACTTCAGGAGATCCTGAAATTGCATCTGCTTCAGTTGCAAAATATTTAAAAGTTTCATTTTGATAATTGATAGAAATACTAATCTCAGCTTCAGTTAGATTTATTGTAGAAACTCTATCTAAATCATCATCACATTGTAATAAATCTACTTCTAGGTTAGTATTTGGTAATGCATCTACAATTAATTCTAAGCTTGTATTGGCATCATAACAACCAATATTGTCTTTATTTTCTACTCTAATATATAGAGTTTTTGAGTTAGTAACTGAATAATTTGAGTCTTTATCAACAATAGTTGTAATATCATTATTTTCTGCTCCAATTTGAGTTGTATGATAACTTATATTGTATTGAGCACTGTTTAAAGAACCTAAAATTTCAGCATCTCTAGTGTTTAATAAAAAGGTATTTATAATTCCATCAGTGTCACTAGAGCTTTCTGTATTATCACAAATTCGATAAGGTTCTGGTTGTGTTGGTGATGGGTAATCTGTTACTGCTAAAATAAAATCAGTAATTGCAAAACAAGCATCTATAGCATTAGTATTTTGAACTCTAACATAAATAGTTTCAGAAGAAAACGCAGTAGGATTACTGTAAGGATTTGGTAAAGGATTATTACCAGTATTGGCATCGTCTAAGGTGTTAAAGTATAAAACATCAAAAATAGTAGGGTCTAAACCACCTAAAATTTCTGAGTTTAAATCCGCTTGAAAATCAAACTTATTAAAACCATTTCTATCAGTATCACAAAAATAAATATCATTAGGTTTGTTTGCAGCTGCAGTTTCAAAAACTTCTACATTAAAAGTTCCATTATATTGAGTAACTACACCACAATCATCTGTTAATTCTATTTTTAAAGTATACTCACCTGCATTAGAAGGTTGAATGTTGGTTAATACTAAACTTCCAGGATTAGTTGTAGGTGTAATATCCGTAGGCGGATTAATACCATCGTTAAACGTCCAACTATAGGTAGCTCCAGTTCCAGCAATATCTTCAGAAATAATGGTTTTATCTTGACCAATACAAAATTGTGCATCTGTATTATTAATAGAAATATTAGTATCAGCATCTAAAATTTCGATTGGTAATAATAATGATGATATAAAAGGAGGTAAACCTTGAGCAGTAAGTCTACCATTTAAATGTATTGCATTTTCGGTGTAAATTATTTTATCTGCGTCTTCATCTGGATTTTCTATAACATCTAGAAAAAATGAATCAGGAATAGATGCATATATTTTTCCATCAGGCGCTAATTGTAGAGAACCTCTAAATCCATTTCTATTGGCAATTGTCTTTTTACTTGCAGCAATATTACTGCTCTCTAAATCAAATTGAAAAACAGAAAAACTGCCATTATAACTAGAAGCATATAGCTTGTTAGACTGTGGTGAAAAAGAAACACCATAAGGTGATTCTCCTGAAAATCGTGTAATTAATGTTTCTGACGAAAACTGATCTACTTTACCAGTAGCATTATCAAAATCAAATAAAACTAAGCTACCAGTAATACTATTACCAGATGCATTATAATCTGCAAATGCAATTTTTTTTCCATTTGGAGATACTTGTAAATATCCTCTTTTATCTGATGCAGTAAAGTTAACTTTACTTGTTATTATATTGTTTATATCTACACCTGCATCCGTAACCTTATAACTATAAAAAGTATCTACTGCAAAAGAAACTACCCAATAAACGTTACAATCAGCACCCTTAACTGCAGCTACTTTTTCAGACCAATTATTACTCATATTAATATTGGTATCTGGGTTAATGGCTAAATCAGTTGGACCTCTAGTTATTTCTCCTAAACCTCTATTTTTAGACATATCTATAGTATAAAAATTAAAACCAGGATTTGGGTTGTTAGCATTACCTACATAATCTGTACCAACAGTAAATAAATAATAAATTGTGGTAGAGCCAGGTTTAGGTATAATCATACCAGATTGTGTACTAGAAGGATTTCCTTTTAAATTGTTTGCTGATGTACCATTAGAATAGGTCATTAAACGATGCTCTTTCGTATAAACACTAATACCATCAGAATAGAATAGCAATTCACCACTAGGAGAAGAGAAAGAAGAACAGCCTTCATCTGTGTTTATTTGGCCATCTGTAAGTGCTGTTGGCGGACTTGTACTAAAATCTAAACCGGCATTTTGACCAAAATACCAAAAGTTAGCTTCTTTTTGAGAGAATGCATTAATCGTAAAAATAAATATAAAAAAAAGTAATAATTTCTTCATTTAAGAATTTTAGAAATAAAGGATGTCAAATATATTTAAAAACTATTGAAAAATATTTTTTTTAACAATGTTAAATACTAATGATTTTAAAGTTTAAGCAATATTTTTCTTAAAAAAGTAAAAATAATTGTAACAAAACTTAAATTTTGACAACATATATTTAGTGATAATATTATTTCTTTTACTAAAAAAAAATAACGAAATTGCTTGTCTAAAAATTGTTCAACCTTAAAAACTAAAAAAATATGTCTGATGATTTTGATTTATTAGAAACTAATTCTGCTGAAAAAACTGAAAAGGTAGATGTAAATTGGGGTAAAGCTGTAGATACTATGAAATCTAAGTTAGCACAAGAAGATGACCCTCAACAACGTCAAAAAATTCTAAATGCTACTTTAGATGATGTTGTACATATGGCAGAAAAAGATAGAACTACACTTTTAGATGCTATTAAAGATTTAACAGACTATCAAGATGAAGTTGGTATTATGTTCGAAAAATTTTCTGCTTTAAATCCAACAGAACAAAAAGTTATAGACGATGCTCAAAAAGAATTAGAAAGAGCAAGAATTGAATTAGAAGACGCACAAAATAAACCAGATACTTGGTGGAATAACCTCTGGGGTAGAAAATCGAAGATTAAAAAAGAAGAAGTTGAGTTTGCAGCAGCAGAAAAAATTAGAGCAGGAGCTGATAATAAAGCAAAAGCAATGTTTCAGCAACGTATAGAAAGTGCAGATATTCAAACTTTATTAAGTGAGCTTTCTTATAAATCTCAAGCAGCAGTTAGTCGTTTAAAAAACAGAGAAGTAGAAATTAGGGAAGTAGAAGAAAAGTTAAAAACAGCTATTGTAGAAGCTTCTAAAAACCATACCAAAGCTTTAGAAAAGAAGAAAGAAATAGAAGGTAAGTTAGAAGAACAATATGCTTTATTAAAACAATCTCGTCAAGAATTAGATGAAATTGCAGACAAGCAATCTACAGAATATTCAGAAGCAATTGGTAAAGTAACCACTTTAGAGCAAAAAGTAGAAGAGCTAGAAGGGCTTAAAAATGCCTACACAACTTTAGCTGCGTCAAAAGATAGTTTTGTGCATAAACACAATTTAACAATTAAAGTTTTGACGTCTTTACGCTCTAATTTACAGACACATAGAGCAAAATTAAAGTCGGATACTGAAGAGCGATTAAAGTATTATGATGGTTATGTAGTTGCCTTAAAAGCAAGAACAGATCAAGAATTTGCAGCTATTTTAGAGCAATTAGGTGTAAAAACTGATGAGCACATAGGTGCAACTTTAGCGTCAATGCATTCTGCAAGTGCTAGAGCTCGTCAAGAAATGATGGACAATATACCTGTTCACGAAAAAGTGATGAAAGGTGTGTATAGCACATATGCAGAAGCGTTACAAGAAATTAGAGAAAAAGACGGAGATATTCAAAAGAACTTTGCTGACAGATATGGAATTGATATGAAAGAGATTTTCGAAGATTATTACAAAGCAGATAAAGAAACTCCAACTTTAGAAGATAATCCTACACCAGAAGCTCCAAAAAAAGAAGTTTCTGATGATGATATGTTAAGCTAATTTTAAAAAAAAATAATTGGTAGGGCGTTTCCCTGATGAAAAATCAGGGTCAGGCTTTCCGTTATATCTTTTTTCTGAAAAAGAAAAAAGGATGCCATTTCAATCCTTAACGCAGGCTTATTTAAAATGATAGTTCACTGTAAATAGCTAAAAGAATATCAAATTAGATTATGGAAGAGTTTTTAAGAAAAATTAAGCTAATTGACAATTTTTCAATTTCATTAAATACAAATAAAAATGATTTTGTTACTGCTTTGAGAAAGCACGCAGATGAAGATGATATTGATAATCTTTTATCTAGTGCTTTTGAAATTTTCTCATCCAGTAAAAATATTTTTAAGGGTAGAGCAAATCACTTTGGTTTTAAAATAAGGAAACGTAAAAGGTTTTTCGATAGACAATTTGGTTTTGCAAAAGCTATAGGAAATTATAGAGAAAAAGATGATAAATTAATAGTTACTGGACAAATAAAATCTTGGAATAATTTTATGTATTTCTTTTTGGGTTTTGCAATTTTAATTTATACGGTTTTTATAATTAGCTTTACTTTTAATGCTGGTTCTTTTGATGATGGAAGTTATATTGCAATTCCATTTATAATTATTCACGCTGCTTTTATGTTTGGTATTCCGTATTTTGCAATGAGGAGTGGTTTAAAAAAACTGAAACGAGATTTAGAAAGAGAATTTCACTTTATTGTTAGTAAAAATAACCATTAATAAATGATAACAACTCCCTTAGATTCTGCTGTTTTAAACACCAAAGAACAATACGTTTTTTATCATAAAATGGTAGATTTTGTTTTAAAAGAAATCATTGTAAGAATTCAGCAAGAGCAATTATGTAGCCAACAAGAAATTGTGTTTTTTAAGCAATATTCAGATTTACTTTTATATTCTATTGAGGCAATGCGTATTAAATATATGTATGATGAAGAAGATAATATGAAAGTAGATTTAACAGATTCTGGATTTCCTAATTATTTGGAATTTAGATATTTGTATAATGATTTAGAACTAAGAAAACAGTATTTAGATAAACTTGTAGATACTTCTGTTTTAAAAGAACAGTTTTTAGATACACTTTTAAGAAAGAAGCAACCCATCAAAAAAACAGAATTATTTAAAGCATCATCAATAATTTATTACACATCCGTAGAAAGACAATTCATTTTCAATCGTTTTGTACAAGGTAAAATTTTAGAGGCTCCAAAAGATGCAAATCACGATTATGTAACCAGCTGGAGTTTCTACGATGTGAGTCATAACAGGCCATTTATCTGTTTTATGTATTTTAATTACGATGGAAATAATGCAATTAAGGATAAAGAAAAAATTTATCAAACTTTAAAAGAAAGTGCAGATAGAGAAATGTCTTTAGATACAATGGCTTATAATATTGATAGAAAATTAATAGGAATTCAACCAAAACACATAAAAAGAATAGATCTTGGACCTTTACACAATGTTTTTGCTAAGGATGAAAATCTTATTACACACGCAATTTTAGGCGGAATTTCAAGCAAAACAGTTTCTTTAGAATCTTATGCTGTTTCATTAACTATTGATGAAGTTTTTTCTGGAGATACATTTACAGAAGGCGGATTTTTCTCAAAACAGACAATGCAAAAATGGAGCGATGTTATCAAACAAAAATACCTTTTTGCACCACATAGAATTATTCAACTTTTGCACAATCAAATTCCTAGATCACTAGATAATTTAGCAAAAGAACCTATTCAAATGGCCGATTTAAAAGTTAAGTGAAATTAGAAAAGAATTACAATATTAGTAAGTGGCTAACAGCCAAAATCAAATTGCTAAAAGCTAAAAACAATGGAACACAATTCAACTTTTCCTATAAAACAAAATGAATTAGATGTACTTCGTGATGAAGCTACAGATTATATAAAATCCGTTCAATGGGAGCAAGGTAATAAAGCAAAAAGTAGAGAAAAAGATGCTAAAGACGATTCTATTTTGCTGTATTTATCAAGAGCAAATAATGGAAGCAATGTAGAAATCACATCAGTTTCTAAAACAATTTTAGCATTAAAAAAACGATTATTACCAGATTCAATTGCAATTCCTGTACATTTAAATCAGACTTTATTTACTGTGCAAGAAGGCTTAACTTTAGGAATTTGGATTAAAGATTCTTATTATGATGCGTCAGGTTTATCCTCTTTAAATGAGCGTAAATCTGCATTAAATTCACCCCAAAAAAGAGAGTTTGAAAGTAAATTACAAACAGCAACTGCATTTCAATTATTTGCAACAGCGTATAAAATTTTACACGATTTAAAACCAGTGGCTTCAGATGATTTATCTGTAATGAAACAAAAGTTTGCAGGTATTCCAGAAGTTTCTTTTTTATCACCTTTAAAAGGAATTGCGTGTACATTATTTTATTTTGATAAATATCTTGGGCATCCAGAAATCATAAAATCAGATAAAGATGTTATCGATTTTACAGTGGTATATTTTGAGGCTTTAATTGATGAAATTCAGTTGCGTAAAAGTAGTTTAGAATATACAGAAACAATTGTTGATAGAACCTACAAATTAGAGAATTCAGACTTTGCAGTTTCTGGTTGGGAAAATGTTTTTCAAGGAACAGCAAAAAGTGTCGAGTTTAATAAAATTCAGTTTGAGCAAATTGTAGGGAATAAAGATGCCAAACATTTTGCACGTAGATTAACAGAAAGAATGTTGAGTTACGATTTTGAAGCACAGAAAAACCCGTTTCAAGAATTAGGTGGATTTATGCCAGTTTTTATGGGATATGGAATTCCAGGAACAGGAAAATCGATGTTAATTGCAGCCATTGCAACTCGCTTAAAAGAACATTGTGACAATTTGGATATTCCGTTTTTATTTCATCCAATGCCAGATACGTTAATTTCTACGTTTCAAGGTGGTTCTGCAGAAAAAATGGTAGAATGGATGAAGCCAATGCAAGACCCAACAAAAATTATTTTTGCACCAATTGATGATGCCGAAAACAATTTACAAGAAAGAACTGCACAAGGAGTTTCTGCTGGAGTTAAAGAAGTGATTGGTGTTTTCTTACGTTACACAGAAGGCGCTTACGCCGTAAATTATGGAAATTCTTCTGTAGGTTTATTTACAAACTTACCAGAAATGTTGGACAAGGCTGTAATTTCTAGAATTCAAGGTAGATTTAAGATTGATGGAGCAAGAACTGAGCACGATTTTCTAGATCAAGATTATATCTGGTGGAAGAAATTTGAAAAAACAATGCCAGATTTTGTGAATATGCAAAACCCAAAAAACTACGATTTTTTAAAAGATCAAGGTTTAACAAAAAGTATGGGCGAAATTCTAAATGCCATAGAAAAACCATCAGAAGCAAGAGTTTTAGAAGCTTATGATATTGCAACACAGAAACACAAAACCAACGAACATTCGTTTTTTGCAAGTTTGTACAAAGAAATTCAAAAGATATTTCCTTTCTTTTCATCAAGAGATGTTAGAAATATTCAGAGTGCAATTTCATTGCGATTAACAGATTTTGATTTAGAGCAAGATTGGTTTGAAAATCCTGAAATGTATTTCAAGAAAGATTATGAAACCAAGTTTAATATGTTGCAAGAATTGATGAAAGCCAATATGAAAGGTTTAGATTTTTCTGAAATTAGAAGACAAGAAGTGGTACGTTATTTAGACAATGTTGCAACTATTGCAGATACCGATTTTAAACGTAAAGTTGATGCAAGAGTAAATCAATTAAATATAGATTTAGAAGCGAGAGAGCAATTTGAAAAAAGAAAGTAACAGTTTATGATTCCAAAATTTCTTAAGAAATACGAAGAAGCACTTAAAAAGTATGAAAGAGAGTTTGTTAAAATTAATGCCAAACCCATTAAATGTGAGCTTCTAAAAGATAGTTTAAGTATAAGAGAAAGTAAGTTTCTAGGTAAACCTTTTTTACCTTTAGATAAAGAATATCCAAAAGACAAAAAGGGTAACCCAATGATTATGATTGCTCAATTAAATTTTGAAGAAATTCCAAATTTAGAGAATTTTCCTAAAGAGGGGCTTTTACAACTTTTTTTATCACCTTTTGATTGGTATGAAGAAGGTTTTAAAATATTTTTTCATTCAAAAAAAGATTTAGAAAAAGAACATTTAACAGATTTTTCTTTTTTAAATGAATCTTATTATGAAGAATCTCCTGTTTTTAAAATTCACAAATTAACTTTTGAAAAATCAATTGATAAGGGTAATTCCGAAGATTTACAATTTGATTTTTCATTTGATGGACTTCCTTATTGGGAGTTTGAGGATACATTAGCAGAAGTTGAAAGAAATGATTTGTTCGATTTTTTTACTTGTGAAAGCCATAAAATTGGAGGTTATGCAGATTTTACTCAATCAGATCCTAGAGATTGTGAAGGAAATAATGTTGACGATATTCAATTATTGCAAATTGATTCTGAAGATGATATTATGTTTGGAGATAGTGGTTTAGGTCATATTTTTATTAATAAGAAAAGTTTATTAGAAAAAGATTTTTCTAAAGCTTATTTTTATTGGGATTGTTGTTAAAAAATAAAAAAATGGAAACTAAAAAGAAAATAAATAATGTCTCATCAACCGTAAAATCTAGTGGTTGGGGAAAATTAGAAGACATTAATTTCGATTATACATTTGAAAGTGGTACATCAAAAAATCTAACTTTCGAGATTTATGGTAAAAGTGATGGAATTGGGATTTTGTTATACAATCCTAAAAAAAACACAGTAATTTTATCAAAACAATTTCGAGTTCCTGTGTATGTTCACGGAATTTCTGACGGATTTTCTATTGAAGTTGTTGGTGGTGCTATTGATGAAAATGAATCTCCAGAAAGTGCTGCAATTCGAGAAACTGAAGAAGAAGTTGGTTATAAAATAGATAACGTTAAAAGAATAAGTACGGTTTTTTTATCACCAGGAATTGTAAACGAAAAAGTACATCTCTTTATTGGTGAATATGCTGATGAAAACAAAACAGAAAATGGTGGAGGAGTTATCGCAGAAGATGAAGAAATAGAAGTGTTAGAAACAGAATTTTCAGACGCTTTAAAAATGATTGAAACCGAGGAAATTATTGATGCAAGAACAATTATGTTGTTGCAATATTTACAGATTAATAAGTTATTAAAGTATTAATGGATAAATTAATCAAAGCCAATTTATACAGAAACGAACTAATTCCCATTAGCGGAAAATTAGTAGAACGTTATAATAAATGTTTGGTAAAATTAGGTTTTACAAAAACCAAATTAACTTCATTTTCTATAGACGGAATTGGTTGGAGCCCAGAAATTGCAGAAGAAAAAGACGAGGTGTTTTATTTAAATAACGGAGAAGCAAATCCGCACGCAATTATAATTACACCATTGCAAAAAGGATTACCAATTTACAATCCTTTTCATTCTTTTGATGTAGAATTAATGAAATTGGTGTTTAGAAAACACGCTAAAAAAATTCAGAATATAACTAGAGATTCTGCACTTTGTATTGATTTTGATCAAAATATTGATGTTTTTTATGAGCCTTTAGATGTTTTAAAATATCAAGACGTAGAAATTAAATTTCATTTAATTGATAATTTACATAAAGCAAAAGAAGAACAGTTAAAACTGATAGAAACCTTTCATAAAGACAATAATTTTGTTGATGAAAACCTGCATCAAAAACTTTTAAAATCAGCAAAAAAATATGGCGATTTAAGAGAAAGAGACATTAATTTAGAATCTATTATTTATACATCAGATTCTTTTTATACCAAGGCATTTGGAGGTATTTATTTGTTGAGAAATTTTATTACTCCAATTTTAGTTTTCGAAAACAAAGAAGCATATAAAGAAGCTATTAACGATACTACTTATGATGTTTTAATGTTTCATATATCTCAACCAGAATTGGTTACTCAATTAAGAGATCATGTAATTATTGAATGCGATTTAGCAAAAGAAGTTACATCAAAAAGATATGATAGAATTAAGAAATTTATTTTCGGAGAAGCATTAAAAGAAACACAACATCCTGTAAATGATATTTTAAAAGACAAAATGTTATTTAAAAGTTATTTGAATAAAGTGGATATAAAAACACGAAAAAAGATTATGAGTGTAGAGCGATATTTGGAGAAAAAACAGATGAATCCAGATATTAAAATTAAGGATATTGTAGATGAAGAATTTTATTTTTCGTTACATAAACCACATTCATCATTAAGACCAAATCATCAAGATTTAATTTGGAAATTGCTGATTAATATAGCTCCAAAAGATGTGTTGTTTTGGTATTGGTATGACAAAGAAGATTTTTATAAGAATTTTAAAACTTGGCAAGAATCTAAAAAAGATTGGGTAGTGGAAACGATTATAAGTGGGTTTTAGGTTAGAATTTATATGATATAAGTTTAATTAGAAAAATGAAGTTGGAAATAGAAAATTGTATATTTATCAAAAGAAAATAATAAGGATTCACATCCTGAAAGGTTTCAAAAACCTTGTAGGTATAATATTATACCATAGTTTTATGCTAACTAAAACCTATTGATTTATAAGTTAAGTCTTAAAATATTAAATAAAAAAATAAACAAACCAACAAGGTTTTAAAAACCTTGCAGGATAAATAAAAAAATATGACACTAGAACTCATAATTTTCATAGCATCCATTTTATTTGGAGCCGTTATTTTCTGGAGAGAATCTCAAGGAAATGGAGTATATCGTTTTTTTAATAAATTGATGAACTCGAAAGAATTGCAAATGCAAGCAACAGATAAAAAAGGATTTGTCTACCAACAATCATTTTTACTTAGGTTGGTTTTTATTACAGCTTTTTTTTTAATAGTGATTTTAATTACACGTATTTTAATTCCTATTGATTTAGCAACAATTTCATTATTTGCCTCAATGATTTTCGGAACTTTAATTGGTACTTATGTTGCCGGTTTTGTTTTTAAATCATCAGCAGTTATAGAAGAGCAATCAGAATCTTTAGAAGATAAATTTCAAGATGCAATTGAAAAAGGAAAAGATTTTATAGAAGATTTGCAAAATAAAGAACCACAAGCTGTAGAAAAAGCCAAAGAAGAAATAAAGCAATCTAAAGAACAAGAGAAAAGCGCCAGAGAACGTTTAAAAGATAAAGGATTTTTGAAATAAAAAACCTTTATTTGGTTATTTTCAGAAAAAAAAATAGTGTATACGTGGCAAAAAATTAAAAAAATGATAAAAACATATTGGAACAAAGGTTTAAAACAAAAAAGAAATGTAATACTATTATCAATATTGGTAATAGGATTGTTGTTTTTTTTAAGAGACGATTATCAACCTGCATTATTATTTTTTAGAAAATATATCTTTATTATAATTTTAGGTTTTACAGTTTTATTCTTCGGATTAAGAAGGTTTAGAAAATCAGCAAAAACTGGTAGTAGAATTGGTGTTTTGTTTTTCTTAGCCTTGTTTTTCGGAGCAATTTATTACATAGGTTTTCATTCTAAGATGTACAATTATATGCAAACCTATAATGTTTTTAACGATTTAAACAGAATAGAAATTGTAGAGTTGCCATTAACCCAAAACGAAAGAATTCAGCCATTAAGAAACATCTTTTCTATGGCAAACGAATCTGTAGGTGAAACGAAAGATGTTTCTTTACCGCATTTGGTGAGAGTAGATGATTCTAATCAATGGACAATGGCAATTCAGCCAACAGAAAAATATTATTGGCAAGGTTTAAAAGACAATACAGAAGAGGTTTTTTCAGTGTCAAGTACAACACCTTTTCCTCGTTTTTCATCAGAAAATAGAATTCCGGTAACTTTTTCAATTGGTGAATCTCTAAAATTTAGTAGAAATACATACAATGCAGTTGTGCAACGTTTAAATCCTTGGATGCTGTTCAACTATGAACCAAGTGACACCTATTATATGAAAAATGATAAAGGTGCTTGGGTTGAGGTTGTGAGTTTAATAAAATGGAAAGGTTTCTTTTTTCCATATCCAACTTTTGGTGGAGTAATGGTTATCGAAAATGGAGAACATACTTTTTCTGATTATTTAGAAAGAATTACCATTGGTAAAGGAGAATATATTTCACCAGATGAAATGAAAAATCATCAATTTTTAACAAGACAAAATACATTAGCAGAAAAAGTGTCGCGTTTACAAGCAGAAAGTTTAAAGTTTTTAGCAGGTTTTTCAGACCCATTACCTTGGAATATGAAAACTGCAGTTAAAATTCCAGATTTGGCAGACGATCAAAATCAGCAACCTTTTGTAACCGATTTCGATTTTTCTGATACCAAAACAGGGGCTTACAGTGGTTTGTATCATTGGTTTGGTTTAGAGCCAGTTGGTTCAGAAAGAACCAGTTTAACCTTTAGTGTTTTTATACCTGCAGATGGTACAAATGCTTTATATTTTTACGATCACGCTTCAAAAAAAGAAGGTTATGCAGGTGTTTCTGCAATGCCTTTAAAGGTAATTGAATCTAGAAAAGAGTACGATTGGTCAGTAAACAAACCTGTAGAATTTAGGCCTTATATTAAAAAAATTGCGGGGAGAAAACGTATGTTTTTCTTAAGTACAATATCAGCAATAAAGAAAGAAAACTCACAGTTTGATGGTTCTGCAACACCAGATTTAGCATTAATTGATAGTGAATACAGAGATGTAGTTTGGATTGATGCAAAACACCCAAGCAAATGGAATGAAGAGGTTTATTTACAATTAAATGAAGCTTGGAGAAGTAGCGAAAATCAGAATATTTATTTTGAAAAGGAGAAAACAATTTTAGAGCAAAACAGAGCAATATTAGATTCTATTCAGTTGTTATCTAATCAACAGAAAAAGATTCAAGAAATACAAAGATTACAAAAGCAGATAGATTCTATAAAAATGAATAATTAATTTTTTTATAGAAATCTTGAGCTTTTTTTTTATAAAGTACTAGTAGTGATTAGTTGTGTAAATTATTTCTTATAATAATTTACACAACTTGTTTCTCAAAGGCAATATAATGGGTTGTATGTTCATTGTAAAGAGGGATAATCTTTATTTCACATTTATAATTAGATTTATCTTTTCGTTGGTTTATTATAAAATCTTTAAAAGGTTTGTTGAGTGCAATCTTTTTCTTAACCCTTTTTTTTGTTTCTAAAGAAGTATTATTTCCTTGTAAAAATCTTGGATTTTTGTTAATTGCAAATGATTTTGAGTAGCCTGTCATAAAAGTAAAACCTTCGTTTACCCAAATAATATTTTGGTTTTTATCGGTAATAATTAAGGCTTCGTATTCGTTTTCTGAAAAAGCTTGTTTTAGGTTGTTTTGCCAATTAAATTGTTTAGCAAAGGAAAGTACTTGTTGTAGCTCAGTTTTCTTTTTGGCTTCATCTATTCTTTTTTGATAATCTAGAGTAAATAAATCCCAAGATATTAAAGGCATTACCTTTAATTTTTGAGTTGAAAACTTATGTTTGATTTCTTCATATTCCTTATCACTTAAATTGGATAGGTAAATATCTAATGAACTCATTTTAGAAATATTATTCTTCATATTTTAGTTTTTATCAAAATTGTTTTCAATTCTTTGAGGGGTTTTGCCATTAATTATAACACCCAAAATTAGGGAAATTAGTATTTAATGTTAGAATAATATCAAGAAAAATTCTTTATAATAATTAAAATTAATTCCATATAATTCCTTGGATATATTTTCCTTGGTAAATAAAATTTATTATTGTAACTTTGTATTAATTTTAAAATCAATCTATAATGAAAGCAACTAAAATTATTTATTATGTTTCTACAGGTTTACTAACTGTGCTAATGCTTTTTTCAGTGGGTATGTATTTTTTTAATTATGATGAAGTATCAGTAATGTTTCAAGGATTTGGGTATCCAACATATATTATTTATCCATATGCAGTAGCAAAGTTATTAGGTTTAGTAGCTATATGGTTTGTGAGTAATAAATCTCTAAAAGATTGGGCCTACTCAGCCTTCTTTTTTGCTTTTATTTTAGCATTTTTTGCACACGTTATGATTAATGATGGAGAACAAACAGGTGCATTAATTGCAATGATTTTATTAATAACATCATATTTTACGTATAAAAAATTACAAGCTTAATGGAAAAATCATCAGAAGTAGTTTTAACAAATAAAAATTATTTAGCAGAAGCAAAAACCAGAAATCATTTTTTAACTATTGATGAACCTGTTGTTTCTGGTGGAGATAATAATGGGCCAACACCTGTAGAATATTTACTGTCAGCTGTTGGAGGTTGTGTTTCAATTACTTTAAGAATGTACGTAGAAAGAAAAGGTTGGGATGTTGGAAAAATAAAAGTAATTGTTTCTCAAAAAGAAGCACAAACCGCTACTGGAATTAAAAAGTGGTTAGAAGAAGATATTTCTTTCGAAAAAGAAGTAACAGAAGAACAAAGAAAAAGATTATTAACGATTGCAGGTAAATGTCCTGTGGCCAAAATGATAAAAGGTGAAACTTTGATAGAAACTAGTATTCAGTAAATCAGTCTTCAGTTGGCAGTCCAATTTTTCAGTTTATCACTATTAAATATTAACTGTATAAGACTAGTTTTCAGTATTTCAGTTCGAGTGATTTTTCTTTTTGGAAAAATTGTATCGAGAACAATTTAAAAACAAAATAAAATGAAAAAAATATTAGCATTTGCAGGTAGTACAAGTTCTACTTCAATCAATAAACAATTAGCAACTTTTGCAGCAGAAAATTTAGAAAATACTTCTTTTGATATTGTAGATTTAAGAGATTTTAATTTCCCTGTTTATAGCACAGATGAAGAACAAAATGGTTTCCCAGAAGATGCAAAAAAGTTCAACGAATTATTAAATAATTACGATGGCTTTATTCTTTCTTTAGCAGAACACAATGGTTCCTATTCAGCTGCCTTTAAAAATATTTTTGATTGGAGCTCAAGATTAGAAGTAAATGTTTTTAGAGAAAAACCATTATTATTAATGGCAACTTCTCCTGGAGGAATGGGAGGTAGGTTTGTGTTAGCAGCAGCAGAGCAAAGGTTTCCAAGACAAGGCGCAAAAACAATTACCACTTTTTCTTTACCAAGCTTTTACGATAATTTTAAAGAAGGTAAATTAATTAACGAAGAACTTTTAGCAGCTTTAAAATCAAAAGTGGTGGAGTTTGAAAATAATGTAAATCAATAATTATGAAGATAGTTTTATACGGAAAAGCAGGACACGCGTATACTGTTGCTTTTAAAAATTTCTTAAATTCAACAGATGTTCCTTACACTTATAAAGATATTTCTAAAGATGTTGAAGCTAGAGAACACAGCAAAGAATTATACAATGGAGTTGCAAAATATCCAACGTTGTTTGTAGATGATAAAGTGTTTTTAACACCAACAACAGAAGAGTTTAATAAAATAATGCAAGATTTAAAGTTGAGAGCGTAACAAGTTTGAAGCTTGAAGCAGGATGTTAGGTGTTTGGAATTAAACACCAAACATACTCACCAAACACCAAACATAAAATATGGGAGACATTTCAAAAGACATCAACAGTAATTTTAAGAGCGAGAAATTAAAGGCTTTTATCAATATAAAATACACATCTAATTGGTTAAGCAGTCAAGAGAATGAGTTTTTTAAACCTTATGGAATTTCGCCTCAACAATACAATATTTTACGAATTTTAAGAGGTGCAAAAGATAAAATTAAGGTGCAAATTGTAAAAGATAGAATGATAGAAAGAGCACCAAATGCAACTCGTTTAATGGATAAATTATGCGATAAAAATCTTATTGAAAGAGAACGTTGTGAACACGATAGAAGAGTAGTTTTTGTAAAAATAACCACTCAAGGTTTAGAATTATTATCTACTATAGATGTAAATGGTAATCTTTCTTTTTTAGATAATTTATCAGATGAAGAAGCAATAACTTTAAGCAATCTATTAGATAAATTAAGATAGAAAAAATTTGCACTATTATTTTCCACGGAAAATAAAAACTAAGAATTCTCAGTTCTTCTGATTTCGATTTTATATCAGAATTTTCAAGAACAAAAAACTTAAAACAATGAAAACTTATAAAACCATACAAAAAATAGTTGCAAGTTCTCTTGTAAATATGGGAGCTATAAAATTGCGTCAACCATTACCAACACAAGGTTTAGAGAATGTAGATCCGTTTTTGTTGTTACATCATTATGGTCCTTATGCAATTTCAGAATTCAATAATCCTTTCGATTTAGGGCCACATCCTCATAGAGGTTTCGAGCCAATTACTTTATTGTTTAAAGGCGAGCAATTGCACAAAGATTCTTTAGGAAATGAAATGGTTGTGAAAGCTGGTGGTGTTCAATGGACAACTGCAGGTAGAGGAATTATCCACGCAGAAGCTCCAACCAAAGAATTTGTGAAAAAAGGTGGCGATTTAGAAGGAATTCAGTTGTGGTTAAATTTGCCAGCAAAGCACAAAATGATGACACCTCATTACCAACATTTAGAAGAAAATCAAATTCCGAAGTTGTTTACACAAGATAAAAAAGTGCAATTAAATATTGTTGCAGGTCATCAAAAAGAACAAACTGGTTTTATAAAAACGCAAACCGCAGTCAATGTTTTTACAGCAAATGCAGATGCAAACGGAACAATGGATATTGATATTCCAGAAAATCATCAATCTTTAATTTATTTGTTAGATGGTGAGATTTTGGTCAATAATTCTCAGATTTTAAAAAAAGGAGAAAATCAGATGATTGTGTTTCATCAAGATGGAAATACAATTCAGTTTAAAGCGCATCAAAAAAGTACATTATTAATTCTTTCAGGTGAGCCTATCAATGAAAAGATTACACAATATGGACCTTATGTAATGAATACTCAAACCGAAATTTTAGAAGCGATGCGTGATTATCAGCAAGGAAAAATGGGGTATTTATATTAATTAAATTTTTGGATAAATAGATTTTTAGGTGTTTAGAAAAGTCTTATTCTAACAATCTAACAATCTAACAATCTAACAATCTAACAATCTAACAATCTAAAAAACACAAATTATTAAAATAGACCCTGAAACAAGTTCAGGGTATTAAACAAGTTTAATATGAAAAAAACAATTCACAAATCAGATACAAGAGGTTTTGCCAATCATGGTTGGTTAAAATCGCATCATACTTTTAGTTTTGCCAATTACCAAAACTCAGAAAGAATGAATTTTGGAATGTTACGAGTATTAAATGATGATGTGGTACAACCAAAAATGGGTTTTGGTACACATCCTCATAAAAATATGGAAATTATTTCTATACCAATTTCTGGAGCACTTTCTCATAAAGATAGTATGAACAATCAACGTTCTATAGAAGTTGGTGAAGTACAAGTTATGAGTGCAGGTACAGGTTTAACACATTCAGAATTTAATGATAGTAAAACTGATGAGGTTAATTTTTTACAACTTTGGATAATTCCAGAACAACAAGAAGTTGAACCTTATTACAATCAAAAACATTTTGATATTACAGAACGTAATAATAGATTTCAGATTTTAGTTTCTCCAAAAGACAAGCAAATTAAAGGTTCTTTGCCTATAAATCAGCAAGCTTATTTATACCTAATAGACATGGATGAGAATTATTATACTGAATATGATCCAAAAAACGGAGTTTATTTTTTCTTAATTGATGGTGAAGTTGAAATTGCTGGTGAAAAGCTACAAAGTAGAGATGCAATTGGTATTGAAAATACTGATAAAGTAAAAATTAAAGCATTAAAAGCCAGTAAATTATTGGTAATTGATGTGCCAATGAATTAGAGATAAATTTACTTAGAATTCTTACTTTTCTGCCCCTTTAAATTTCTTGAATTATCTTTAATTCAGCATGAAGTTCGAAGATTTATAAACGTTAGTTTAGTGTAGTCGATTTATATTTTTAGCTGAAATAGCATTTGTATTTTTAATCAAAAATCATAATAGATATCAATACATTTATTATTGATGTATTTATTTTCTTATATTGCAAAGTATTATGCGTGCATAATAAATTATAATTTTAGTAATATGAAATACAAGCACATTTTTGAACCATTAGATTTAGGGTTTACAACTTTAAAAAATAGAATTTTAATGGGGTCTATGCATACTGGTTTAGAAGAAGAAAAAAACGGATTGGATAGAATAGCGGCATATTATGCAGAACGCGCTAAAGGTGGAGTAGGCTTAATAGTTACAGGAGGTATTTCCCCAAATATACAAGGTTGGACAGGGCCTTTTGCAGCAAGAATGTCTACAGAAAAACACGCTATTCATCATCAAAAAATTACAGAAGCTGTACATAAAGAAGGAGGTAAAATTTGTATGCAGATTTTGCATTCGGGTAGATATGGTTATCATCCTTTTAATGTGGCTCCATCAAAAATAAAATCGCCAATAACGCCTTTTAAACCTTTTAAATTAACAAAATCAGGAATTAAAAGAACCATTAGAGACTTTGTAAATTGTGCAGAATTATCGAGAATGGCAGGTTATGATGGTATAGAAATTATGGGTTCTGAAGGCTACTTAATTAATCAATTTATTGCAAAAAGAACCAATAAAAGAACCGATAATTGGGGTGGAGATTATGAAAATAGAATGCGTTTGCCTATCGAAATTGTAAAGCAAATTAGAGAATCTGTGGGTGAGAATTTTATCATAATTTACAGACTATCAATGTTAGATTTGGTAGAAAATGGAAGTTCTTGGGAAGAAATTGTACAATTAGGTAAAGCAATAGAAAAAGCTGGAGCAACAATTATTAACACAGGTATTGGTTGGCACGAATCTAGAATACCAACTATTGCAACTTCAGTGCCTAGAGCCGCTTTTACTTGGGTTACCAAAAAAATGAAAGAAGAAATCTCAATTCCTTTAATAACTTCTAACAGAATTAATATGCCAGAAACTGCAGATAAAGTTTTGGCAGAAGGTCATGCAGATATGATTTCTATGGCTCGCCCTTTTTTAGCAGATTCTGAATGGGTTAATAAAGCGAAAGCAGATAAAAGTGATGAAATAAATACTTGTATTGGTTGTAATCAGGCGTGTTTAGATCACGTTTTTCAACAAAAAGTTGCGAGTTGTTTGGTAAACCCTAGAGCTTGTCATGAAACGGAATTGGTTTATCATCCAACTAAAAACAAAAAGAAAATTGCAGTAATTGGTGCAGGGCCAGCAGGCTTGGCAGCTGCTACAATATCAGCAAAAAGAGGTCATGCTGTTACGTTATTTGATGCTGCTTCAGAAATTGGTGGTCAGTTTAATATGGCAAAGCAAATACCTGGTAAAGAAGAGTTTTATGAAACCATTCGTTATTTTAAAAAACAAATTGAATTGTATAATGTCGATTTAAAACTGAATACTAGAATATCAGAAAAAGATTTAGTAAATGCGGATTTTGATGAGATTATTTTGGCAACAGGAATTAAACCAAGGGCATTAAAAATTGAAGGAATTGATCACCCTAAAGTATTGAGTTATATCGATGTTTTAAAACATAAAAAAACAGTAGGTAAAAAAGTGGCAGTTATTGGTGCAGGTGGTATTGGTTTTGATGTTTCTGAATATTTATCGCATGAAGGCGAATCTACAGCGTTAAATATTGATGCTTGGTTAAAAGAATGGGGAATTGATAAATCTTTGAAAGCTAGAAGTGGCATAGAAGGCATAAAACCTGAGTATGAAGAATCACCAAGAGAAATATTTATGTTTAAAAGAAGCAAAGGTAAATTTGGTGGTAACTTAGGCAAAACTACAGGATGGATTCATAGATCTACTTTAAAAAAGAAAAAAGTTCAGTTTATTGGTGAAGTTACTTACAATAAAATTGATGATGAAGGCTTACATTATACCAAGAATAATGAACAAGTAATTTTAGATGTAGATCATGTAATTATTTGTGCAGGTCAAACACCATTTAAAGAATTATATCAACCTTTATTAGATTTAGGTAAAAGTGTACATGTAATTGGTGGTGCAGATTTTGCAAGCGAATTAGATGCAAAACGCGCTATAAACCAAGGCGCAAGATTGGCTGTAAAATTATAATCTGTCATAAAAATTAAATTAGATTTGCAAAACAAGTTTAAACAAAACATTATCTAATTATTTGTATAATTATTGAAATCACAAAATGAAAAATATTTTATTTATTACACTTTTACTCTTAAGTAATTTGTTTTATGCTCAACGCTCTAGAGGAGGTGGAAGCGGTTTTTGAAGTGGCGCCACAACAAAATGGACAAGGTAATGCAAGAGAGACAAAAGAATTTAAAGCAAGTGATGCGGCAGGGATTTTTTATTATGATACAGAAGAAGTAATTAAAAAAAATAAAGTTAAAGATGATAATTTAATTTTTAAAGTAAAAAAAGCTTTAAATAATTACAACTTTAAAATAAAAGAAATTGCTTTATTGAATTCTGAAAAGTTAAATAATTTAGATGTAGTAATGAGCTCTTTAAAAGATGTTCAACGTAACAATCTACAAAACAATAGTTCTGATAAAAGTCAGGAAATGAGGTCTAATATTGGTAAAATTTTAAGACCAATAAAAGAAGGAGTACAAATCAATGAAAAGGATTTAAACCAATTTTTAGAAGAAATTTTATCTGAAAAACAAAATAAAAAGTGGATAAAATATTAAAATAATATTAAAGAAAATCTACAGCCCAAAAGACCAGAAAGAAATCAGAACAATAATGGGCAAAGGCAAAGAGGAAATGGACAGCAAAGAAGGTTTTAAGCTATTTATTTAACCATTTTCACAGAATTGATGTTACCATTTCCATCATATTCTTTAATCGGATTATTGGGGTCTAATTTCCAATGGCCATCTACTATAAATTTATAATGATGTTTTCCGCCACTAAGTGTAATTTTATAAATCCAACCATTTTCAGTTTTTTTCATTTTTAATTGATCCTCAGACCAATTATTAAACGTACCAGCTAAAATTACTTTTTTGGCATTTTTAAAATCACTTAGAAAAAATGTAATTTTTTTTCTGATATCAATAACAGAATTATACTCGCCAAATTCATTAGGAATTCTATTTGAATTATCAGGATCTTCTATCCAATTTCCATCAACAATAAATCTATATTGATAATCATTTGGTTTTAGTTGTAAATTTAATTTCCAACCATTCTTGGTTTTTTTCATTTTGTATAAATGCTCATTCCAATAATTAAATGAGCCACTTAAAATAACCTCTTTTGCATTTGTGTAACCCTTTAAAAAGAACTTGGCATTTCCGTCTTTTTTTATGTTTACAGGTAAAATTTTAAAATTGTATTTGTTTATTCGATAACCATCTTTTATGGCAGGTACTATGTTTGCCATTTCTTTTGATGGTTCTGCCCAAATAGAATTGTTAATTACAAATTTAAATTCCCAGTTAAAATCATCGTTAAAATCATCAATTCTTTTTTTAAGCTGATATATATTGTTGTTTACTTTAACCATTTCCCAATTGTCTCTAGACCACAAGTTAAAACTACCAGCAACTACAACTTTTTCAATATCAAAATCATCAAAGTCTAATTTTTGATTATTTCTTTCATTTGTAGCTTCTAAATAATCTTTCTTATTAAAAGTAAAAATGATATAATCACCATCAATTTTATAACCTTTAATAGGTTTTTCTTGTGAGCTTGTATTGAGAGTATTCATCACAAAGAATAATAAAATGATATGTAATATTTTTGTTTTCACTATTTAATAACTGGGTAATTTATAAAATATAATTTTTCTTTTTTATAGTTGATGATAACTCTTTTTTGAGCAAAAAAGTCATGTCCTAAAATACCATCTAAATCTGTGCCAAACGCTTTGTTTAGGTTTTTTAGGTTAACTAATATTGTTTTCATTGGGCCAAAATAAATTTTATTATTCAGCTTAACTCTATGTAAGTTTCCGTAAATAACTTCTATTTTTTTTGAACTTGCACCAGTTAAATATATCCGTTTATTTGGATAAAAATGTTTTAAAACTTTTTTATTAATCCTAGAATTTATCTGATTAAACTCAGCTCCGGAATCTAAACCAAAGGTAATTTTTTCATTATTAATAAAACCATCAATTACAATGGTATGTTTTTTTAATTTAAATTGAATGCTATCTACAATTTTTTCAAGATATTTTTCTTTACCTAACTTTTTTCCTGATTTATCAATTTTTGTAAGTGTTATTTGATTTAGGTATAAATCAATAAAAACCTCATAATCTTTTAAAATACTATAACCTATTATGCCTAATAATTTTATTTTTTTGCTTTTTTCGATATGAGATAAATCGATAATATCTGAGTTTTTGTTTTCTAAATGTAAATTTTTAAATGATAATTTTTTTATTCTCTTTTCTATAGGATTATCAATAGATCTTAAAATACCAGTAGTGTTTTCTGTTTTTCGGTGGTTAAAAGGGTAAGTTTTAAAATGCACTTTGTTTAAAATTAGTGCTTCAGAACCTGTATCTAAAATAAAATTACCTTTTTTATCTTTTAAATAACCTTCAAGAACAATTAATCTACCAATTAATTTAAAAGGAATTCTAGTGGTAAATTCATTAATTACTTTAGCGTTTGTAAAGTGTACAGGAAACTCTTTAAAAATCTGATTCTTATAGTTGTTTGCAGAAGAGAACAAACTAAAAAATAGTAGAATAGTAACAAATATGAATCTTGTCATATTATATAGACTACTTTTCTTGTTATATGTTACAATAAACAAGTAATCTTCAATTGATTTGAGCTTCAAAAATTCAAATAAAATAGCGATATTTGCCTTTCAACAATTAATTAAGAACGATGGCAATGAATAAAAATACCGTATTGGGTTACGCTACTTTATTAATGATAGTAATGGGTATAGTATTAATTTTATTAGGCGGTTATAGGTACGAAGATGTAGCAGGTTGGGGTTTTGCAACTGTTGGGTTTGGTTTTTTCTGTATAGCTTGGGTATTTAACGCTCTTAAAGGTAGAGTATAAAGTCTACAAATTTCTGTAGCAAAATTTCATATTTATAAAAAAATAATAAAATGTCAGACGATAAGAAAGTCATTTTTTCGATGAATAAGGTTTCTAAAACCTATCAATCAACAGGTAAACAAGTTTTAAAAGATATTTATTTAAGCTTCTTCTATGGTGCAAAAATTGGTATTCTTGGTTTAAACGGATCAGGTAAATCAACATTATTAAAAATTATTGCAGGTGTAGAAAAGAATTTTCAAGGAGATGTTACTTTTTCTCCAGGTTATAAAGTTGGGTATTTAGAGCAAGAACCACAATTAGATCCAGAAAAAACAGTTTTAGAAATTGTAAAAGAAGGTGTTGCAGAAACTGTTGCAATTCTTGACGAATACAACAAAATAAACGATATGTTTGGATTAGAAGAAGTCTATTCTGATGCAGATAAGATGGAAAAACTAATGAACCAACAAGCAGAACTTCAAGATAAAATTGATGCTGCTAATGCTTGGGAATTAGATACCAAACTAGAAATTGCAATGGATGCGTTAAGAACACCAGATTCTGATAAAAAAATTGGAGTGCTTTCTGGAGGAGAAAAACGTAGAGTTGCATTGTGTAGATTATTATTACAAGAACCAGAAATTTTATTATTAGATGAGCCTACCAACCATTTAGATGCAGAATCTGTACATTGGTTAGAGCATCATTTAGCACAATATAAAGGAACTGTAATTGCAGTAACTCACGATAGATATTTCTTAGATAATGTTGCTGGTTGGATTTTAGAATTAGATAGAGGAGAAGGTATTCCTTGGAAAGGAAACTATTCTTCTTGGTTAGATCAAAAATCGAACAGAATGGCGCAAGAAAGCAAAACAGCATCTAAGCGTCAAAAAACTTTAGAACGTGAGTTAGAATGGGTACGTCAAGGAGCAAAAGGTCGTCAAACAAAGCAAAAAGCACGTTTGAAAAATTATGACAAATTAATGAGTCAAGACCAAAAGCAAGTTGATGAAAAATTAGAAATCTATATTCCTAATGGTCCACGTTTAGGAACCAATGTAATTGAAGCTACAGGAGTATCTAAGGCTTTTGATGATAAAATTTTATACGAGAATTTAGAATTTAATCTGCCACAAGCAGGAATTGTTGGTATTATTGGTCCAAACGGTGCTGGTAAAACCACTATTTTTAAAATGATTATGGGAGAAGAAGCTCCAGATGATGGTAACTTTAAGGTTGGTGAAACTGCTAAAATAGCTTATGTAGATCAAGCACATTCAGATATTGATCCTAATAAAACAATTTGGGAAAACTTTTCTGATGGTCAAGATTTAGTAATGATGGGAGGTAAACAAGTAAACTCTCGTGCTTATTTAAGTCGTTTTAATTTTTCAGGAAGTGAACAAAATAAAAAAGTAAATACACTTTCTGGAGGAGAAAGAAACAGATTGCATTTAGCAATGACTTTAAAAGAAGAAGGTAATGTTTTACTTTTAGATGAGCCAACAAATGATTTAGATGTAAATACTTTAAGAGCTTTGGAAGAAGGTTTAGAAAATTTTGCAGGTTGTGCTGTAGTAATTAGTCACGATAGATGGTTTTTAGATAGAATCTGTACTCATATTTTAGCTTTTGAAGGTGATAGCCAAGTTTATTTCTTTGAAGGTTCTTTTTCTGATTACGAAGAGAATAAGAAGAAACGTTTGGGTGGAGATTTAATGCCAAAACGTATTAAATATAAAAAGTTAATTAGATAAAGAAAAATCTTCATTCTTTAATATTAAAGAATGAAGATTTGACTAAATCAAGCTAAATGCAATTAAAAGCAACTAAAAGTTGGAGGGCGTGTTCAAAAATAAATATTAATTTAATATTTAAGATTAGGAAAAAACCTTATTTTTTTAAAGAAAAACCTTGACCGTACAAAATGCTAAAAGCTGATATAAAAAATATCAGCTTTTGTATTTTATAACAAAATGAATGTTTTATTGGTAATTTTTTGCGCCTATAAAAGCTCTAAAAGCTTTAAAGGTTAACTTTGTAAATACACTTAAAAAAGGAAAAAAGGCAAAAAAGAAAATCATAACGATAAAACCGTCTTCTACAGATTTTAATTTACCTAGAGACATTAAATAAATTCCAGAAAAATATAATACAATTGATGATACAGCAAGTAAAAGTACTTGTCTTATGGTGTCTTTATCCATAATACCGGGGAATTTTAAGGGTTTTTTAGGGATTTTAATAGGTATGCAATATACAATATTTTTTAATTTTCAAAAAATATTTGAAACTTTTTAAGGCTTATAAAACATCAGTTTTAATTTTTTTCCAAGTCCTGATTAATAAAAATGCTGAAATTATAACTAGTAAAGAGGTTATAATAGCTAACTTATATTCACCATAAATCCAATAACCAGTTGTAAAGAGACAACTGTAAATTAATATACAACCCAATAACATTGCTAAAATTCCTGAGGGTACATTCCAGTTTTTGTTTTCTTCTAATATAATTTTATTGTCTTTAACTTTTTCTAAAACAGGAATCCACCCTGGACCACCAGGTTGTGTTTTGTTGTAAAATTTAATTAAAACTTCTTGTTTTTCAGGTTTAGTAATAAAAGTGAATAAAATCCAAATTGCAGTTGTAATAAAAACAATTACTGGAAGTTTAGCCCAAATTGGAAAAAAGCCTTCATGACCAAAAAACAAATTACTTATACTTTCTGATGAAAAAATCAATGAAATTACTCCAGAAACTGTCATTGCAGAAATCTCACTCCAAGCATTAATTCGCCACCAAAACCATCTTAAAATAAAGATTAAACCAGTACCAGCACCAAACATAATTATAATATCAAAAAGTTGTTTTGCATTTTGCAGATACAAAGCAAATAATGCACTAAAAACCATTAATAAAATTGTAGAAATTCTACCTACAGCAACTAAATGTTTTTCTGATGCATTTTTTTTAACGTGTTGTTTGTAAAAATCATTTACAATATATGATGATCCCCAATTTAAATGTGTTGAAATTGTTGACATATAAGCTGCAATTAAAGAAGCTAAAACTAAGCCTAATAATCCACTTGGTAATTTGGTTAACATTGCAGAATAGGCTAAATCATCACCTAATTTACTTTCAGAAATATTAGGAAATGCTTCTTGAATACTAGCAATATCTGGAAATACAATTAAAGAAGCTAAAGCAACTAAAATCCAAGGCCAAGGACGTAAAGCATAATGCATAATATTAAAGAAAAAAGTAGCGCCAATTGCGTGATTTTCATCTTTTGCAGCTAACATTCTTTGTGCAATATATCCACCACCTCCAGGTTCAGAACCAGGATACCAAGAACTCCACCATTGCACAGCCAAAGGAATAACTAACAATGTAATTATGGCTTCTGTATTATTAAAGTCTGGTAAAATCGATAATTTATCTACTACATTCTCGTGGGTAATTAAAGCTTCAATTCCGCCAATTTCTGGTAAGTTTACCAAATAATACGCTGCACCAATTGCACCAACCATCGCAGTAAAAAACAATATAAAATCAGTATAAACTACACCTTTAAATCCGCCTAAAGCACTAAAAATTACAGTTACAGTTCCTGCATAAATAATGGTTTCCCAAGGTTGTAAACCTAACATAATACTCCCAATTTTTATAGCAGCAAGAGTTACACCTGCCATTGCAAAAATATTGAACAGAAACCCTAAGTATAAAGCTCTAAATCCTCTTAAAAACTTCGCGGGTTTTCCTCCATAACGTAATTCATAAAATTCAATATCTGTTTTTACATTCGATTTTCGCCATAATTTAGCATAGACAAACACAGTCAATAATCCTGTAATTAGAAAGGCCCACCACATCCAGTTAGATGAAACACCATCTTTCCTTACAATATCAGTAACAAAATTTGGGGTATCTGTAGAAAAAGTAGTGGCAACCATAGAAACACCTAACAACCACCAAGGCATATTTCTACCAGAAAGAAAAAACTCGGTTGAATTTTTTCCAGATTTCTTAGAAACGTAAATTCCAATAAATAAAGTGATTAAAAAAAATGAAATGATTAATACATAATCTAATGTACTTAAATTGATCATAAACTTTTTATTGATGATTAGGATACTTGCAATATAAAAATTAAAAACTTACCAAGTTAAAGTATCTGGATAATGCTTCTTTAAATATTCTTTTATGATGATAATATCGTCTTTAGCAGTTAAATCTGGCACGTGTTCAGAAAGCGGAATGGCTAAAAAAGCTTCAGTATAATCTGCAACACAATTTAAAACTACTGTTGGTAATTCTTTTTCATTTCTCTTAGGATGAATAGGACAGTTTTTTAAATAAGGATATATCATTTTTCCGTCCATTTTAAAAATATTCATACTTACTCTAATCTTACCTTCATCATCTTTATAGTTTTCTGCTTCTTCAACAGATGGTTTTTCAATAATGTTTTTTAGATAATTGTTTTCATCTAAATTCATAATTGCAAAAGAGTAAATTTTTTCTAAAGAAAATTCTAAAGCATCTCTATCAAAAGAAACTAAGGCATTCGAATTCGAAGTTTCTCTTAATATTTTTAAAGATTTTTCTGAATATAAATTATCGCTATTACAAACTGTAAATTGTTGTGATTGTAGTTCTTGGAATTGTTCAACAGCCTGAAAAACAGCATCTGCAGTTCCAAAAGGTTTTACTCTATCTTTTGGGATGTATTGAATAGGGAAGGAGATGTTTAATCCGTTAAAATTATTGTTTTTACTTTTTTCTCCATAAAACTCTTTAAACAAGCCACCTTTTTCATTGATAACAATATAAATGTTTTTATAACCTGCTTTTTTTGCGTTAAATAAAAGATAATCCATTAAAGGTCTGCCAGAATTACCAACACTAATTAAGCTTTTACTTCTGTTATTTGCTTGGCTAGTTTCTTGTTCATTAACAGATTTTGAAGTAGAAGGTTTTTTCATTCTTGATGACATTCCACCTGCTAAAATTACCAAATTATTATGCATAGTATTTTATTTATTCGATTCTCGCTCCTTTATCTACAGCAGCAATATAAACATCTTTTGCACCTGCATTAAAAAGTGCTTTTTTAATAACAATTTCTTTGTTTTTAGGTGATAAAACAGCAATACTTCCTCCACCTCCAGAACCTACAATTTTTGCGCCTAAAGCACCTTCATTTAAAGCAGCATCAATCATAGTATCAATTTTAGGAACTGTTATTTTTAATAGATTTTTTAAATAATGATGATGTAAATTCATCAATTCTCCAATTTTCACTAAATCTAGATTATCTTTTTTAAACTCTTGTAAAGCCAATTTCGTGACTCTAAAATTACCTATTGCAGCTTCTAAATAAGGTTTTAAATCATCAGAAATACAATTTAAATAGGTTTGCAAATCATCAAAATTTGCAGTTTCAACTTTAAAATTTGGCATCTTTTTTTGTACTTTTTCAATAGCCAACCAAGAATTTGTTTTTAGCCTTTTTAACAAAGCAGTAGTTTCTTTTGGTACACCAGAATCTGCCATAATTAATCCTGATAGAGGTGCTTTTAAAACTTCAAAAGAAAAATCATTACCAGTTTCTAGATAAATAATATTACCTAAACCAATACTATATTGGTCCATTTTACCACCAGGATTATTGAATTCTAAAACTTCAGCTTCAAAAGCCAATTGCGCTATATCTTGAGGATTTAAGAATTTTTCTGGCCCAAAGGCTTTTAACAAAAACTGAATCCAAGCTACTGTTAATGCTGATGAACTAGAAGTACCAGAATTTATAGGGATTGTACCAGTAATTAAAATATCGTACCCAGAATTGGGTATACATTTGTATCTTTTTAAAACTTGTAAAGCGGATTGTAAAAAATCCTCTTTTTCTAGTTTTTCAGCATCTTTAAAAATCGAAATTGTTCTTTTTTGATTAATGTCTGGTAAATCAATATTAAAAGTATCAGAATTATTTTTTGTAGCTTTTAAAGTAATGTGTCTATTGATAGCACAAGCAATAATTGGCAGGCCTAAATAATCTTGATGATCGCCAAACAAACATGTTCTTCCAGGAGCTATAGATATAATTTCTTTCAAACGAATTACTTTTTTTCGACAAAATTATCAGGAGCAAAATAAATTTCTTTGGCTGTCCATCTTTTTTGTAAATTCTTTAATGATTTTTTAAAAACACTAAAATTCTTTTGCTTTTCTTCTGTCCAACCAACTTCTGCGTAAGCTGCAATTCTAGGAAAAACTTTGTAATGCATTTCACCATCAGTAGGTATCCATTCTCCCCACATTTGGCAACCTAAACCAATTATTTTATCGTGATATTTTGCATCTAGTTTATCTGGAACAGGATTAAAAGCATACGCTTTAGATAATGGTAAATTTTTATATCTATAATCTAAATAGGTAAAAGTGTGTAAAGAATTTACAATTTCATAGCCATTACTTGCAGCAGTTGTAGCCAATTCTACATCTCCTTTCCAAAAATGAATAATACTTTCTTGTGCTAATTTTTGCGTAGTTTTTGTGTCGTTTTTATCTTGATAATAATGTAAATTGTGCCCCATAATTTCGTTCCAACCCATCATTCTTTTACCTTTACTTTGTAAATATTTAGAAATGCTATTTGTAAAATAAACTTGTAAATCTGCAGGAGTTGCCAATTTGTTTTCTTTCATATACTTTTGAACATAAGCAGAAGATTTCCAATGATTGTATTTTACTTCATCTCCACCAATATGAATAACTTCGGACGGAAAAAGCGCCATAACTTCATCTAAAACATCTTTTAAAAAGTCAGTTACTCTTTGGTTTGCAACATTGTAAACATCTTTACCAACACCGAATTTTATAGGTACTTCAATTTCTTTTCCAGAAGTTCCTAACCAAGGATAAGCAGCAATTGCAGCAGTAGAATGCCCAGGCATTTCTATTTCTGGCACAATTGTTATATGTCTTTCTTTAGCATAGGCAATAATTTCTTTAATTTGTTCTTGCGTATAAAAACCAGTATGCGGTTCTGCAGATTGAATAGGACTTTCCCATTGTAAAGGACCAATTTGTGTGCTTTTTCTTTTAGAACCAATTTCTGTAAGCTTTGGATATTTTTTTATTTCAATTCGCCAACCTTGGTCGTCTACCAAATGCCAATGAAAGACATTCATTTTTAAAAACGCCATTTCATCTAAAAGCATTTTTACTTGTTTCATCCCTTTAAAATAACGAGCCTCATCTAACATAAAAGAGCGCCATTTAAATCTTGGGCAATCTTCTATTTTTACCACTTTTAATTCTAAATATTTTTCATATTTAGAAAATTTAGCATTGTAAGAACACAATTGTTTTAAAGTCTGTATTCCATAAAACAAACCTGTTTCATTTTTGGCAATGATTGAAATTTTATCAACAGAAACATTAAGTTCGTAGCTTTCATCAGCAAAACTTTTATCAATTTTAAAATCGATGAAATTTATTTTAAGGTTTTGAAAATCTGTGGTTTTTAATTGTAAATTAAATTCTTCTTTAAAATATTGCTGTAAATTATCAGCAAGAATTTTGCTGTTATCATTAAAAACAATTTGTGTTTCTGAATTTATTTTTAAAGATTTATTACCTGTAATTATTTTTTGAGGACGAGGTGTAATATGTATTTCTTGTGATGTAATATTTTGAGTTTTTAGCAAAAGAAACAAACTGAAAAAAATTATAAATTTGATTTTCATTTTTTAGGGATGAGATTATTTCTTAAAAATAAGCTTTTATTGGTTCATTTTTAAAAAAGATAAGTGATATTTTAATCCGAAGTTAAAGAAAGTACTATTTAATTGCCCTCCTTTGGCTTTTACATAACCTCCAGAAGCTCTTAGGCTTAAAGTATTGTTTAATTTATAGCTTAAACCAGCACTTGGTTTTAGTATTAAACCCTCACCAGTACTAATATCTCCACCACCAGCTGCGCCCGTTAAAACTTGGCCGAAAATGGTAATTTTATTGTTAGCAATAGGATTTGTTTTAGCACCTAAACCAACAATACCTTCTGCATAAGCACCAGCATTACCAAAATTAGCAAATGAGGTTTGTCCAGCAACATAAACGTTTTTGTTTAAATCTAAATTTATTTGCAGAGAGATCTGATGTAAATTTTGTGTTGGATTTGTGTCTTTATCTCTCTCAGCATCTAAATATAAATCTTGTTTTACAATTACTTCAAAGCCTTTAAATTTACCTGAAGTAAAAGTTTTGTCTGCTATAATTCCGTTTCTATCTATATAATATTTTAAACCAATGCCTAATGATGATGTGTTAAAGTGAGCATTTGGAGATATTACAAAACCTTTGTTTACAGATACAAACAAATCTTTAAAAATTCTTTGTTCAATAGATACATCAGGATATAATAAAAAGCCGCCTTGTGTATCTACACCTCCACCACCAGCTGCACCAACTCCAAATTTTGCCAGAATGTTTGTGTTATTTTTATTTAAATAAAAGTGATAACCACCTCCTAAAAATACATCCATAAAGCCTGCTTTAATTCCGTCAAAAGCACCATCTACTTTTAAGAAGGCAAACCAATTTTTTGTAATATAAGAATCGAATTCAAAACCTGCTAATTTTATAGTTTTACCATTATTTATACCTTGAGTATCACCATTTATTTTTAGTGTATTGAGGTGCAACATCATTGAATTTTTTTTAGAATTGATATTCCAATCAGATTTTGCTAAATCAGAAAAATTTATTTCTTTTTCTGATTGATTATAATTTGCATACTCATAGTCTAAAGGAATTTCTAAACTAACATTTAGTTGATGACCTTTAATTAATCCATCATCAAAAAAGTTAACATAAGACCAACCCGAATTTATTGAGAAATTTTTAAAATCGTAACCCAAATTAAAATGCGGTAAAATAAATGCACCACCACCATCTGGTGCAGATTTTCCACCACCACCACCAAAATGGAAACCAGAATCGATATAAAAAGCATCGCTAAAATATTTTTTAACGCCAAGGTTTACGCCCAATGTAAAAAAACCACCTCTTTCACCTGAAACAGCTCCATATATTCCAGTACCTGCGTAAGCCCAATTATTCAACATTAAGTTGTAATGAATACCAGTAAAACCCATATTTGCTTCATTAGGAATTGAAGTTTCTGGCATTTTAATTGACAAAAAGTCTATTTTACCAAAAGCTTTTTGGGTTTTCATTTCTGGAACTATCTCGTTTTGAGCATAAATAAATTGATTACAGACTAAGATTATCAGTATAAATAGATGTTTTTTCATAATTAAAAATTATCTTTTTTGAATAGAAATTGTTACTGTTTTAGAAGTTGGTGTATTACTAATTTTTGCTGTACTTTTTATAGGCACTAAAACATTAGCTTCTGGAAAATAAGTTGCTGTGCATTGTTTGGGTATGTTGTATGGTATTGCTAAAAATCCTTTAGCTTCTCTTTTTTCATCATTAAAATGGCTAGTTAAATCTACCAAATCTAGTTTTTCTAATCCCAATGATTTCATATCATCAGCATTCATAAAAATTACTCTACGTTCATTTAAAACTCCTCTATATCTATCATTTAAACCATAAATAGTAGTGTTGTATTGGTCATGTGTTCTAATGGTCATCATCATAAATTGATTGTCTTTTAAAACAATATCCGAAGGTAAATTGACGCTAAAATTAGCTTTACCAGTAAAAGTGTTTTTAAAATCATTATCTCTGGCATTGTTTGGCAAATAAAAACCACCATCAATTCTAACTCTTTCATTATAATTATCAAAACCCGGAATTACTGCTTCTATTTTATCTCTAATATAATCGTAATTAGACACTAATTTAGACCAATCTATTGTCGATTTTTTTAAAGTAGCATTTGCTAAACCAGCAACAATGGCAGCTTCACTTAATAAATCTTCAGAACAAGGTTTTAAATGTCCTTTTGATTTATGAACAACTCCCATAGAATTTTCTACGGATACAAATTGTTCTCCAGAACTCTGATAATCTTTTTCTGAACGCCCTAAACAAGGTAAAATCAAAGCTTTTTTTCCGTGGATTAAATGACTTCTGTTAAGTTTGGTAGAAACGTGAACGGTTAAATTACAATTGCGTAAAGCTGTTGCAGTATATTCTGTATCTGGTGTAGCAGAAATAAAATTACCACCCATTCCAAAAAATACCTTTGCTTTCTTTTTGTGCATAGCTTCAATTGAATCAACCACATCAAAACCATGCTTTCTAGGTACTTTAAATTTAAATTCTTTTTCTAAATTGTCTAAAAAAGATTGTGGCATTTTTTCCCAAATCCCCACAGTTCTATCTCCTTGAACATTAGAGTGGCCACGAACTGGGCAGGTACCTGCTCCTTTTTTACCAATGCTGCCTTTTAGCAATAAAATGTTTACAATCTCTCTAATATTATCTACAGAATTTTTATGCTGAGTAATGCCCATTGCCCAACAAATAATTATTTTTTTATTGTTGATAATTAAATCTGCAGCTTTTTTGATTTCTTGTAAAGTTAAACCAGTTTGCGGTAATAAATAATCTATTGAATAGGTTTCTAAATCGTCTAGTAAATCTTCAATTCCGTAGGTTTTATCTTTAATAAATTGATAATCAAAAACAGAATAAGGTACATTTTCTTCTTGCTCTAACATTAATTTTAGAATGATTTTTAATAGAGCAACATCACCATTTATTTTAACTTGTAAAAACAAATCGGTTAAATCTTGACCAGAACCTAACCATTTTAAAGGATTTTGTGGTTCTTTAAAATTCATTAAACCTACTTCAGGCAAAGGATTTATAGTAATAATTTTACTTCCTTTTTTCTTTGCTTCTCCTAAAGCAGTTAGCATTCTAGGGTGATTTGTTCCCGGATTTTGCCCAATTACAATTATTAAATCTGTATGGTTAAAATCGTCTAAAGTAACAGAACCTTTACCAATACCTAAAGTTTCAGAAAGTGCAGCACCACTAGATTCGTGGCACATATTAGAGCAATCTGGTAAATTATTTGTACCATATTGTCGCACAAATAATTGATATAAAAATGCGGCTTCATTACTGGTTCTACCAGAAGTATAAAATACAGCTTCATCTGGCGAGTCCAAAACATTTAATTCATCAGCAATTAACTTAAAAGCATCTTGCCAAGAAATTTCTTTGTAATAATTGGCACCTTCTGGTAAATAAACCGGATGTGTAATTCTCCCTTTCTTACCAATTTCGTAATCTGATAATTTCGCTAAATTACTTACAGAATAAGTAGAAAAAAATAAAGGAGAAACTTTGTTTTTAGTAGCTTCTTCTGCAACTGCTTTTGCACCATTTTCACAATATTCTGCTAAAAAAGCTCTTTTTTCATCAGGATCTGGCCAAGCACAACCTGGGCAATCAAATCCATATTTTTGATTTAAATTTTTTAATAAACGAATTCCTTTTACTACGCCAACTTCATTTTTAATATGACCTAATGCTGTCGCAATTGCTTTTGGTCCCACAGAAGATTTTGGAATTTCTTTTAATTCAATTCCTGTTAATTTTTCTGGTGGTTGTGCATTTGTTTTTTTAGACATTCTCTAGTTTATTAATATAATTTGGGTTAGCGTAAATGGTCATTTGTTGATTTCTAGTAAAGCCTATTAAGCAAATTCCGAATTCTTTTGCAAAATCTACAGCCAAAGAAGAACAAGCAGAAACTGCCACAATAATCGGTATTTTAGCAATAAAAGCTTTGGTAACAATTTCGTAAGAAACTCGGCCACTTACTAATAAATAATGAGCATTTTTTAATGCTTCTTTTTTAAGTAAATCTCCAACTGCTTTATCTACAGTGTTATGTCTACCAATATCTTCTTTAACCGTTAAAAGTTCTTGATTTTTATTAAAAATTGCTGATGCGTGGCTACCACCAGATTTTCTAAATGTTTCTTGAAAGTTATTCATAATTACATACATCTTATGCAAATCATCCGAAGAAATAAAGGTGCTTTTCTGTAATCGATCTCCAACAACATTTAAATCTTTTAATTCTTTTTTTCCGCAAATTCCACAAGAGGAAACTGAGAGTAAAGTACGTTTATTTAAATAACCACTTCCTAAATTATTCTTATTAATGGTAACATTTATGATAGCAGGTATTGTTGAAGTTTCTTTTTCAATATTAAATTGTAAAGGCTCTTTCTTTTTATAAATATCTTCTGCAAATAATAAGCCTGTTATCAGTTCAAAATCATCATTTGGAGTTCGCATAACCACTGTATATGGTTCGTTGTTAATGTTAATTTGTAGTGGTGCTTCTACTACCAAGTAATCATCAGTTTTTGTAAGATGATTAGAAGATATTTTTAAACCTTGATAATTAGCTATTTGCATATTTACGGAAAGTTATTCTTTCTATACAAACTTAATGAAAAACTATTAGTAATAAAAAAAGTCTCGATATAGAAACCGAGACTTGGGCTTTAGTGTCTTATACCCCTAAAAATAAAACACATAAAGTGCTGCAAATATAAATAATTATTTGAATTTGAAAGAATAAAAAATGTAAAATATTACAAATATGATAAGTTAATGTTAACTTTTTTACAGATAACCAATTTATGATTATTGTTTAAGTCTGTAGTTAAAAAAATATAAACTTCTCCACCATCTTTTATTTTGGTTTCTTTTCTAAATTGAGCAACGGTTTTCGGGAAATTTCTAGAAGTAATATTCGCTTTTTTATATGGTAAAATTTTTCTTAGTTTTTTCTTATCATAAGAAATAATATGTTCAATTTTAAAACGTCTACCAGGAAAATCTATTAATTGATCTGATGTGTATAAATGAGAATGCTGATGCAATTTAAAAACTCTTAATTGATTTGATATATGATGAAATCCACCAGATTTTAAAATTGCTGAATTGGGCTCATATAAATAAGTAAGTGGCTCTGAATATGTAGATTCTACTGAGTTTGTGAAATCAAATTCAAACTTTTGGCTACCGTTTTTTTGAAAGTTTATAGTTTTAATTTTAATAGCGTTTTCATAATCTTTTTCTAATAAAAAAAGCAATTCTTTAACATCATTATTAATGGCTACAATATGTACTTCTTTTACATTTTTTAAATCTTTAGTTGTATTTTTAATATCTAAAATAGGAGAAACTTTAATTAAAATATGTTTTGCTTTTGTAAAAAAGAAATCGATTTTTGGTGGTACATATGGTAAACAATCTTTTAATAAAAAAACCTTTCCTTTTACATCACTTCTTCTAGATGGATCTACATAAATACAATCAAAAAAATGATTTGTATTTTTTAAAAAATCAAGTCCGTTTCCAGAAATAGTTGTAATATTTTCTGCTTTTAATTGTTGATAATTATGCTTTACAATTGTTGATAACTCCTCGTTTATTTCGCAGTGCGATACTTCTTTAAATTGCTTAGAAAAGTAGAAGCAATCAATACCAAAACCACCAGTAATATCGATAATTTTATCACCAGAAATTAAACTTGATTTGTATTTGGCTGTAATTTCTGATGAAGTTTGCTCAATACTTATTTTTGGCGGATAATAAATGTTTTCTGTGTTAAACCAAGTTGGCAGTTTACCTAACGATTTTTGTTTCGCAACAACTTGATTTGCTAATTCTTGAATCGAAATTCCGTCAAAAGGACTTCCTTTTAAAATCAGTTTTGTAATATCTGATTTTAAATTTTCTTGTATAAATTGCTGTACATCCTTATGTAAAATTTTCGGATTCAAATAGTAGTTATAAATCTTTTGTAATTGATTTTACAATCTTATTTTCTGATAAAAATTCTTTTAAAATTACTTTTAATGCAGTGTAAAGTGGTACAGCAGTTATCATACCAACAACACCTAAAAGTAAGCCTCCAATTATAATAATTAAGAAAATTTCTAATGGATGAGATTTTGTTGTTTTCGAAAATATTATTGGCTGACTTGCAAAATTATCTACCAATTGTGCAATTAAATAACCAATCATAATATAACCTGTTGTTGGTAGAATTTCTGTCTGAAAATCTAGTTCTATATTACTAGTCATTGATAAAATGCACATTAAAATGGCGCCTATCATTGGGCCAACATAAGGAATTAAATTTAGCAATGCACATAAAAAAGCAATTACAACAGCATTGTCAATACCAAATATTAAGAGAATAATTGTGTAAAAAACAAATAAAATAGTAATCTGAATTATTAAACCAATAAAATATCGAGAAAGTAAATTGTTAATGGTTTCTAGAGATTTAGAAAACCTTTTTTCTGTTCCATTAGGTATTAATGTCATTACTCCATTTTTTAACAATTTGCTATCTTTCATAAAAAAGAAAGAGATAAACAATACCGAAAATAAACCAACACTCAATGAACCTACAGCACCTAAAACTGAATTTAATAAGTTAGGTATTTCTTGAAATTGTGATAAAAAATCTACATTTTTTAATTCGCTTAAAACATCTATACCTTTCGATGAAAAATAGGTTGTAATTTGAGTAAAAATTCTCTGTAAATTATTTTCTAATTGATCTACTTCTAAAAGAGATAAACTTCTGCCTTGCTCTACAATTAAAGGAATAAACATTAAAATTAAACCAGTAAGTAAACCCAACATTAAAATCATTGTGGTAACTACAGCTAATGTATTTGGGAATTTTAATTTTCTCTTTAAAAAAAGAATACCAGGTCTTGCGATTAAAGATAAAATTGCAGCTATAATTAAGTAGATAATTACAGATTGAATTGCGTATAAAAAATAAACCAAAATAAAAATTCCGAGAAGAATTCCTAAGGCTCTTAAAATTCCGTTAGCTATAGTTTTGGCTGTCATTAATTATATGCTTTTACTTCTCCCATACTTAATCTTCTTCCATTTAAAAAAGTATGATTTGTTGGTAGTAAAGTACCACTTTCTGTGGTAACCCAATCATCCCAAGTAACTAAAGTGCCTTGTTTACCTCGGTTTTTTAAATACATTTTATAACTTTTTGGCACATAGTTTTCATCTAAAATCCATACATAAGCATCACCAGGAGTTGTACCACCAGAAGTGTAAGTTATTCTTAAAGCTGTTTCGTTTTCTATATTTTCTATGGTTCTAATAACTCCATCATCATATAATTTATGAGGTGCAACTAGCCAAAAAGAATCATTATTAAAAATATCCCAAGCTCTTTTTACAATTTTTTCATCAGTATCTTCTTGTTTTACTCCTTCGAAAAATACGATACTTTTTTCTAAATCTTCGGGATATAAATTTACTTTAAAATCATCCCAAGATACATCAACAATATGATTTTTTTTATCCCAATTAAAACTTCTTTTACCTGCAAAACTCCATTCGATAAACTTTGTTTCTTTATAAGCTTCGTGTTTAAGCGCTTTTAAAATTTTATCAGCCAATTCATTTGCTTTTTCGTTATAAGCATTAACATTACCCATATCTATTTCTAGACCAAAAAGTGATAATGTATGTTTTGTAGGTAATTTTATACCTGCTTCAGTTTTTTTCCAGTTAGACCAAGAACCAGAAACTCCACCAATTGGTATTACAGAGGTCCACATTTTAAAAGAGGTAGGGTAGTAGTTTTCGTCTAAAATCCAAAGATAAGAATCTCCAGGAGTAGAGCCACCAGAAGTATAAGTAACCATTAAAGCGTTTTTACCTTCGTGTTTTATAATGCTTCTTTCTGTGCCAGCATCAAAAATTTTATAAGGTGCTATTAACCAAAAAGAATCGTTGTTAAAATAGCCTTGAGCTTGTTTTATTAATTTTTTATTTTCAGAAATTTTTCCATCAACATAAACAACAGATTTTTCTGGTTGTTTGGTGTTTAAAGTTACTTTGTTTTCTGCCCATGAAATATGGACAATATTTTGTTGTTTATGCCAAGTGTAAAAATGCTCATTTCTAAAACTCCATTTTAAAATTTCGGTATTTTCGAAAGCTTCGTGGTTTATGGCATTATACATTTTTATAGCTAAAGCATCTGCTTCTTTGCCTTTTTTACCTTGTGGTAAATCTTCATTATTTATAAAATAGTAAACCACGCAAAAACCAATGATTAAAAGTAATATAGTAGCAATAATTTTGAAAAACTTTTTCATAGAAAAAACGATATATTAAAAAGCGAATTTATTAATTTTTAATCAGTCATTATTTATTTTTCTCATAATAATCTAAAATATGTTGAGGTATTTCCATTGATTTTGGTTTTCCTTCATCAGGAATTGGATATTCTGCAATTTGTTTTATAGGTATAATACCAGCCCAAACCTCTAATTTATAATCTTCTGGTTCATCAGCAACACCAACATCTCTAATTTTTGCAGATGCAGTTTCTATGGTAAATTCTACCACTAATGTTCTATCTAATTCCTTTTGATACATTGGTCTTAAAGAATCCCATTGATTTGGTACCATTTGATCTACAATCAATCTTAAAATTTTTGTTTTATCTTCATCTTTTTCGACCTTTTTTAGATTACCAAAAAGAGTTGCAGATCTATAATTTACTGAATGATGCAAGCCAGAACGTGCCAAAACCAAACCATCTAAATGCATAACAGTTATAGAGGTTTCTTTGCTTTCTAAAATTGATAAAAGCATTCTATTGCCTGTAGAACCGTGAATATAAATTTTATCCTCTTTTCTAGCATATGCCATAGGAATCGTGATTGGTTTTCCATCATAAATATAGCCTACATAACACAAAAAACCAGCATCTAAAATGGTGTTAATTTTTTCTACATTGTAAGTACCTCTATTTGCACCTCTTTTAATTCTGTTGATTTTTGTTTGCGGATATTCTTTCATTTTATAAAGTTTTTTCAAAAATTAAGTTCTCATAATTAGTTTTGCCAACATAAAAGTCGATACTACCAACTTCTTTAAAATCATATTTTTTATAGAATTTTATGCCTTTGGTGTTTTTGTAATAAGCTGTTAACCATATCTTTTTGTAATTTAATTCAATTGCTTTTTTAAGTATGATTTCTTGTAATTGAGTTCCTATTTTAAAACCTATAAAATCATTTAAAATATATAGCCTTTGTAATTTACAATAACTTTCATCTATTGAATTTAAGGTGTTTACGTTTAAACAAAGTTTAGCAAAACCAATTGGTAATTCATCAGAAAAAACAATCCAAAACATATTGTTTATGTCATTTAACTCTTTTTTTATTTGAGAAACAGCATAATATGTATTGTAAAAATCAAGTAAGTTTTTCTTATCTTCAATAAAATCTCCATGAGATTCTGTGTAGGTAATTCTGCCTAACAACGCTATATAAGTTGCATCATTTTCAGTAGCTCTTCTTATTTCAATCATTTTATCTATCCTTTGGATTTATTTTTAAATATGCATCTGAGTTTAATTTTGCAACTTTAAGATCTTTAGGTTTAAAAATTCTTTTTGTTGATGCTGGATATTTTTCAATCATTTTTAATGGACGAATTGGGCGTTCAACAAAATTACCAGCACAATTCGGACAAACATTTTTAAAAATCTCGATAGCACAGGTTTTACAATAAGTACATTCAAAAGAGCAAATCATTGCTTCTAATGATGTGTTTGGTAAATCTTTATTGCAATGTTCGCAATTAGGTCTAATTTCTAACATTCAAATATTTGTTTTTAATAACATCTGTATGCCAAATGTCATGACCAATAATTATAAAAGCTGCTGCTCTTGCAGACATTTTGCCACCACTTGCTTTACCTGTAAAACATAAATCATCATCGCTTAAACTTTGTAATAAAGCTATAGAATTATTTCTATTGATGTTAAATTCATTCAATAAATTCTCTAGAGATTTTTTATTAGCTTTTGATGGATGGTTGTAAATTTCTTGATCGTAACCAGCCAAAGCAGTTGTGTCTCTTCTTGCAATTCTAAAACATCTGTACATAAAGATTCTTTCAGTATCAATAAGGTGTTGTAAAATTTCTTTTATCGACCATTTTTCTGGTTGATACCTGAACTCTAATTTATCTTTAGAAATGGATTTAAAAAATGAAGTTGTAGCAGATTTTCCATCAATAAAACCTTGTAATAACTCAGTTTCATTGTTTAATTTATCTAAATATCTTTTAAAATAAATCTCAAATTCTTCTAATTTTAAATCTTGTCTTTTCATCTTTTAGTGGTTTGATATTTCAAAATTACTATATTTATGGTCTATTATAATCGTCCAGAATAAAAATATAAAGTAGTCCAGAGAATGTTTCCATATAAAACAATTTTTCATTTAGATAGAAATGGCAATCAAGCCTTGTATTTACAGTTGGCAAATCAGTTTATTCAATTGATAAAAGAGCGAAAATTAGTTCCTGAAACAAAATTACCTGGAAGCAGAATTCTAGCAGATTTGTTAAGTGTACACAGGAAAACTGTAGTTGCTTGCTATGAAGAATTATTATTACAAGGTTGGGTAGAAAGTATTCCTAAAAAAGGAACTTTTATCAATTCTAATTTGCCAGAGTTACATCAGCAAAACTTTATTGAAAAAGATATTTTATCATCAGATAATAAAATCGGATTTAACTTTTATACTGATATATCTTTAGAACGTAGTTTTTTGAAACCTAAAGAAGGTTTTATGTATTTAAATGATGGGATATCTGATGCTAGATTAACGCCAACTGAAGATTTAGCTAGAACCTACAGACGAATTTGTAGTAGAAAAGATATTTATAAAGAAATGTCTTATGGTTCTCTTTTTGGCAATGAAAAATTAAGAATCACTTTAGCTGATTATCTGAATAAAACTCGTGGTTTAAACATTAAAAAGGAAAATATTTTGATTACTAGAGGTAGTCAAATGGGAATTTTTTTATCGGCAAAACTACTATTACAAAAAGATGATAATATTATTGTTGGACAAACAAATTATACATCTGCTGATACTAATTTCTTACAGAGAAATGCAAATTTAATTCGAGTGAATGTTGATGAAAATGGACTTTCTACGGATGAAATTGAAGAAATTTGCCAAAAAAAATCTATAAAAGGAGTTTATGTTACCTCTCATCATCATCATCCAACAACAGTAACTTTATCCGCAGAAAGAAGGATTCATTTATTGAATTTAGCTAAAAAATACAATTTTGCAATAATTGAAGATGATTACGATTACGATTTTAATTACAATCATTCACCTATTTTGCCATTAGCAAGTCATGATACGAATGGCAATGTTATTTATATAGGTTCTGTGTGTAAAACTGTGGCTCCTGTATACAGAATTGGGTATATTATTGCACCAAGTTCTTTTGTAAATGAAGCTGCAAATCAAAGACGGTTTATAGACAGACAAGGTGATGCTTTATTGGAATTAACTTTTGAAGATTTTATAAAATCTGGTGATTTAGACAGGCATATTAAAAAAGTGATGAAAGTTTATAAATCAAGAAGAGACTTGTTTTGTAGTTTATTAAAAGATAATTTTTCAGATGTTTTTTCTTTTGATAAACCAAAAGGAGGAATGGCTGTTTGGCTAACTTTACATAAAAAATATTCTTGGAAAACAATTGCAAAAATTGCAAGAAAATATAAATTAGAAATAGGTGAATGGCGACGTTATGACAATGCTAAAATTGGTCATAATGCAATAAGAATAGGTTTTGCAACTTATAATGAAGAGGAAATTTATGAGTTGATGAGTAGGCTTTCAATGATTTTTAATGATATTAAAAGTCAAGAATTCACAAAATTTACGTAGAAACTTGAGATTATTATTTTCTGGTTATAAAATTCAAATGGAATTTTTGCGATTCTAACTTTATTCTGTTTTCATTGATTAATTAGTGTATTCGTGGCAAAAAATAAAAATCTTCTTAAATTTCTTAGGTAATTCTTTAGATATAGAAATTGTTTCTTTCGTAAACGGATGTAGAAATTCTAAAGAAAAAGCGTGTAAATACAAACCTTTTCCTTTTAAAATTAATTCAGAATTTCCATAATCTTGATCACCTAAAATCTGATGATCAATTGCTGATAAATGTTTCCTTAACTGATGTTTTCTACCTGTTTTTGGCAATAATTTCACCAAATTTAAAAACTCAAATCGTTCTGATTTTACAGATGATAAAACTTCAAATTCTGTGGATGCTTGTTTATCATCAACCTTAAAATTGATTGTACCTCCAGCACACATTTTACCAATTGCTATAGCAAAATAAGTTTTTTGAATTTCTTTGTTTTTGAATAAATCACTCAATTTTTGGATAGACGAACTTGTTTTGCCAACTAATAAAACACCTGATGTTGGGTAATCTAATCTATGAATGGGTTGTGGTTTTACTGCATCTGTTTGATTACTTTTTTGTAAGTTTTGTGTTAATGCATTTGCAACAGTTACAAATTTATTTCCACTCACTAAAATGCCAGAAGGTTTGTAAATAATAGCTAAATAGTCATCTTCAAATAAAACTTCTAAATCGAGTTTTAGCCTTTTAAAATTAGCTTGATTTTTAGGTTCAAAAAGTTCAATTTTTTCTCCTCCAGAAATATATTTTGATGTTGTTGCTAGAACTCCATCAATAAAGATATATCCTTTTTTAATTGCTTTTTTTATACTAGATTTTGTGGGTATTGTTTTAAAAACACCAACTCCATATTCTTGAAAACGAATTGGTTCTTGTAATTTTTTAGCAATATGAGTTTCTAAGAGTTGCATTATTTTGCAAATAACTGCCCAATATCTTTAAAGGCTTTAAACTCTAAAGCATTATTTTCTGGATCTTTAAAGAAAAGAGTAGCTTGTTCACCTACTTTTCCTTCAAATCGAATACAAGGTTCTATTACAAAATTGGTATTTACAGCTTTTAATCTTTCTGCTAAAGCATGCCAATCTTCCCAAGTTAAAACAACTCCAAAGTGAGGAACAGGTACATCTTTACCATCAACAGCATTAGAAATACGCTCAGGATTAAATCCGTCTTTTTGATGAATTACCAATTGATGTCCGAAGAAATTAAAATCTACCCAATGAACATCAGATCTGCCTTCTTCGCATTGTAAAATATCTCTATAAAAAGCTCTACATTTTTCTAAGTTTTGAACTGGTATTGCTAAGTGAAAGGGTTGTGTTTTCATTTTTTTTAGTTTCAAAGTTTCAAAGTTCAAAGTTTGGTTAAAATTTAAAATTTAAAGTTTAATAAGTTTGACTAATTTTTCATTTTTGCTAACAGCTAACATCAAATTAAAATCCATCAGCAGTATCATCACCTCTTTTATCTGCACCACCTTCTAAAGTTCCATTTGGTAAAACTAAAATAGCAGACACTTTACCTATAATTCTAGAAGTAGTTTCATCAATAGTATAACCAAGACTTGTTAACTCTGTAATGGTTTCTTTATCAAAACTATTTGGTTCCATTTTTACAACATCTGGCAACCATTGATGATGAAATCTTGGCGCATTTACAGCTGCTTGCATATTCATTTTAAACTCGTGAACATTTAAAATTGTTTGTAAAACAGAAGTAATAATTGTTGAGCCTCCAGGAGTACCAACTACCATAAAAAGTTTTCCATCTTTTTCTACAATTGTAGGTGTCATAGAACTTAACATTCTTTTTTCTGGAGCAATTTCATTAGCTTTTGCACCAATTAAACCAAACATATTTGGCTCACCAGGTTTGCTGCTAAAATCGTCCATTTCATTATTAAAAAAGAAACCTAATTCAGAAGAATATAGTTTAGAACCATAAGCACCATTTAAAGTTGTAGTTACAGAAACTGCATTTCCAAACTGATCTATTATTGAATAATGTGTGGTTTCATCACTTTCAATAATTTCTACATTTCCATAAGACACATCAGCAGAAGAAGTGGCTTTGTCAAAACTAAAATCAGACATTCTCTTATTGCTGTAAGATTTGCTAATTAATTCTTTTTGCGGAATTGTAACAAAATCAGGATCACCCAAAAAATGACTTCTATCTGCATACGCACGTCTTTCTGCTTCAGTAATAACCTGAATAGCTTTTGTGCTATTATGACCAAATTTATCTAACTCAAAAGGTTCTATAGCATTCATTATTTGTGCCAAACAAACTCCACCACTAGAAGGTGGAGACATAGAAATGATACGTAAACCATCATAATTAAAAGTAATAGGAGTTCTCCATTTTGCTTCGTATTTTTCTAAATCTTCAAGAGTCATAATTCCACCATTATCTTGTATAAATTTTACTAAGGTTTTTGCAATTTCTCCTTTGTAAAATTCATCTTTTCCATTTTTTTGAATTTGGATTAATGTTTCTGCTAAAGCAGGATATTTTATAGTATCATTTTCTTTCCATTTGTGCGTAAAAGTGATAGAATCTTTGTTCACTTTATCAAATAAAGGACGATAATTGTTCAATCTTTTTTCTTGTTTAGCAGTTACAACAACACCACGTTTTGCTAAAGCAATAACAGGTTCTAGAATTTCTTGCACCCTTAAACTCCCAAATTTTCTATGTGCTTCAAAAACACCAGCAACAGTGCCAGGAATTCCAATTCCCATTGCTCCAATAGTACTTTTTCCTTTAATTATATTGCCATCATCATCTAAATACATATCTCTAGTGGCTGCTAATGGCGCTTTTTCTCTATAATCTAGTGCACCAATTTCGCCATCATTTTTTCTGTAGACCATAAAACCACCACCACCAAGATTTCCTGCAAAAGGATAAGCTACAGCCAAAGCCATTTCTGTGGCAAACATTGCATCAAAAGCATTTCCGCCTTTTTTTAATATTGCTGTTCCTATTTTAGAAGCTTCAACTCTGGCAGAAACTACCATTGCTTGTTTTGTAATTAGGCCTATTTCTTTTTTAGTTACTTTTTCCTTCTTGTCATTACAACTAATTACAGAAAAAAGAAGTATGAATAGTATAAATGGTTTTAAATTCATTATAGTTCTAGATTAGAATTGTTGTAAATTTATAAAAAAGCATTTTTTTTTAGCTTGATAAATTTGTTAAATCTTTCAGTTTAATAGTTGTAAATTCTAACAAATCTTTAAAGAAAATTGTAAAATCCTCTTCTAATTCCTTTTCAAATAAAGATAAATCTTCGATAGCTAAATTCATTTGAGATTTACCTTTAGTTCTTTGATTCATTCCGTTTAAAACTTTCTGAATTCCGTCTTTAAATTGATAGTTGTACAAAATGTTGTACTCAATCATATATTTTATAAAATTCTGAGATTTTAAAGGTAAGCTTGCTGAAATTTTATCAAAAAAAACATAAACTGAATTTGCATAAACATCTAAAGGAATTGCAGAATAATTGGCCCAATTTTTAGCCAAAAAGTAATCGTAAAAAATATCGATAATTACGCCATCATAATGTCTGTAACGTTCGTGTAATCGTCTTTTACTTTTTCTAACAATAGGATGTGTATCTGTAAAAGTATCAATTTCTCTGTGTAGAAAAATACCTTGCTGAATTTCTTTAGAAAAGCCTTCGTAATTGTTGCCTCTAATATGATCTGCAATAAAATTACCAATCATAATATTGGGGTTGTTTTGCGATAAGTAGAGGTGAGCTAGGAAATTCATTAAATGTGTTATCTATTTTTACTAGGGTTTTGGCGAGTATCAAAAACTCTTACAATATAGATTTTTCCTTTACCAATTCTATAAGTTATTTTATAATGACTTGTTATAATTTTACGATAGTTTCTTTTTAAATGGTTAAAAGACTCATCAATTTGCCCCGATTCTAAAATATTTACTTTCGGGTTTTGAAGAATTTTTGGAGTATTGATGATGTTTTGAGAAATTTCAGTTGTTTTCTTTACACCATATAAGTTAAGGTTAAACCTTGTTATTTTTTCTAAATCTTTAGTTGCTCTTTTAGTCCAATTAATAATATTACTCATTATTAACCCAGCTATTTAGCATTTTCTCTACTTCTGAAGTATTGTATAAATCTCCGTTTTCAATATCCTCTTCACCTTCTTCAATCATTTTGTCTAATTGCTTTTGGTGCTTGTAGTTCTTTATAATTTGGTATAGTTTTTTTAATGAAGACTCATCTTCATTTTTTATAATTTCTAATATTTCGTTTCGAATTTCTAAAGTACTCATAACTGATATTTTAGTAAAGATAAGAAATCTTCTTATAAACAAGAAGGAATCAAAAAACCACAACTAAAAAGTTGTGGTTTTATAATTATTATAGATTCCTGTTTTCACAGGAATGACAAATCTTCCTTAATAAAAAAAACACTGCGTGTTTTAGTTATTCAACATAACAGGCATAACAAGCATTGTAACTTGTTCACCTTCGTCTGTACCATCAATAGGTGTTAAAATTCCTGCTCTGTTTGGTAAAGACATTTCAATTAAAACTTCGCTAGAACTTAAATTGTTTAACATTTCACTTAAAAAACGTGAGTTAAAACCAATTTGCATATCATCGCCTTGATAATCGCAACTTAAACGTTCGTCTGCTTTGTTAGAGAAATCTAAATCTTCTGCAGAAATGTTTAATTCAGTTCCTGCCATTTTTAAACGAATTTGGTGTGTAGTTTTGCTAGAGAAAATAGAAACACGTCTTACAGAGTTTAAAAAAGAAGCTCTATCAACTGTTAATTTATTCGGATTTTCCTTAGGAATTACAGCTTCGTAATTTGGGTATTTACCATCAATTAATCTACAAACTAAAACTACATTATCAAAAGTAAATTTTGCATTAGCATCATTATATTCAATAGTAACATCGCTTTCAGAACCACCTAAAATACCTTTTAATAAGTTTAAAGGTTTCTTTGGCATAATAAACTCTGCTGTTTGGTCTGCAGTAACATCAGTTCTAGAATATTTTACCAATTTATGAGCATCAGTAGCAACAAAAGTTAAACTTTGCGAGCTAAACTGAAAAAATACACCACTCATTACTGGTCTTAAATCGTCATTACCAGCAGCAAAAATAGTTTTAGAAATTGCAGTTCCTAAAATACTTGCAGGTACAACAGTTACACTTGGGCTAGGTAAAGAAACCGCTTTCGGGAATTCATCACCACCAAAATAAGCCATATCATATTTTCCTTGATCAGAACTAATTTCTATAGTATTCTCGCCTTCAGTTTTAAAAGTTAAAGGCTGATTAGGAAAAGTTTTTAAAGTATCTAACAACAAACGTGCAGAAACAGCAATAGAACCAGTACTTTCGCTTTCAACTTCTACCACAGAACTCATTGTGGTTTCTAAATCTGATGCAGAAACTTTTAATTCGTTCTCAGATAGTTCAAATAAAAAGTTATCTAAAATAGGTAAAGTGTTGTTGCTATTTATAACGCCGCCCAAAACTTGTAATTGCTTTAGTAATTGCGAACTTGATACAATAAATTTCATTGATTTTATTTTCTTAATTATTCTTACAAATATAACCTTAATATGTTGTTTTAAAAATTAATTTATTAACAGGTTATGAGCAATTTGTTGATGAATATTCTAAATGTAATTTTACGGCTATTTTTTACTTTTTCTTCGGATTTAAAAACGTTATAATTATGTTAAGAGTCCTATTATTACTGATTAAAAAACTACATTTGTTTGTTGTCAACAAAGAAAAATGAAGAAAAAAATACTTTCAATTTTAGCAATTTTGCTGATATCAATATCAGTTTTTGCACAAAAACCTCAAAAATTAACCTCTAACCAGATTTACGAGAAAATTCAGAAATTGAATTTTTTGGGAACAGCTTTATACATTGCTGCACATCCAGATGATGAAAACACTAGATTAATTGCTTATTTAGCCAATAAAGTTAAAGCAAGGACTGGTTATTTATCGTTAACAAGAGGAGATGGAGGTCAGAATTTAATTGGTCCAGAAATTAGGGAATTATTAGGTGTTATTAGAACTCAAGAATTATTAGCAGCCAGAAATGTAGATGGTGGTGAACAATTGTTTACAAGAGCCAACGATTTTGGTTATTCTAAACATCCAGATGAAACCTTAGAAATTTGGAATAAAGAAGAGGTTTTAAGTGATGTTGTTTGGGCCATTAGAACTTTTAAACCAGATGTAATTATCAATAGATTCGACCATAGAACACCTGGAACTACGCACGGACATCACACAAGTTCTGCAATGTTAAGTGTAGAGGCTTTTGATTTGGCAGGCGATACTTTAGCTTATAAAAATCAGTTAGAATATACGAAAACTTGGCAGCCAAAGCGTTTATTTCATAACACTTCTTCTTGGTTTTATAGAGATAAAGCAAAGTTCGAAGAAATAGCAAAAGAGTATACAAAATTCGATATTGGCGTTTATTATCCGTTAAAAGGTTTGTCTAATAATGAGTTAGCTTCAATGGCAAGCAGTCAGCATTTGTGCCAAGGTTTTGGTAGATTAACAACAAGAGGAGCCCAAACAGAATACGCAGAGTTTTTAAAAGGGGAACCTTTAAAAGATAAAAATGATATTTTTTCTGGCATTAATACCACTTGGAATCGTGTAAAAGGTGGAGGAGAAATTGGTGATATTTTATATGAAATTGAAAAGAATTTCGATTTTGTACATCCAGAAAAACATATAAAGCAGTTGTTAGAAGCTTACACTTTAATTATTCAATTAGAAGATAGCCATTGGAGAACCATTAAAGAAAAACAAATTAAAGAAATTATTCAGGCAAGTACAGGCTTGTATTTAGAAGCTTCTGCAGAAAGTTCTTATGCTACACCAAATTCTAAAATTAATGTAGATATGGAAGTCTTAAATAGAAGCGAATCTTTTATGATTTTGTCATCAATAACTTCTACTGTGGATGATAAAACGTATGCAAAACAATTGCCAATAGGCAACAATAAAAAGTTTAATTTTAGAGAAATAATTAACCTTAAAGATCTAGCATATTCAGATCCTTATTGGTTAAAGCAAGATGCCACTTTAGGTATGTATCAAGTAGATGAGCAAGTGTTAATTGGTAATCCAGAAACCAAAAGACCTGTACAAATTGATTTTAATTTAATTATTGATGGCATACCAATAACATTTACCAAAAATGTAGTTAGAAGATTTTCTGAAAGAGATAAAGGAGAAATTTATCAACCTTTTGAAATTTTGCCATTAGTAACTACCAAATTAAAAGACAAAGTATTAATTTTTGATGATGAAAATCACAAGCAAGTTAGTGTTACTGTAAAAGCGGGTGCAAATTTTATTTCTGGAAAATTGGTTTTAGAAATTCCTGAAGGATGGCAAATATCACCAAAACAACATATTTTTAATATCGAAAAGAAAAACGATCAAGAAACTTTTGATTTTGCAGTTTTTCCGCCAAAAAATGAATCTGTTGGTAAAATAAAAGTAAAAGCTACTGCCAATGGAAAAGAGTTTACCAAAGAATTGGTAGAAATTAATTACAATCATATACCAAAGCAATCTGTTTTATTAAATTCTGAAGCCAAAGTTGTTCGTTTAAACATTAAAAAAGTGGGCGATAATATTGGTTATATAAAAGGTGCAGGAGATGTTGTTCCAGAAAATTTACGTCAGATTGGTTATACTGTTGATGAAATAAATCCAACAGAAATTAACGACGAAAATTTACACAAATACGATGCTATTGTTTTAGGAATTAGAGCTTATAATGTAGTTAAAGAATTGAAGTTTAAACAAAAATTCTTGTTAGAATATGTAGAAAAAGGAGGTAATTTAATTGTACAATATAACACCAATAGAGGAGTAAATGTTGGAGCTCCTTATACTTTAAAATTATCAAGAGATCGTGTTACAGACGAATTTGCTGAGGTTAGAATTTTAGATGAAAAACATCCTGTTTTAAATTATCCAAATAAAATTACGCAAGACGATTTTAAAGGTTGGGTACAAGAAAGAGGTTTATATTTCCCTAATTCTTGGAGCGAAGAATACACGCCAATTTTATCTATGAATGATAAAGGAGAAACTGCAAAAGAAGGTAGTTTACTTATTGCAAAATATGGTAAAGGAAATTACATTTATACAGGTATAAGTTTCTTTAGAGAATTACCTGCAGGTGTTTCTGGTGCTTATAAATTGTTTGCAAATATGCTTTCTGTTGGTAAAAAGTAATAAAGTTCACAAATTAGTTTAGCCCTGATTGAAACATTTGTTTGAGCTCTTTTTTAGTGTCAGTTCGAGTAAATTTGTTTTTTTGCAAATTTGTATCGAGAACAAACTAAAAAAAGCGAGTGTTGAAAGCAGGAAATAGCTACAAAAAAAACATAAAATGAATAAAAAATACACTTGGAAAAAAGAATACACTTTGGTGTTAGTGGCAAATGTTATTTATTTAATTGCGTTCTATTTTATTACAAATTATTTTACAGTTTAGAGTATGGAAATAGCAAGTAAATTACACACAATAGACTGGATTATTTTATCTGTAACTTTAATTTTTATTGTGGCTTATGGTACTTATGTAACCCGAAAAAACGCCAATGTTTCAGACTATATAAAAGGTGGTAATGACACAAAATGGTGGACAATTGGGTTGTCTGTTATGGCTACACAAGCCAGTGCAATTACGTTTTTATCTACTCCAGGTCAAGCTTTTCATAGTGGTATGGGGTTTGTGCAATTTTACTTTGGTTTGCCAATTGCAATGGTTATTATTTGTGTGGTTTTTATACCCATTTATCATAAGTTAAAAGTATATACAGCTTACGAGTTTTTAGAAGGCAGATTCGATTTAAAAACACGAAGTTTAGCAGCTATTTTATTTTTGGTTCAAAGAGGTTTAGCTGCAGGAATTACTATTTTTGCACCTGCTATAATTTTAAGTGCAGTTTTAGGTTGGGATTTGTTAACGCTTAATATTATTATCGGTTTTTTAGTAATTATTTACACAGTTTCTGGTGGTACAAAAGCCGTTAATGTTACTCAAAAACAACAAATGATTATCATTTTTATAGGAATGCTAATTGCGTTTTTTATGATAATGAGTCAGCTGCCAGAAAATATCACCTTTACAAATGCTTTAGAAATTGCTGGAGCAAGCAATAAAATGGAAGTGCTCGATTTTTCTTTTGATTTAAGCAACAGATACACAGTTTGGACAGGTATTTTAGGTGGTACATTTTTAATGCTTTCATATTTTGGTACAGACCAAAGTCAAGTGCAACGTTATTTGTCTGGAAAATCGGTTAGAGAAAGTCAGTTAGGTTTAATTTTTAACGGACTTTTAAAAGTGCCAATGCAGTTTTTTATCTTGTTAATTGGGGTAATGGTTTTTGTATTTTATCAATTTAATCCTGCTCCATTAAATTTTAATCCGACAGCAAATGAAGAGGTTGTAAAAACGAAATATGCACAAGAATATAAGCAATTAGAGCAAGAACATATAGCCATAGAAACTCGTAAAAAAGCACTTTTTTTAGATGGATTTCAGATCGATGAAAAACAAAAAATTCAAGAATTAAATGCTAAAGATTTAGTTTTAAAAGAAAAATCGAAAGCAATTATTGATAAAGTTGATGAAGAAAATACTTTAGATAAAATAGAATCTAATGACAAAGATTATGTGTTTATTCATTTTATTTTAAACAATTTACCAAGAGGTTTAATAGGTTTATTATTGGCTGTAATTTTATCTGCAGCAATGTCTTCTACAGCATCAGAATTAAATGCATTAGCGAGCACAACTGCTATGGATTTATACAAACGAAATATAAAAAAAGAAAAAAGCGAAGCCCATTTTGTAAAAGCATCTAAATGGTTTACGTTAGCTTGGGGTATAATAGCAATTTCTGTGGCTTGTATTGCCAATTTATTCGATAATTTAATTCAGTTAGTTAACATTATTGGATCTATTTTTTATGGTAACGTTTTAGGAATTTTCTTACTAGCATTTTTTATAAAGTTTGTTAAAGGAAATGCTGTTTTTGTAGCAGCTTTAATAACGCAAACCATAATTATAGGAGTTTATTTTTTAGATTGGTTGCCTTATTTATGGCTAAATTTATTGGGATGTGTTTTGGTAATGGCAATTGCAATCATTATTCAAACAATTTTACCTAAAAAAACGAATTTAAAATTAAGTGAAGTGTAAAAATGGAAAATAAAACGATTAAATGGGGGATAATTGGTCTTGGTAAAATAGCCAATAAATTTGCTACGGATTTAGTAGTTGTAGAAAATGCAGAATTGTATGCTGTTGCTTCTAGAAATCAAGATAAATCTGATGCTTTTGCTAAAGAACACAGTGCTACAAAAGCCTATGATTCTTATGAAGATTTAGCAAAAGATAATGAAGTAGATGCAGTTTATATTGCAACTCCACATAGTTTTCATAAAGAACATTCCATTCTTTGTTTGCAACATAAAAAAGCAGTTTTATGCGAAAAACCTTTTGCAATGAATTTGCAAGAAGTAGAAGAAATGATCGCAGTTGCCAAAGCCAATAATGTGCTTTTAATGGAAGCTTTATGGACGTACTTTTTGCCTCATTACAAATATGTTTTAGATATTATACAAAGTCAGGAATTTGGTAAAATTAAAACTTTAGAAGCCGATTTCGGATTTTACAGAGCGTTTGATAATTCATCAAGATTATTTAAAAAATCTGTTGGTGGTGGTAGTTTGTTAGATATTGGAATTTATCCAATTTTTGCAGCTCTTTCTACATTAGGAATACCTGAGAACATTGCTGCTACAGCTACATTTTTTGAAAATGGTGCAGATTCCAATTGTAATATCACTTTTGATTATAATAATGCAAAAGCAATTTTAAAAAGTTCTTTAGATAAAGATTTACCAACAGAAGCAATTTTTACTTTTGATGAAGCTGTAATTAAAATAAACACAATGTTTCATATGCCAACAACAGTTACAGTAGTTAAAAATGGCAAGGAAGAAATTATTGATTTCAACTATAAAACCATTGGTTACAATTTTGAAACGGAACACTTTAATAATTTGATAAGAAATGGTAAAAAAGAAAGTGATATTATGACTTTCGATTTTTCTAGAAACTTAATATCAACCTTAGATAAAGTTAGAGAAATTATTGGTTTAGAATATTAAGGTTATTAGATATTTAAACATCAAAAAAGAGTTTGAAATCCTATTTCAAACTCTTTTTTAATTCATTTTATACATTTAAAGTTAAGCAGTTTTTGGTTTTGTAAAATATTTTTTACGCAACCAAAAAGAAACTTTTACCAATAAAATTAATGCTGGTACTTCTACTAATGGACCTATTACACCCGTAAAAGCTTGCCCAGAATTTAATCCGAAAACAGCAATAGCAACAGCAATTGCTAATTCAAAATTATTACCAGCTGCAGTAAATGCAACCGCAGTTGTTTTGTCGTAATCTGCGCCAGTTGCTTTGGTAAAGAAAAAGCCGATGATAAACATTAATGTAAAATATATCAATAAAGGAACAGCAATCAATAAAACATCCATTGGTATTTGTACAATTAATTCTCCTTTTAAAGAAAACATTACAACAATTGTAAATAAAAGTGCAATTAAAGTTAAAGGAGAAATTGTTGGAATAAACTTTTTAGTATACCATTCTTCACCTTTTAATTTTACCAAAACTAACCTACTTAAAATACCTAAGAAAAACGGAATTCCCAAATAAATAGCAACGCTTTCTGCTATAGTTGCAATAGAAATATCTACAATTGCACCCTCAAAACCAAAATAGGGTGGAAGTACAGTTATAAATAACCAAGCGTAAAAACTGTAAGCAAATACTTGAAAAATACTATTTAAAGCCACTAAACCTGCACCATATTCGCTACTTCCTTCAGCAAGATCGTTCCAAACTAAAACCATTGCTATACAACGTGCTAAGCCTATTAAAATTAAACCTACCATATATTCTGGATAATCGCTCAAGAAAATAATTGCCAAAACAAACATTAAAACAGGACCAATAATCCAATTTAAAATTAATGAGATTGATAAGATTTTGGTATTTCTAAAAACCTTTGGTAACAATGCGTAATTTACTTTCGCCAAAGGCGGATACATCATTAAAATTAAACCAATGGCAATAGGTATGTTTGTAGAACCTTTGCTAAATGAGTTGATGAAATCTGGAAAAGTTGGAATAAAAAATCCTAAACTTACACCTAAAGCCATTGCAACAAAAATCCATAAAGTTAGGTTTCTGTCTAAAAAACTTAATTTTTTATTAGCCATTTTTAAGCGTTTATTTGTGAGAATATGTAAAACATTTCAGTAGCAATTTGTATGCTTCTTTCGTTATATTTTTCTGCTTGTTGAGGTGTGTTATCAAAAGCTTTTGGATCTTCGAAAGTAATAGGAATACGTTTTTCTGCACCTACAATAAATGGGCAGCCTCCATCTGCTTGTGAACAAGTCATAATTGCAGCAAAACCAGATTTTGGATTAAAATCATCTGTTAGTTTTTTAGAAAATCCAATGATTGGATGCTCATTTTCTGAGTATTTAATGCTGTAAACAGGATTATTACCTTCAGAAATTGTTTTGATTTGGAATCCAGAGTTAGATAATGTTTCTGCAACAACAGGAAAAAGCGCTGTAGCTTCTGTTCCTCCAGAATAACAAGTTACATTATAAATATTAAAATAATTCGAAATGGCTTGTGCCCAAACTTGCGATAAATGGCTTCTTCTAGAATTGTGCGTACAAATAAAATTGATTCTAATCGCTTCTTTATTGTTTACTTTTTCTTGAATGTAGTCTGTTAAAGGTTGTAAAACTTCTTTACGTTCTTCTGAAATTGTTTTTGGATCTAACTGCGAAATAAATGTTTCAATTTCTTTAAATAGAGTAGTTTCTGTAGTTGTCATTTTTATATTAATTTGTTAATTGCAATTTTGCGATTAATATTTTTAAATTTTTTTAATCTATTTCTGATTTTAATAAATATTGATGTAAAATTTCATTCATCAATTATTACATTGCAATATTACGATTAATATTTAAAATGAAAAAACATTTTTAATTTATTGACATTTAAATAACATAAATATTACCCAATAAAAAAAACTCAAGCATAAGCTTGAGTTTTTAAATTTTATAAAAAATAAAAAGCATTTTACATTGCTCCCCATTCTTTTAAAGAAGCTGTATTCATTTTAATATAACCTCCGTTATTTGCTTTTTTAGCATATTTTAAAGATTCTTTTGCGGCTTTAATTGCTCCGCTTTTATCTCCTGCTTTAGCATAAATTAAAGATTGTCTTCTTAAAAACCAAAATTTAGGAGCATCAGCAGTCATTTCTACAGCTTTATCAATCCAAGTTTTTGCTTTTTCTATGTCTTTACCAGCACTTAAATTATAAGCTGCTGCTGCATAATAATCATCAGCAGAAGGACCCTGCATAATTTTTTCTATTTCAGCAGAAACCATAGCATCTGTAGGTGTTTCAAATTCTAAACCTACATAAGTGTTTTCCCACATAATACCTAAAACTGCAGAATTGTTCGTTAAATCATCAAAAGAAATGGTTAACGTTTCAATAATCATTGGTATTTCTATAACTGGTACATTTACTTTAACAACCACTTTAGATTCATCCCATTTTGCAGGATTTCCCCAGTTTGTAGCATCAGCATATAACATAATATCCCAAGTTTTTTCTCCTGGAATTGTGTATAAAGCATAAGTGCCTTTTTTAACTTTAGTACCTGCAACAGTTACATCAGTACTAAAGGTTACTTTAGTATTTTGGTTGGCACCAGTTCTCCAAACTTTACCATAATCTTCTAATCCTCCAAATATTTTTCTTCCTTTTACACCTGGTCTTGAATATTCTACAGTTACATCTGTTAAGCCAACAATTTGTTCAATTTTTTGAAACGGACTTGGAGCTGGAGTTTTAATTTGTGCGTTTGCAGAAAAAGACATTGCTGCTACAAATAATGATAATATAATTTTTTTCATAAATAAGTTGATTTTAGTTTTTAATTACTTTCAAAAGTACAACTTCAAAATTACAATTTCAAAAAGTGACTAATGTTAACAAAACCTTAAAAAGGGATTGTATCTTTGTATCATTAAAGGCAGTAATAGATGAAAAATATTAGCATTTTAGGTTGTGGTTGGTTAGGTAAACCTTTGGCTGTCTCTTTTTTAGAGGATGGTTTTTCTGTAAAAGGTTCTACAACATCCGAAGAAAAAATAGATGTTTTAGAAGATTTGGGTATTGAAACGTATTTGGTTGATATTTCTGAAAATGAAGAATTTGATGCTTTTTTAGATTCAGATATTTTAATTATTGCTATAACTTCTAAAGATATTGATGGTTTTGAAAATTTAATAGCTCAAATACAAGAATCATCTATTCAAAAAGTAATTTTTATAAGTTCTACTTCTGTGTATGGGCGAATTAATAAAGTGATGACAGAAGAAGATGAGGTTTTAAAAAATCATCCTTTAGTAGAAATTGAAAATTTATTTAGAGAAAACACCTTTTTTGAAACTACAATTATTCGTTTTGCAGGTTTGTTTGGTGGTAATAGACAGCCTTATAATTGGTTTAAAAATGGTAGAAAAATTCCACAACCCAAAGGTTTTGTAAATATGATTCATAGAGAAGATTGTATAGAAATCATTCACGAAATCATTAATCAAAATTCCTGGAACGAAACGTTTAATGCTTGTTCTAATCATCACCCAACAAGAAGAGAATTTTACACGTTAGCCAAGTTGAGTGCTGGTTTTGAAATCCCAGAATTTGAATTTAATGCTGTTTATGAATGGAAAATAATTTCTTCGGATAAAATTCAGAAAGTTTTAAAGTATGAGTTTATTCACGATGATTTACTTTCATTTTAAGTTTCAAAGTTTCAAAGTTTCAAAGTTTCAAAGTTTCAAAGTTCTGAGTTTAAAGTTCAAAGTTTGGATAAAATTTAAAGTTTAATAAGTTTGACTAATTTTTCATTTTTGCTAACATCTAACATCTAACATCTAACATCTAACATCTAACATCTAACTATATTTCTTCTTACGTAAATAATTAAAAACAAAACCGAATAAAACCAATAAAATTAAAGGTAAAACAACATTTAAAAACTGCCAAAAAGTACGTTCTTTAAATGCCTTTTGCTTATCTAACATTCTAATTTGTAAAGTTTTATTTCTTAGGTTGATTAACCCAGAATCATCCAATAAATAATCTACAGCATTTATTAAGAAATCTTTGTTTCCAAATTGTTGGTTTGTCCATTTGTCTGTAGATAAATCAGTGGGTTGTCCTTTTAAAAGTTGGTTTTTTCCAACATCACCATCAGCAATAACAATCATTTTATTATTGATTGCATTTGCTTTAAAAAGTTTGGTTTCAAAAGGTTTAACTCTGTTTTTATAAGCCGATTTAAAATCACCTTCTAATAAAACACCAAATAATTGATTTCCAGAAATGTAATCTTTTTCCTGAGGTTCATCAGCAATAGATTGTAACTCGATTATTGTTGGTGTTCCTACTTTTTGAGTTAAAGGAGAACTCATCAACAAAGGAATTTTTTTAATATTATTTTTTAAAGTATCTATCTGATTTGCAAACTGCAAACGAACAGGAGCTACATTTTTTGTAATAGAATGATTCGGATTTGCACTAACCAAAGGATGGTAAAACCAATCGAAATTTTGAAATTGTGGTTGATTGCCAACATTACCAGTCGCTAGCGGAATTTGAGCTGCATACAAATCTTTAATTATTGTAGTGTTTATTCGAATTCCGTAAGAAAATAATAAATCTGTTAAGTTTAAATCTCTTGGATAAGCCAACATCCTACCTCCATTAAATAAACTGTCTTGATTTGCTTGCACATTGTCTAACATCCACAAAGTTTTACCTCCATTTGTAATGTATTGATCTAAAACTAGCTTTTCTTTCTCTGTAAATTTTTGAGTTGGTTTTGCAATTATTGCCAAATCTAAAGAGCTTAAATCTTGTAAAGTTTGCTGCGGATTTGTAGCAACAGAATCTAAAGTGAATTTTGCCAATTTGTATTTCTTAGCAACTTCGCTTAAAAAACTATATTGATAAATGTCTTGCAATTCGCCATTTCCTGTAAGTACAGCAACGCTTTTTTGTTTTTTCTGATGGATGGAATTTATAGCTTCAGAAAAACTGTATTCTAAATTTTCTATCGCTTTTTGCAATTGTTCTTCTTGGCTAGCCACAATTCCTGTTGGTAATAAAGAAACGATTTCTGATTTTTCACCAAAAACAATTTCTGCCCAAGGAAAAATAATGGCTTCAGATAATTTACCATCTTCTTCTACCGTTAATTGGCTTGGCATCATTCCTCTTTTAATCAATTCTTCTCTTTGATCATCAGGATTTTCAAAATGGATTTTTATTTGACTGTTTTTTGCTGATAACTCTTCTAAATATTGACGCGTTTCAACTTGTAATCTTTTAAATTCTGATGGAAAATCCCCTTCTAAATAAACCGTTATAAAAAGTGGTTTTTTAACTTTTGATAAAATTAAATTTGTAGTTTCTGATAACGTATAGCGTTTATCTGAAGTTAAATCGAAACGTTGGTAAAAAGATTGATTTGCAATGTTTAAAACAATTAAACCAATGATGATGAAACTTATATTTTTGATTTTTTTATTCATTGTCTAAACGTGTTTTAGTGATGAATAAAAAGAAAAATGTAACACTTAAAAAGTAAATAAGATCTCTTGTGTCTATAACTCCCCTAGAAATACTTTTAAAATGTTCGTTGATACCTAATTGTTGAATGGTTAAACTACTGTTACCAAAAGAAGTTGCAATAGCATCAAATCCGTAGAACAAAAAAAACGTTATAAAAACACCTAAAATAAATGCAACAATCTGATTTTTAGATAAAGTTGATGTAAATAAACCTACTGATGTGTAAGTTGCAGCTAAAAATAACAAACCAATATAAGAACCAATGGTGCTACCAAAATCGATATTTCCTGTAGGATTTCCTAATTGAAAAACGGTATAAACATAAATAAAAGTGGGAATAATAGCAATGCAAACCAATAGGAGAGAAGCCCAAAATTTGCCCAGAATTATTTGCCAATCAGAAATGGGTTTTGTTTTCAAAAGCTCAATTGTACCTGTGTTAAATTCATCAGCAAAACTTTTCATTGTTAATGCAGGAATCAAAAATAAAAACACCCAAGGTGCTAAATAAAAAAACGGAGTTACATCTGCAAAACCAGCATTTAAAATGTTAAAATCGTCGTTAAATATAAATAGAAACAAACCATTTATGAGCAAGAAAACACCAATAACCAAATAGGCAATTGGGCTTGCGAAAAATGAGTTGAATTCTTTTTTTAGAATAGGATACATTTAGTTTATTTCTAATTTATAAATTCGATTAAAATCAAAAGTTTTACATTTTCTATTGGGCTGAAAAACAAAATCAAGTTTCTCTAACAACGCAATTGAAGCTAAATTATTTTTATGTGTAAAAGCTTCTATGGTTTTCAATTTCATTTTTGATTTTCCAAATCCTAAAACTGATTGCATTGCTTCTGTCATTAATCCCTTTTGTTGAAATTCTGGTTTTAATTTATAACCAATTTCAGCATAATTTTTAGGAATATCAATTTGATGTAAAACAATGCTGCCAATTACTTGAGTTTGATATGCTATCAACCAAAATATCCTTTTTTCTTTTTGATATAAATTGTTACAAACTTCAATAAAATCTTTAGCTTCCTCTAAATTTTTGACTCTTTTTGTGCCAACAAATTTATTTATTTCTTTAGAAGAACGTAATTCATAAACTGAATTTATATCCTTAAAAGTAGCTTCTCTTAAAAGTAATCTTTCAGTTTTAATTTCAGGAAAATTTTTAAAATCAAAATTCATTTTTAAATTTGCTTACTGCTTACTGCTTACTGCTTACTGCTTACTGCTTACTGCTTACTGCTTACTGCTTACTGCTTACTGCTTACTGCTTACTGCTTACTGCTTACTGCTTACTGCTTACTGCTTACTGAATACTAACTCTTTTATCTACACTCCAAGCTTCAGGTTTATCGTTAAAATAGCCTTTGGTTTGTTGCCAAGTTTGTTTAAAAAACTCAGAATTTCTATAATTTTCTAAATCACTTTCATTTTCCCAATAAGAGTATGTGAAAAATAGTTCAGGATTATTTTTATCTTGATATAATTCTAACAATTTACATCCTTCAGAATTTCTGATTACTGCTTTTTTTTCATCAAACATTTCTTGAAAATCAGCAATATATTTAGAGTGTAAACTCATTTTTACAATTCTAACAAACATAAATAATTAAGATAAAGACGAGTATTCTGGTTTAGTTTCTGTAAAAAAATCAATAATAATAGGATCTCTATATTCTAAACCTAACAACGTAGAAGCACCACCAACTGTTTTTAAATTGCTTCTATATATGGCAATTTCTAAAAAACCAGCAGAATTAAAAATGGCCAATTTACTACCATCGTATTGATAGCTGTCATGGGCACTATCACCAGTAATTTCATTGTATTTGGTAAAAATTTTAGTAAAAGAATAACGAGAAGCATTAATTTTAAAACCTCTTCCTTTACCAATATCATTAAACATTTTTTTGCTGATGTTGGTTATTAAATTTCCATAATTATCAATATATAAAACACCACCAATAATTTGATTTTGTGCTTGATTTACTTTTGGCTGAATTTCTACTAACTTTTTAAAATCGTAAATTTCTCTACCAATAACCGTTAAATTTCCACCTCTGGCAATAAAACAAGCAACTTTTACAAACACATCTAAAACAGGAAAACTACTTTCAATTCTATCATGAATATTAATTTCTACAATTTTTGTAGGGTTAATTTCTGATGCAATCATTGAGATTAATCCATTATCTGGACATACAAAAAAATGATCGTCTAAAGACATCGCAATATGCTTGTTATCTTTACTCAGCTCAGAATCTACACCAATAATATGTATAGTGCCTTTAGGAAAACTTTTGTAAGAATTTTTTAAAATATACGCAGTTTCTGTAATGTTAAATGGAGATATTTCGTGTGTAATATCTACAATTCTAGCATCTGCCAATTCTGTGTAAATAGCCCCTTTTACAGCACCTACAAAGTGATCTTTAGTTCCAAAATCGGTTGTTAAAGTAATTAAAGACATTAATATTTACTGTTAATTAATTGTGTAAAAGTTGTTAACTATTTTAAGCAAATCTAATCATTTTAGTAGTTTTAATTACTACTTTTAGTTGAAATAAAATTGTAACAAAATATAAAATATAATCATTTGAACGAACGCATTATAGAGTTAACGGAAATTAACCCAAAAGATTTCTTTGGTACACAGAATAGTACAATAGAGCAATTAAAAAGATACTTCCCGAAAATTAAAATTGTTGCTCGCGGATCAAAACTTAAAATTTATGGAGAAGCAGATATTTTAGATGAATTTGAAATACGATTAGAACGTTTAATTAAATATTTTAATCGCTACAACAAGTTAGACGAAAATAGTATTGAACGTATTTTAACATCTAATGGAAATGAAGAAAAAACTACTGCAGCAAGAAATGCAAAAGATATTTTGGTGCATGGTGTTAGTGGTAAATTGATAAAACCGCAAACCGAAAATCAGCGTAAAATGGTATCGTTAATGGAAAAAAATGATATGCTTTTTGCTGTTGGTCCTGCAGGTACAGGTAAAACTTATACAGCTGTTGCATTGGCTGTTAAAGCGTTAAAAGAAAAAGATGTTAGACGAATAATTTTAACAAGACCTGCTGTAGAATCTGGTGAGAATTTAGGTTTTTTACCTGGAGACTTAAAAGACAAATTAGACCCTTATATGCAACCTTTATATGATGCTTTGCGAGATATGATTCCGCATGAAAAATTAGAATCGCATTTAGAAAAGGGAGTTATTCAAATTGCACCTTTGGCATTTATGAGAGGTAGAACTTTAGATAGCGCATTTGTTATTTTAGATGAAGCACAGAATACTACTCATAATCAAATGAAAATGTTTTTAACAAGAATGGGTAAAAGTGCTAAGTTTATTATTACAGGAGATCCAGGACAAATAGATTTACCAAGAAAACAAGTTTCTGGTTTAAAAGAATCTCTTTTAGCCTTAAAAAATATTGAAGGTATAGGACAAGTTTTTCTTGATGATAAAGATGTGGTTAGACACAGATTGGTTAAGAAAATTATTACAGCGTATAAAAGTATTGAAACTGAATGATTAAGATAGAAAAAGAAAAATTAGGACTCCAAGATTATTTTTATATTGGTTATTTATACCTCATAATTTTAGGTATTGTAAGCGATGCTATTTTTTATGGAATTTTTGGAGTTTCTTATTTAAACTATACTACTATTTTAGATGCGCTAATATCACCTATAAGTTTATTAACCAATAACTGGAAAATATCACTCTTTTTAGGTTTTATGTTTTGGTTGATGTATTTGTATTTTACCAAATGGATGTTTAGTTTTTACGCTTTTTTAAGAAAGAAAAAATGGTACAGAAAACTATATGATATAGAAAAATGGGATAAAAAGTACGAGTTACTAAAAGAGAAGAAAAATATAATTCCTGGTATGATGATTATTTTCTTTTTACTATTTATTTCTATGCGAACAGGAATGGGAATAGGAATGAAACATAAATATAATAATAAAGAAATTATACCTAATTACACCCTAATTTTTAAAGACAATTCGAGATTAGATGTGCGTAAAGTTGGGCAAAACTCTGCTTATTTCTTCTATTTTATTCCAGGTGAAAAGGTAATTACAGCAACACCTATTACCGATAATTTAAAACAAATTAAAGTTTTAAAAAAGAAAAAAGAATAGAAAAAAGAAAAATCAGATACATCATAAAGCAAAAAAAATCCCGATTATTAATCGGGATTTTTACTTTTAAGGACCTTAAGTTTTTATAATTTAATGAAACGCTTAACTCCGTTGTTAATTGTTTTAATAATATAAATACCAGCATTGAATTCAGAAACATTTAGAGCTTCTTTATTTTCGAATCTTTTTATTTCTTGTCCGTTTGTATTGTAAATAACTCCAGATATTGTTTTATTAAACTTTAAATCTTTGTTTAAAACAGGATTTGGATAAATTTTAAAATTATTATCAGCAACTTCTTCACTAATACTTAAAGCATCGTCATCAATTTCTAAAATACCCATAGAACCACTAACTTCATAACCAACTAATAATAAGTTTTTACCATTTGGGCTCTCTGAAGCAGCAATAAATTTAATGATTTCTGGAGCAACATCGTTAGAAGTAACATTTCCTTTATAATAAGTAATAAATTCTACATCTTTAGGATCTGTAATGTCGTACATTAAAATTGAGCTTTGTCTTTCTAAACCAATAAAAGCAAAAGTTCTCCCTTCAATAGTTCCAATTGCTATAGCTTCTGGCTCACTACCTTTATCATCAGATCTACCATCAAGTTCTTCTTCATCTTGATTGAATAATGATGCTTCTTCTTCAGCAATTTTTAGTCCAAATTCATTAGCGCTATCGAAAACTAAATTTCCATATTCATCAAAAATTGAAAAAGATCTTGCTCCATAAGAATAAATTTGTTCGTATTCACCATCATTATTATAATCGCCATTTGCAGTGGTAGTTTTTAATCGACCAAGATTTTCATCTTCTTGTAAAGTTGCTGCATCTGGATAATAAGTTGTATTTAAAGTTAAATCTTTTACTCTTTCTTCTTCTGAATATCCATCATAATCTCTAGAGTCGCCTTCGTTTGCAGTAACTATGTAGTTTAAACCATTTACGTTGTATGAGCTAATTGCGTCTGGCATAAACATCCCTAATGTTGGGTGTTGTGTAATGTTTATTTTATCATCTTTATTAGAGGCGTCAAAACCATAATCATTTGCAAAAGAAATAATTCCTAACACACTATTATCAGTAACACCTGCACCAGCTAAACCAAAGTCGTTGTCATTTAAAACAGCAATTTCGTTATTTGGTAATAAAGCAATTCCTTCTGCTTTGTCAGAACCTTGGTAGCCAACTGTTGGTAAATTAACTACTTTGTTTTTGTGAACAGGAATTATGGATTGAGCTGCAATTTCATCCGCAGTTAATTCTTCTAATTCTTTACCTGTAAACGTTGTATTTAGAATATTGGTAGCATAATTAATATCGATTTCAAAAACATATTTTTTTCCATGTGCTATCGTTGGTCCTTCAGAATCTCTTTCTATAACTAAAAATTTACCATTTTCTGTAAACACAGCATCTCCGATTTTATCTACTCTAGAAGAAGAATAACCTGCATCTTTATTTCTTTCTAATAAATATACATATTCGCTTACAGGATTTCCGTTATTTGCATCAACACCTAAAATTCTAATCACATCAGAATTGTCTTTTGTTCCACTTGATGGATTGTATAGAGGAGATTGAATAAAAGCATAAATAATATGGTTGTCTTTATCATAAGCAATTGCTTCAAAACCTCTATTTGCTCTTCTTTTATTATAAACCTCTGGTAAAGTTTCAGCACCATAAGTACCTGCAGGCATATTTGTTGTGCCTAATAAAGAAGCACCTTCAGATACAAAACGTTCTATTAATTTACCTGTATTATCAAATTTATAAATGGCTGGTCTGTATTCATCACACATCCAAAAGTTACCATCTTTATCAATTAAAATACCTTCAAAATCACCTCCATATTCATCAAAAGGTAAAGCGTGATATTCTTCTGTTCCTTTTGTGTAGTCTACATTTGTGTAAGCTGTATTTACATCAGTATACGTTACAGGAACTTCGTCATAACCAGGTATGTTACCTTTACCAGTAATTGGAGTTGTACCATCTTTTCTGGTTAACATTATTTGATCATCTAAAGTAACAGTTCCGTTTGTTTTGTTTAAAGTGAATTTTGCAATTCTACCTTGATAATTAGGCAATTTAAAAGGTCTTAAGTTTTTTGTTGGAGCAGGACTAACATCTGCAATACTTACAGGACTATCATTTGGCCCTCTATCTGGAATTGCATAAAAAACGTAATCTGTGTCTGTAGAATTCACATCATCGAAATACAAACCAGAAAAACCACCTAAATTAACAACTGGTTGTCCACCATCGTAAGCAGGAGCTCCTAATGCTGGCCAATTTGCTACTAATTCGTTTAATGTATAACTAGTTACAGATGGTGTACCTAACATATGGTTTTTGTAACCTAAAGGTAAAATATCTAGAATCGTATTATTTGTTAAATCTAAAACGACTAAAGCATTTGCTTCTTGGCAGTTTACATAAGCCTTTGTACCATCTTCTATAACAGTAATAAATTCTGGTTCTAAATCTTGAGAAACAGTGGCAGATCCGTTATTTCCAAAAATTCGAATCCCTTTATTTTTTAAAGATTCTTTTTTATCATCATAACTATTAAAGTTGATGGAAGTTACAGTAGCATTTGCAGCACCACTACTTACATCAATTACAGAAATAGAACCTTCAGGATCTACTGTGTAATCGTCATTTGGTTCACCTTCGTTTGCAACTAAAATTTTAGAGCCATCAGGTGTAAAAGTTAACATGTCTGGTAAAGAACCTACAGTAACTTCGTTAATATAAGTACCTGATAAATCAAAAAATACAACTTTACCAGGATTTTGTTTAGTGTTTGCTTCAACAGCTACAGCAATAATATTACTATGAATTGCAATTGAATTTGGTCCACCACCATAAGCAGATAAATCTACAGTTGTAAATAAGGTTGGTGTTGCTGGTGTGCTAATATCTACAAAGGTTAAATTATTGTTTTCTGAACTTGTAAACACAGCACGTTTGTTGGTAACATCATAAGCTACAGTTTCTGCTACACCTTCTGTATTTGTTTGGTAACTAGATACGTGTTTTAGCTCATTTTGAGCAGTTAGTAATGTAATAGAAAAGACTAGCATTAAGCTAGTTAACAAAGTAGTTTTCTTCATTTTAATATTCGTTTAAATTAGTGAGTCCAAGAAACTAATTAAAATGAGATATAACATTAATCAAAAGTTATGGCATTGTAAAAAATATTTTTAATTTGATTTAAATTAGGCGCTCTAAATTATGGTATTGTTAATTTATAATTAAATAATATTATTCTAAAAAAAAGTATTAGGGTCTGTTTTATATTACAAAACACTTATTTTTGTTGCAGTTTTTAATTTTTATATAGAATGAACACCATAAACGAAACCAATTTTAAGTTTCCAACACAAAAATCTGTTTACAAAGGTAAAGTAAGAGAAGTTTATAATATAAATGATGAACTTTTAGTTATGATTGCTTCTGATAGGCTTTCTGCTTTCGATGTAATTTTACCACGTCAAATTCCGTTTAAAGGACAAATTTTGAATCAGATTGCAACCAAAATGATGAATGATACTGCAGATATTGTTCCTAATTGGTTAATTGCAAATCCAGATGAAAATGTGGCTATTGGTCATTTATGCGAACCTTTTAAAGTAGAAATGGTAATTAGAGGTTATCTTTCTGGCCATGCAGCTCGCGAATATAAATTGGGTAAAAGACAATTGTGTGGTGTAGCAATGGCAGAAGGGTTAAAAGAAAATGACAAGTTTCCAGAACCAATTATAACACCATCTACCAAAGCAGATAATGGCGAACATGATGAAGACATTTCTAGAGAAGACATTTTAGCAAAAGGTATTGTTTCTGAAGAAGATTACATCATTTTAGAAAATTATACAAGAGCTTTGTTTAAAAGAGGTACAGAAATCGCTGCAAAAAGAGGCTTAATTTTAGTAGATACTAAATACGAATTTGGTAAAACAAAAGAGGGTAAAATTGTTTTGATTGATGAAATTCATACACCAGATTCTTCTCGTTATTTTTATGCTGACGGTTATCAAGAAAGACAAAATAACAACGAAGCTCAAAAACAATTATCGAAAGAATTTGTACGTCAGTGGTTGATAGAAAATGGTTTTCAAGGTAAAGAAAATCAGCAAATACCAGAAATGTCTGATGAAAAAATCATCGAAATTTCTAACAGATATATAGAGTTATACGAACAAATTACTGGAGAAACTTTTGTTAAAGCTTCAACAGAAAATGTGTTGGATAGAATTGAGCAAAATGTCAATGCTTTTCTAGAAAATTAAAACTAAATATTAAATTATACCTTTTTTCCTCTTTTGGGAAATGTCTGAAAGACAAAGGCGATAAAATATACAACAAATGATTATAGAACCAAGAACAAGAGGATTTATCTGTTTAACATCACATCCAACAGGTTGTGAACAAAACGTGATCAATCAAATAGAATATGTTAAATCGAAAGGTAAAATAGAAGGAGCAAAAAAAGTTTTAGTTTTAGGAGCATCAACAGGTTTTGGATTAGCCTCTAGAATTACAAGTGCATTTGGTTCAGATGCAGCAACAATAGGTGTTTTTTTCGATAAACCAGCAACAGAAGGTAGACCAGGTTCTCCTGGTTATTACAACACTGCAGCGTTTGAGAAACACGCTCATAAAGCAGGTTTGTATGCAAAAAGTATAAACGGAGATGCTTTTTCTAATGAGATAAAAGAGCAAGTTGTAAACCTAATTAAAGAAGATTTAGGTCAGGTAGATTTGGTAATTTACAGTTTGGCATCACCCGTAAGAAAACATCCAAATACAGGAAAAAGATTTAAATCTGTTTTAAAACCTATTGGTGAAGTTTTTACGAATAAAACAGTCGATTTTCATACAGGTAATGTATCAGAAATATCAATAAATCCTGCTGAAGGCGATGATATTGCAAATACAGTTACAGTAATGGGTGGTGAAGATTGGAAAATGTGGATGGATGCTTTACAAGCAGAAAACCTACTTTCTGAAGGTGCCACAACTGTTGCCTATTCTTATATTGGCCCAGAAGTTACAAAACCAGTGTACAGAAATGGAACAATTGGTGCTGCAAAAGACGATTTAGAGAAAACAGCTTTTGAAATTACTGATGATTTAAAATCAATAAATGGTAATGCTTATGTTTCTGTAAATAAAGCTTTGGTAACTCAAGCTAGTTCTGCAATTCCTGTAATTCCTTTATACATTTCATTATTATTTAAAGTGATGAAAGAAAAAGGAATTCACGAGGGTTGTATTGAGCAAATAGAGCGTTTGTATAGTGAGCGTTTATTTGGTGGTGATTTGGCTTTAGATGATAAAGGTAGAATTAGAATTGATGATTGGGAAATGCGCGAAGATGTACAAGCAGAAATTGCTGAACTTTGGAAAAAAGCAACTACCGAAAATTTATCAGAATTAGGAGATTTAGAAGGTTACAGCAACGAGTTTTTTAATCTATTTGGCTTTAAAGTAGCTGGTGTAGATTATGATGCAGATGTAAATGAAATGGTTTCAATACCTAGTGAGCAATAAAAACAGTATCCTGCAAGGTTTTCAAAACCTTGTAGGGATTCATTTTTTTATCATAAACTTATTTTTATAAGTTATAAAAACGATAATTGAAAGCAGTAACTATTAAACAACTTAAAGACGAATTATCTCATAAATCTGCAGATGAGTTAAAAGAGTTGTGCTTGCATTTATCAAGATTTAAAAAAGAAAATAAGGAGTTGTTAACCTATTTGTTATTTGAATCTCATAACGAAGAAGGTTACATTCAATCGATTAAAGATCAAATGGATGAGCAATTTTCTGATATAAATACCAAGAGTTATTTTTACATCAGAAAAAGTGTCCGTAAAATTTTATCGCTTACCAAAAAGTTTATCAGATATTCTAAAAAGAAAGAAACAGAAACTGAATTGCTTTTGTATTTCTGCAAGAAATTAAAAGAAATGAAGCCTTCAATAAATAGAAGTCAGCGTTTACAAAATGTTTTTGATGCTCAGGTTAGAATGATAAACAAAGCAATTGAAAAATTACACGAAGATTTACAATACGATTATCAATTGGAATTAGATGAATTGTTAGAAAGATGAGAAAAGAAAGACTAATTTTATCGGATTTAGTAAATGCAAATACTACAGAAACAGAGGCTTTTCAAAACTCAGTTTTAAGACCAATTATTAAAATGCAACACACTTTGTTAATTGCATTTTTTAAAAGTTATTTAATTAAGCGAAAAATTGATTTTTCTGTACTATCAGAACAAAAGAAAAGAGCAAAAATAAAATCGGTTTTAGAAAAGGATTTACAATTTAAAAATCAAATTTTAGGCGCAATTTTAGGTCATTTTTCTTTGGATGAATATGAGGTTTATCAAAACAATTCATCAGAATTTAATAGAAGAATCAAACAAATTATTACAAAGAGATTACAGGATTCTATTGCTGAAATTAAATAAAAAAACCGCTACAATTTAGTAACGGTTTTCTATATATTTCTTTAAAATTACTTCTTTTCAGAAAGCAATTTCTTTTGATATCTACCTTGCACCACATCAACAATTATTAAAACTGCTAAAACAAAATAGAAAGTTGTTTTACTCATAGGTACAATTTCGTTGCCAAAAAGTTTTAAATGTGCTAAATGTCCACCTTCAGTAACCAACATTATTCCTACAATAAATAGAATAAACAAACCAAGTACTTCGTACATCCTGTTTTTAGATAAAAATGTAGAAATTTTATCGGCCATAATTAACATTAGCAAACCACTAATTACAATTGCAATAGCCATAACAATAAATGCGGTTGTAGGGTTTTCAATTTCGCTAGTTAAACCAATTGCTGCCAAAATAGAATCGAAAGAAAAAACCAAGTTCATAATTACAATACTAGTAACTACTGTATTTGCAGATTTAGATTTCTTTTCTGTAGCCATTTCATCAACGTCTAAACCTTTGGTAGAAATCATATGCCAAATTTCTTTAATGGCTGTGTAGATTATAAAACCACCACCTAAAAGCACAATAATACTATGACCATTAAATGCAAAATGGATAATATCGTCAATTCCACCTGATAAAAAAGAAAAAGGTTCTTGAAAAAAGTCGATAATGGAAACTAGTACAAATAACAAGACAATTCTAAGAACAATGGCAATTAAAATTCCTGTTTTACGAACTTTTTTTTGATCTGCTTCTGGTGCTTTTTTAGATTCTAAAGAGATGTAAAGTAAATTGTCGAATCCTAAAACGGCTTGTAAAAGCACTAACATTAATAAGGTAAAAATAATTCCTAACATTTTTTATTTTGTTTGATGAGGTTCAAATATATTTTTATTGATTTAATTATACAATGGAAACGAATTTTATTTATCAAAAAAGATATTTCCATAAAATTTTAAGACTTACAAAAGCAATTAAAATGGCAGTTGCTTTTTTTAATTGAATAGGTGTAAATAATTTGTTACTTATTCTGCTACCAATTTGTCCGCCAATAAAAACGGTTACTAATAATATTGAGGTTAAATTCCAATCAATAATAAAATCAGGATTAGAATATTGCCCCAACAAACCAGCTATTGAATTTACAAGGATAAAAAGACTAGCAGTTGCTGCAATTTTTTTAGGAGTATCCCAATTGGTTAAATGCAAAAGTGGCGCTAAAAAAATTCCTCCTCCAATACCAACCATTCCTGAAATGAAACCTATAATTCCACCAAAACTTAAGCTTTTTAACCTAGTTGAATTTTCTTTTTTTTCATCTGAAGAAATTATACGTTTGGAAAGCCACATAGAAATGGCAGCAAATAATAATGTTATTCCTAAAAGTATAAAAAAGAACTGCTGACTTATTTTTAAATAGCCACCCAAATATGCAAAAGGTATACTCATTAAAACCAAAGGAAGTATTTTTTTTAAGTCGATTTTTTTCTGTTGATAAAATAAAAGTACGTTACCAGAAACCACAACAATATTACAAAGTAAAGCTGTTGCTCTAATTTGTGTAAAAACAACACTTGTTAAAGCTAATATTGCTAAATAACTAGAGCCGCCTCCAAAACCTACTGAAGAATATAAAATTGCAACAGTAAAAAATAGTAGCATAATGTGCCAGTATTGATTGAAAAGATCTAAAATCAAGAGAATATTTAAAATTGTTATATAAAATTTAAAAATAGGTAAATAAATTTGATAAAAAACATAATTAACTCGATTCCATAAGTAATGGATTATATTGTTTTTAAAATAAAATAGTAATGATATATTAGGTTTTTGGTAGTAATTATTTTTAGGTGTTTTAGACTTGCAGCAGATTTTTTTCTTTCAATCGCATTAGGTTGGTTTATAAAAATAAATATTGAGAAATAACACTATTGTATTTACGTTGTTAGGAGTTTTAGTGATACTTTTTTAATGATAAAACTATTAACTCAATTTCTTTATAGTAATTAATGGTAACTAACTTTACAGTATCAATAAATATATTAAAATTAATTTTTAATCTTTCAAAAGAAGTTCGGGTAATAAATATCAGAAAACCAAGTTGAGAAGTGATTTAAATTAATCAGAAATTTTTGTGTTATTTTATTTGACTTCAATAATGTGTGAGGTAGAAACTAATTTACCTTGTTTTGTAACACCTTTTATAGATATTTCATAAGTTCCTAAAATATCTGAAGTAAAAAACATAATTTCGAGTTGACTTTTATTTAAAAGAATATCTGGTTTCCAAAATAATTGATGTCTAAAATCAGGGATTTTATCATTCTTAATAGAGTCGTAATTAGGAAATAAATAGTTTTTATTTGGTAAAGCTCTAGACAAAGTTTTAATATTTGAGTATTTAAGATTATTGTTATCAATAAAATGATTATTAAAAGTTTCCATTAATACAATACCACTAACAATCTCTGTTCCTATTAAATATTTGTCTTTTAACAAACTAATACTTTTAATATTTTTACTAGGATAATCGATAATATCATTATGATTTTGTATTAAAATTCCATCTATAAAAACCCATGGTATATAATCGTAACTTAAACTATTTCTATTATTTTTACGTCTTAATTTAAAAATATGTTCTTTACTATTTATTTTTCTTATAGTTAAGTCTTTAACAACTTCTAGTAAAGTTTCTTTAAGGGTTTTAAATCTGGTGTAATCATCTAAGTTGTAAGAATCATCTGCGTTTTTATAAAAAACGTTAGAAATTTTCGAATTTGAATTAGTGGTTTTTACGATATTAAATGAGTTGTTTATTTGATTATACACACTTCTTTCTATAATTTTTTTCTCCAGTTTAGGGTTTAGAATATATTTTTCGAATGCTAGTTCTTTTTTAATTACATTGTTATTAGGTAAAATTACAATATCAAAATTATCATTATTTTCATTTAAGATTTGAAAATTAATATTATTATCAATGTTGTTTTTTAAGCTAAAGTTAAATTCTCCATTTACATTAGTGGTTGATACGTTAAAATAGGATGCATTATTATATGTAGAAATAAGAATTTTTTTATTTTTAATATCTTCACTTTCATCTTTTCTAATGATTTTACCAAAAAACAGTTCGCCTCTTATTTCAGGATAATATAATGGTTTGGTTAAATTTTCTGATGTATTCGCTTTTTGTATCTTACTAATTATAAAATCTTTCGTTTTGCTATTAGAAATTGAATCAACTTTTTTTACAGATAAAGAATAGGATCCAAAAGAATTATTTTCTACTAAAGCTTTAATGCGCAATTTAACTTTTTCTCTACTGTTAAATGTTTTTTTATTAGTTTGTAAATCAATTATTTTACTCTTGATAGTTATATTATTTTTAAGTTCATTTTTTGGGGCAATAAGTAAACTATCATTGTTCTGGCTAATTGTTAATCCTTTTTGATTTTGAGTATATGGGTTAATTATTGTAATGTTTGATTCAAAAAAAGCTTTTGAAACATTATTGTTTTTCATCCAATTTGTGTAAGCAATAAGTTTATAATTTCCAGATTTAAGTTTTGTGTTAACTAGGTAATCATCAAAACCAACTCCATTTTCTAGTTTCACTTTAACTGAATAAACCGTTTGCATTTCTTCATTTACAATATCTAAATAAGCAACTTTACTAAGATTACTTAATTTATTATTATTTGCATTTAAGCAATAAATTTTAAAATAAATGTATTCACCAGTTAAGTACAAACTAGAGTTATAATGAATAAAAATAGATTCTTTATGTATATTATTAAAACTTCTTGTTTGATTTTTAGTATTTAATTGACTAAATGAAAATTGAAATACAAAAAAAGAACAAATAAAAAGAGTGATATTTTTTTTCATAAATTTTATAAGTTTAATCTTCCCAAAAATCTGGACGTATATTAGTCCCAAAATAATTACAATCTCCACATTCAGGATATGTAACCCAGTAATGTGAAACAGGATTAAAATCTTGTTCAATAATAAATTTTACTGAGCCTTGTTTAACTAAGGTCCAAAGTGAATTACTGAATAAGCCTTCACTTTCAGTTTGCCCCACATCTAAAAGAGAGATATAAGGGCACTGTGAGAGTTTATTAGGTCTTATTTCACCAAGATAGAAATCATAATAATCAAAATATATCCGTTTAGAATATACTTTTGAAACATCAAAAAAACCAATTACTTTATTCTTAGGTTCATTTACATCAAATATATTTCCTAAAACAAAACCAGGTTGATTTTCTGAAAACACATTATCTTGACCATCAGAATATTTTTGCAATACTTCGTAATAACTATAAGCTTCTCTAGATAAAACATATTGGTTAACTAACATACTATATCTATATGCAATTCTAGAATTCTTTCTACTTATTGATGTAATAATAAAAGGATCAATAACATCTTGGTGCGTATTAGAAGTGTTTCTGAGTGTTAAACCATTTAATCTTTCTGTTTTAAAGCAAATTTGTTCTTCTCTGGTCTTTAATTCTAAACGTAAACTATCAACAACTGTTGGCTCTGCAACTAACTCATAAGGAGACCATAAAGGAGCAACTATTTTATAAGTGCCTTCAAATTCATATCTATAATATTTAGAGCTAGAAGTAGGGTCGTTACTTTTAGTATAAAAAGTTACACCACTATCATCTCCATCAAAATATTGATCAAAATAAACTTCGTTTTCTAAATTAGAATCTGGAAGATTATAATTTTGTGTTGAGTATTCTTCTCCATCATTAGTCTTAATATATAATTTGTATCCTATACCTGTTGTTGCTCCAAATTCTATATTAGAAGTATAAATACCTTTTTCACCTTCAGAAAACTTATATTCTGTTCCTAGGTCATCTATAATTTTAACAGTTGCACTTTCTTCGGGTATAGCTATATTAAACAATGCATTTACAGGATAGGTTCTACTTAGAGTAATTTCATGATTTTTAACTTCATTAGTTAATACTGCTTCAATTACTAATAAATCTTCAAATTTTTCTGAAGTTATTTCAAACTCTTCGACACAACTATTAAATGTTAGAGCTATTAGAAAAAAGATGGTATAATATTTATTTTTAAATTTCATTACTAAAATTTTAAATTAAAGGAAATTGTAGGTACTGGTTGCGAAAAAATTGTGCTTTGAAACGCTTTTACATTTCCATCAATATTTTGGAAAAAAACAGAATATGGATTATTTCTACCTAAAACATTATAGATAGAAAAATTCCAAAATGTATGTATAGCTTTATTTAACTTATGATTACCTTCAAAATTAAAACTTAAATCTAATCTATAATAATCGTCAATTCTAAATTTATTTCTATCACTATATAAAACATATTCAGGACCATTATATAAATAATTTCCAACAGGGTATGTTACAGGTCTACCTGTTTGATAAAAAAAGTTAGTAGAGATACTTAGTCTTTTAGAAAACTTAAAGTTCGTAACTAAACTCAGATCATGAGGTTTATCAAAATTGGATGGAAAGTATTCTCCAGAATTAATAATTTCTTCATTAAATTCTCCAAAAAATTTATTGAGAGATCTTGAGTATGTATAGCTAACCCAGCCATTAAGCTTCCCAGTGGTTTTTTTTAATAATAATTCAATTCCATAAGCTTTTCCTGTACCCTGTAAAATTTCTGTTTCTATAGCTTCGTTAAGTAGTAATTTTGCGCCAACTTTATAGTCAAGAATGTTATCAAAATTTTTATAATAACCTTCTAAACTAAATTCATATTGATTGTTTAATGTATTTGTATACACCCCTAAAGAATACTGAATAGATTCTTGGGGTTTTATATTTAAATCTGAAAGTTTCCAAGTGTCTGTTGGTGATGGGGTTGTATTATTTGATAATGTATGGATATATTGGTAAACATTATTAAAACTTGCTTTTATAGAAACATTTTCTTTTAAAAAGTATCTTAATGATAATCTATATTCTGGCCCAAAGTAATTTTTTATAAATTCATTTTTTCCATATTCTTTAACTTCAAGTAAACTACTACTGCTTAAAGGAAGATTTTCTTCATAAATTCTTTGTTCTGCTGGACCTAAAAAAGAATAAAGTGAACCCCTAAATCCAAAATTTAATAAGAGTTTATCATTTATTTCAAATTTATCTGATGCATAAAGTGCAAATAAAAGTCCTTTTTCTTTGGGTAAGTTAACAGGAACTACATTTGTATTGTTAATGGGTGTTAAATTTCCTGGAGTTACAGCATAAAGCTTTCCAGAAATACCATAAGTTATATGGTGCGTTTTATTGGGAGAATAATTTATTTTATAATTTAATTCAGAATCGGATATTTCATAATTAAGAGTAAAGCTTTTATCTAAAATAGAATTTTGGCTCTCATAATCAATTCCAAATTGATATCTACTATTAGATATTGAAAGTTTAGCTTTGTTATATTCATTAATTTTATGTTGCCAATTAAATGATATTAATTTATTACTATAATTATATAATGAATCCGAGGTAATACTATATTGGTCTTTACTGTAGTAGCTAGATATTTTAATATTATTATTATCATTTATTTTATGACTATAATTAGCAATAATATCATAAAATGAAGCTTGACTATTTTTTAAATTTTCATTGTTTATAGATTTTAATAGCCAATTAGAGTGCGTTATTCTACCACCTACTAATAGGCTAGACTTATTTTTAACAATTGGATTTTCTATAGAAAAATTACTCATAACTGGTCCAACAGAAATATCTCCTGTAAACTCAGTGGTATTTCCATTTTTAGTGTTTATGTCAAAGACAGAAGATAATCTGCCACCATATTCTGCAGGCATAGAGCCCTTAAAAATGTCTACGTTTCCAGAAGTAGATGGGTTTATACCAGAAAAAATTCCAAAGAAATGTGAAGGATTATAGATAACTGAATTGTCTAAAAGTATTAGGTTTTGATCTGCTTTACCACCTCGTACATTAAATCCAGAAGCTCCTTCACCCGCTGTTGTAATGCCAGGTAATGTAGTAGCAACTCTAAAAATATCACTTACCCCCAATAATGTAGGAATAGTTTTTATATTTTTTACATGAATAGTTACTAAGCCTGTAACAGCTTCTTTAACATTTTGGTTACTATTTGCAGATATAACTACTTCTTCTAGTTCTACAGAATTATTTGTAAAACTAAAATCAAAATTACCATCATTAAACATTAAAATCTTTTTTTCTTCAATTATACTAGGCAAAGTATGGAAACGTAAAATATTGAATCCTGGCTTTAGTTCAATTTCATAATAACCTTTTATGTTAGTTTGTGTATTAGTATTTTGTCCTTTAACACTAATTAATATTCCTTTTAAAAGCTCATTGGTATTCTCATCTTTAAGGTAACCTTTAAGTGTAAATTTACTTTTTTTATTATTTTTTGACTCTTTTCCTATTTTAATTATATCTGGATCGTTAAATTCATTTTCATCAAAAAAACTTTTATTATCGTTGCTACTATTAAAAAGAGAATCATCTCGAATATAATTGTTTTTAGTAAAAATAATTTTATTTTCTATGAAGTAAAAATTTATAGGTTTATCTGTAAATATGTCTTTTAAAATATCTTTTAATGATTTATTATGATAACTTTTAGTAATAGTTTCATTATCAATCCACTCATTCTTATAAAAGAATTTAAATGCAGTTTTTTTTTCTAAATCATTTAAAACATCTTCAATTTTAGTATTTTCATATAAAGCAGAAATCAATTGTTCTTTTTCCTGTCCATAAGTAATACTTAAAGTAAATGTTAATAGCAAAATTAATATTGATTTCATATAAACTATTTATTCAATAATAAATCATTAATATTTTTAATACATTCTATGTAAAAATCTTGTTTATTTGTTTTTTTAATAGACTTGTTTTCTTTAAAAATTTTTTTTAAAAATTTATCATTGCCAAAAATTTTCAAAATATCTTTTTCTTTTTTTACTTCGTGAAGTTTATTTTTATAGCTAACAATTAAATTTGGGCCAACAGTTTTAAAATTATCGTATAGCTTATTGTCAACAATTGTTTCTTTCTTATTTTTTTTATGTTTCCTGTAAATATTTAGATTATTGTTTTCCAATACTATTTCCCAAAAAGTAAAGTCTTTGGTTCTAATAAATTTTTTATTATTGATATTAAACTCCTCAATACTGTTGCTGAAAAGTTCTATAACTATATGACCTTCATTTAAATAAGATAGTTTTACTATGACTTTTTGACTGTATAAGTCGTATTTAGTTTCAATATTATAAAACCAATTGTTATTATACTTTATATTAGCTAACTGGAAGTTTTCTGAATTATAAAAACGGGTATTGATGCTCGTTTTTTTTAAATTGTTTCTATAAATAATTCCATTATATAACTCTGTATTATTAAGCCCTAATGCTTCATCAAATAATAAATAACTATTCTTTTCATTTATTTTAGACTGACTATTTAATAGGAAGAAATTTAGCAATAATAGGTAAGTGCTTATAGTAATCTTTTTCATAGTTCTAATTTATGTATAAAAAATCTATTTTATGGTTTATAATTTTATTTTTTTAGTTAAAAAAAAATAAAAATCGTAATAAATAGCTGTTTTAACTGTGTATTTGTTAATATTACAAATACTCCAACTAAAAGAGAGTAAAATAGTAGTAAAAAAATTGAATAGCAAGTACTGAAGGATAAATAATATATTAATAATGAGAGATTAAGAGTTAATTATGAGTAATTATCACATAAAACATTTAGAAGAATATTTTCAAGTTTACAGAAAATCTGTTCGTGAACCAGAGAATTTTTGGGAAGAAATAGCAGAAGAACATTTCATTTGGCGAAAGAAATGGGATAAAGTTCTAGAGTGGGATTTTACAAAACCAGAAATCAAGTGGTTTAAAGGCGCACAATTAAACATCACAGAAAATTGTATAGATAGGCATTTGGCAACCAGAGCCAATAAAACTGCAATTTTATTCGAGCCCAATCATCCTGATGAAAAAGCCGAACATATTACTTATAAACAGTTATCAGAAAGGGTATATCAGTTTGCCAATGTTTTAAAAGAAAACGGAATTCAAAAAGGCGATCGAGTTTGTATTTATGTACCAATGATTCCTGAGTTGGCTATAGCAACTTTAGCTTGTGCAAGAATAGGAGCCATACATTCTGTGGTTTTTGCAGGTTTTTCAGCATCAGCTTTAGCAACAAGAATTAATGATGCCGATTGTAAAATGGTAATTACTGCAGATGGTTCTTACAGAGGATCAAAAACCATCGATTTAAAAGGAATTGTAGACGATGCTTTAGAAAACTGTACTTGTGTAGAAACAGTTTTGGTGGCAAAAAGAATCAATTCTGATATCCAAATGAAACAAGGAAGAGACCAATGGCTGCAACCTTTGTTAGATGCTGCATCAAAAGAATGTCAAGCAGAAACTATGGATGCAGAAGATCCTTTATTTATTTTATATACCTCAGGCTCAACAGGAATGCCAAAAGGGATGGTACATACCACAGCAGGTTATATGGTCTATACTGCATACACTTTTAAAAATGCCTTTCAATATAGAGAAAATGATGTGTATTGGTGTACAGCAGATATTGGTTGGATTACTGGTCATTCTTACATTGTGTATGGGCCTTTAGCAAATGGCGCAACAACAGTACTATTTGAAGGTGTGCCAAGTTATCCAGATTTTGGTCGATTTTGGCAAATAGTAGAAAAACATAAAATCAATCAATTTTATACAGCACCAACAGCAATTAGAGCTTTAGCAAAACACGGAACAGAACTGGTTGATAAATACGATTTATCATCATTAAAAGTACTAGGTTCTGTAGGAGAACCTATTAATGAAGAAGCTTGGCATTGGTATAATGATAATGTAGGTAAAAAGAACAGTCCAATTATAGATACTTGGTGGCAAACAGAAACAGGAGGAATAATGATTACTCCAATTCCGTATGTTACCCCAACAAAACCCACTTATGCAACTTTGCCTTTTATCGGAATTCAACCAGCCTTAATGGATGAAAATGGAGAGGAATTAAAAGGGAATCAAGTAGAAGGTAGATTATGTATAAAACATCCTTGGCCAAGTATTGCAAGAACCATTTGGGGCAATCATCAACGTTATAAAGAAACCTATTTTTCAGCCTTTGAAAATACATATTTTACAGGAGATGGTGCTCTAAGAGACGAAGTTGGGTATTACAGAATTACAGGTAGAGTAGATGATGTAATTATTGTTTCTGGTCATAATTTAGGCACAGCACCCATAGAAGATGCAATTAACGAACATCCTGCAGTAGCAGAATCTGCCATTGTTGGTTTTCCACACGAAATTAAAGGAAGTGCCTTATATGGTTACGTAATTTTAAAAGACACAGGCGAAAGCAGAAATCACGATAATTTACGTAAAGAAATCAATCAAGCGATTTCAGAAAAAATAGGACCGATTGCTAAATTAGATAAAATTCAGTTTTCAGAAGGTTTACCAAAAACACGTTCAGGAAAAATTATGCGACGTATTTTACGTAAAATAGCATCAGATGATATGGGTAATCTAGGAGATACAAGCACACTTTTAAATCCAGAAGTTGTACAAAATATTATTGATGATCGATTGTAAATAATTTCTGAAAGGATTCTATGGCTTATGCAAACTAGCTTGCTGATTACCTTATCAAAAAATAATAGAGCTGTCAAGTATTAGAAACCTGACAGTTCTTTCTATTAATTTTGCACATCTGTCAGAATAGTTTCTAATGGCATATAAATTGACGATTAAAAATTATGCAGCATTATAAAGAATCATCAAAAGATAAAAAGAAGCCAAAAGTAACCTTAAAACAAGCTTTTAAAACGATTATTTGGCCAAGAAGAAACCTTGTTTTTGTAGGCTTAATTCTAATTATTATCAGAAGTTTATCTGGTTTTGTTTTACCTTTACAAAGCAAAGTATTGTTAGATGAGGTTGTTCCTAATAAAGATTACAGTCAGTTATATACTTTAATAGCAATAGTTATTGGTGCTATTTCTGTACAAGCAATTACTTCTTTTTTATTGACAAAAGTATTGAGTATACAAGCGCAATATTTAATATCAGAGTTAAGAGCAGAAGTGCAAAAAAAGGTTTTAACATTACCTATTAGTTTTTTTGATAACACAAAATCTGGCGCTTTAGTTTCTAGAATTATGAGCGATGTTGAGGGGGTTAGAAACTTAATTGGTACAGGTTTAGTACAATTAATTGGTGGCTCTTTTACAGCAATTGTAACCTTGGTTATTTTATTAAAAATGAATGTTTGGATGACAGTTTTTACCTTTGTGCCATTATCCATTTTTGGTTTGATAGCCTTAAAATCATTCAAATACATTCGCCCAATTTTTAGAACAAGAGGTAAAATAAATGCAGAGGTAAAAGGACGTTTAACTGAAACTTTAGGCGGAATTCGAGTTATAAAAGCCTTTAATGCAGAAGAACAAGAAAGCAAAATTTTTGAAAAAGGTGTTGCAGATATTTTTATCAATGTTAAAAAAAGTATGACAGCAACTGCTATAATGACAAGTTCTTCTACTTTTTTAATTGGTTTAGCCACTACAGGAGTTATGGGAATTGGCGGTTATTATATGATGCAAGGATCTTTAACTTTTGGAGATTTTATTCAATTTACATTTTTACTAGCATTTATGGTTGCACCCATTGTGCAAATGAGTAATATTGGAAGTCAGTTAACAGAAGCACTAGCAGGTTTAGATAGAACAGAAGAATTGATGAATATGTCTGCAGAAGAAGATGATGTAAGCAGAAATATTGAATTAGATAATGTAAATGGCGAGATTAATTTTGATGATGTTTCTTTTTCTTATGAAGAAGGTAAACAAGTGTTGCATAACATCAATTTTCAAGTCCCTGCAGGTTCTGTAACAGCTTTGGTTGGTAGTTCTGGTTCAGGGAAGTCTACAATTGCAGGTTTGTCTGCAACATTTTTAAATCCGAAATCGGGTACAATTACTATTGATAATCAAGATATGTCTAAAGTAAAATTGTCTAGTTATCGTAAAAATTTAGGAGTTGTTTTACAAGACGAGTTTCTGTTTGAAGGTACAATTAGAGAAAATATTCTATTCCCAAGACCAAACGCATCAGAAGAAGAATTACAAAATGCTGTAAAAGCAGCTTATGTAAACGAATTTACAGACAGATTTGATGATGGTTTAGATACCTTAATTGGAGAAAGAGGTGTAAAATTATCAGGAGGACAAAGACAAAGATTAGCGATTGCAAGAGCCATTTTAGCAGATCCAAGAATTCTTATTTTAGATGAAGCAACATCTAGTTTAGATACAGAAAGTGAGGCATTAATTCAGAAAAGTTTATCAGAATTAATAAAAGATAGAACTACCATTGTTATTGCGCACAGATTAAGTACTATTAAAAAAGCAGATCAAATTTTAGTAATAGAGGCTGGTAAAATAGCAGAAAGAGGTACTCACGAAGAATTAATAGCAGCCAAAGGCAGATATTTTGATTTGTATACGTATCAATCTAAAATTTAAAAGGTTTTAATTTTAGTATTTGTAATTTATTTAATTATATCCCTATTGGTGTAAAACTATAATATTTGGATAAATTTGTAATTTAACAGCAATTACCTTACCTTTATAGAAAATTATTAGACATAATAAGTCTGTTGCGCCAACAACAGACTTTTATTAAAATTTGATAAATTAAAACTAACCTCTTTGGTTAGAGTGGTAATCGATTATAGAAGCCACAATCGGATTAGACTTATTGCAGTTTGAACTACAAGTCTAATTTCTTTTTTAAACACTATCCACCATTTGGAAGTGTTTTTTTTCTTTTTTAACCAATTTATATAAGATTAAAATTTATTTCCCTTAACATAAAGGTCTAAGAGCTCTAACCTGTATTATTGATAATAATATTTTATCTATACAAATATAAAAAAAATCTATTAAATATGTTTTTTACTATAAATTATACTTATCAACAAAAAACTAACATTAACATCTTAGTTAAATAACAACTAGTTAGTTTAAAAGACAGGCGATTGGATATTATTATTATTATTAAAATGTTTTTTTTAATAAATAATTTTTTTCATATTATCAGTAAGTATTAATTTTTAATCCGACATAAGAAAATCAAATCAAACACATTAAAAACAAATGAAAAAAATACTTTTATTGCTAGTTATAGTTATTGCTGTTGCCTGTAAAAATGAAAAAAAGAAAGAAACCAAAGAAAAAGAAGCACAAGTAGTTAAAAATGAAAATTTCCCTGATGAACTTGGAAAAGTATTTGAAAAACATGGTGGAATACAAACTTGGAGAAATGCTGAAATTTTATCTTTTAATAAAGGTGAAGAAGCGCATACTATTAATTTAAAATCAAGAAAAACAGTAATCAACTCACCAAATTATTCTTTAGGTTTTGATGGAAAAGAAGTTTGGTTAGCTGAAGAAAAAGAAGGTGCCTATAAAGGTAATCCTAAATTTTATTACAACTTGTATTTCTATTTTTACGCTATGCCTTTTGTGCTAGCTGATGATGGAATTGTGTATAAAAAAGCAGCACCAATTTCTTTTGATGGTGTAGATTATCCTGGTTATAAAATTTCTTATAAAGCAAATATTGGTAATTCTTCTGATGATAATTACATTATTTATTACAATCCAGAAACTTACCAAATGGAATGGTTAGCGTATACAGTAACTTTTAATTCTAAAGCTACAAGCGATCGTTTTAAATTAATTCGTTATAATAAATGGGCAAATGTTAATGGTTTAGTTTTACCAGAAGAATTAACTTGGTACAAAAAAGACGAAAAAGGAAATCCGACAGAACCTGCAAGACCAGCAACAGTTTTTACTTTGCCTTTATTGAGTCAAGGAAAATTGGTTGACACATTTTTTGCAAAACCAGTTCAATAATTTAAGATTGTATTATTGTTAAATTATTAGAACTTTATCAATAAATAGAAATATAAAACCTCGAAAACAAAAATGTTTTCGAGGTTTTCTTTTTTTAAAAAAGTAAATCTTTAAATTTTAAATCAGTTCTATTATTTAAACGAGATAGAATTTTTAAAAAGGCAATTGCAGTAATATAAGCATCTCCACTTGCAGTATGTCTATCACTTTTAGAGATTTTTAGTTCATTGCACAAATCATCTAAAGTATAATGTTTTTTATCATTTTTATAAACAGCGTGTTTTGATTTTTTAAAAAGAAAACCAGTATCAATCGATTTATTTACCAAGTTGGGTAATTTATTTCTTTTTAATATTTCATTAATCATTTGTACATCAAAACCCACGTGATGTCCAACTAAAACCGCATTTTCTATATATTTTAGAAATTGTTTTAAAGCCTCTAATTCATTTATTTTATCCATTTCACCGTATTTTAAAATTCCGTGAATGGGCACAGTTTCTGCTTTAAAAATTTCTTGTTTTATATAAACCTCAAAAGAATTGTTTACATTTATAATATTGTCTACTAAAGAAACTGCACCAATAGATAAAACTCTATCTTTTTTCATAGAAAAACCAGTAGTTTCAGTGTCAAAAACAACAAATCGAGTTTGGTTTATAGGGAGTTTTTCTGCATTTAAAAAAGCATTTTTATACTCTAAAAAATACTCAGGTAATACTTTTTTCTCTTTTTTTTGAAACCAATTAAACTCCATAGTATAATTTTATTTAGATAAATTAAATCGAAGAGAAAGCACTTCTTGTATTTCTCTAATTGGTTTAAAACATCTTTTTAGTTTCAGTTTTTCTTCTTTTGTTAAAGATTCTAATTTTATAAATTTACCAGAGTCGTTATGCAAAATACCTTGTTTGGTTTTAAACTTTAGCAAGGCTTTAAAAGCATAAGAACAAGATTGGTATAATTCTTTATTTTGTGGTTCAATTTCTGCTAACTTTTCAAAACGTTTGGCAGTGTTGTTAATTTCGTAAATATTATTAGATAAAGTTAAAAGTCTTGCAGCATTAATTAAAGGCATTAAAGCCCTTTGTTTTATGTTAAAAGAATCTTTATGATCACCATTATTTTCAACTAAAAATTGTTTAAAAAAGCCTAAAGGAGAAGGACTTGCAATGGCTTCTTTGCCAAGAAAATTAAAGAGTAAACTTCTTTTGTTTAGCGTTTTGAAAATACTTTTAGTTAGTTCTTTTGCCAAAGTAGCATCGCCATAGACGTGATTAAAATCAAAGAAAATAGAAGATAATAAAATTGCTTTTTCATCTACATTTATAATCCAGCTATTAAATTGTTCTTTCCATTCAGATAAAGATAAACACCATTTTGGATTGTTTGCCATCATTTCTGCTGGGCAATATTCAAACCCAATTTTATGTAACGACTTTGTAATATACCCTGCTAATTTTAAAAAGTAATTTTTAGTTTCTAAGTAGTTTTCTGCTGTAGTATCTTCAAAAATCAAAGCATTATCTTGGTCTGTATATAAAAGTTGTTCTTCTCTACCTTGGCTACCTAAGGCAATCCAAGAAAATTTTACAGGTGCAGGAGTAGGCATCTTTTTTAAAGAAATTTCTACAACTCTAATAATAACACTATTGTTAATTTCTGATATTATTTTAGATATATGCGAAAGCGGAATGTTCTGTTCTAAATACGATTTTAAAAGAATGTTGGCTTTATTTCTAATTTTGCGAAGTTCGCTAGTTCTTTTGGCTCTTTTAATATCTTTTAAAATAACAGTTGGGTTGTTTCCTAAAGAGGCTAAAACATCGTGATTATTTAAAATTCCGATTAATTTAGAATTGCTTGTACCATCTACAGTAATACATAAATGACTAACTTTATGTTTAATCATTTGTAATTGAGCGTCTAAAACTGTCAAGTTTTTTGGTTGTGTAATTACTGGTGATGACATAATTTCTGAAACACAAGTATCAATCGAAAAAACACCAGTTGCAATTTTGTTTTTAAGATCGCTATTGGTAATAATTCCTTTTGGAATTTTGGCTTCATTAACTACAACAATACAACCTACTTTTTGAGTACTCATTTTTATTGCAGCTTCTTTTGCACTAGAATTTACGGTGCAACTTAAAGGATTTTTAGTATATTTTACTGAATGTAAATTAGAATATTTTAAACTGTCTTTTACTATATAATCCGTAAAAACATTACTGCTTTGTTCTGTTGTGTAAGGATCAAAAGATTTTGATGCAAAAGAAGTAATTAGGTATTTATTGATTTTGATGTTTTTTTCTGATACTGATTGAAAAACTTCAATAGGAATACCGTAAACAATAGATTCTTCATTGGCAATTGCATCTAACAAATAGTTTTCTTTACTAATTAGAGGTCTTAGTCCAAAAATATCTCCAGCATCACAGATATCAATTAAAACATTATCTTTTTCTGTTTTTTTAGATAGACTAATTCCGCCATTTCTAACAATATAAAAATGTTTGTGATTTGCATCATTTTGATTGAAAAGTACTTTTCCTTTTTCTAAATAAATGATATCTATTTCAGTAGCAATTTCTAATAATTTACTTTTAGAAAGCAAATTAAAAGGAGGGAAGTTCTTTAAAAAATCGTAAACACGTTCTGCAATTGAGTTTTTCATCTATTTTTATTGGTTGATGAATTTTTAATATAAAAAATTAGTAATCAGTTTTACTAATTGGTGTTTTTTCTAAATCAAAAACAGCAGTAGAAATGTTAACTTGAAACCATTTTTTAAACATTTTGTAATTACGTCTTTGTGGCCAATCTCTTTTATCTGTATGCCAACCTTCTAGCTCCATCATAAAATATTTATCAAATTTCTTTTTTAAATAGGTGTCTACATCTTCGTAACTAGCGTTATTTATTAAATAAATATTTATATCCTTCAAGTCATTTTCATCTATGGTAGAATCTGGGTAAATAGCATTTTGCCAATCTATAAAAGGTTGTAAAGGTTTTATAGAAATTGCTGCTCTGTTAATATAGTTCTCTTCAAAATCACTTTTTAAAGGAGTAGTATCGTCAGAAATAGTATCTGTTAAAAGATTTAGCATATAATCATCTTCTTCTGCTGTTTTTACTTTAAAACTAATTGAATCTTTATTTACTTTAATATCAAAATCGACAATAAAATCGGTAAATTCTTTAAATTTAATGGTTTTTTCTTTTACCATTTTTTTAAGTAAAGGAAAATGAAGAGGATCATCTTCTTTAGCAACAGAAATAATCTCTTTAAACTCATCTTTATCAAAAATGGACTTTAAATTACCATAATTCCAGGCGTTTATAATAAAATTAAAAATTTCTTCTTGATGATCAAAATCATTAAGGTCATCTACAAAAGGAGAAATAAATTTCTCTATTAATGAAGAGTATTTTTCTTCTGGATTTTGACTTGTTTTATGGTCCGCTAATAATTTTACTACTTTGTTTTTTTTCATCTTTTTTTTATATGCTGATGAATTTTAGAATAAACATCACAATAATAATTATGAAACCTAGAAAGCAACACGTTTTCAAATTTTTCGGTTTCTGTTAATATGGATAAATCGTATAATTTTATGGCGTCTACTTCTTCTTTTTGAATAGTTAGTGTTTCTATAGGTTTTTTAAGTTCTGCAATAAAAACGTGATGATGTTCGTTGTCTTGAATTCCGTTAGGATGAGAAACTTGATGTATTCTTGTTCCAATTTTAATCAGTTCATTTTCTTTTAAATTTAAACCAATTTCTTCTAAAACTTCTCTTTTTGCTGATGTTAAAACAGTTTCACCAGCAGCAATATGGCCAGCTACAGAAATATCCCACAAACCCGGAAAAACTTTTTTAGTCATTGCTCTTTTTTGAAGCAATATTTTTTCATCCGAAGTAAATAACCAAATATGTACAGTTGCGTGGAACCATCCATTTTTGTGCGCTTCAGATTTTAAAGCTGTTTTTCCTGTTGGTTTTCCATCAGGTGTTAAAATGTCTATGCGTTCATCCACAGAAAATAAAATTTATTTTAATTCAATTTTAGAGTTGCTATCTTCGAAAAGGTGCATATATTCTTCCATATTAAACGATTCTTCGTTAAATCTAGAAGTTCTTTTTTTGCTATGTTGTTGCCTAACAATACTTCTTGCAAACCTTCTAATACTTTCTTCTGAGGTTAAAATTATACCAGGAACAGGTACACTTTTACCATCATCATCTTTTGCAACCATTGTAAAATAAGACGAATTACAGTGTTTTATTTTACCAGTTCTAATATTTTCTGATGTTACTCTTAAACCGACAACCATAGAGGTTCTACCAGTATAATTTACAGATGCTTTTAATGTAAGTAATTCTCCAACTTCTATTGGGTTTAAAAAATCTACCTTGTTTACAGAAGCTGTAACGCAGTAATAACCTGAGTGTTTTGAGGCGCAAGCAAATGCAATCTGATCCATTAAATTTAAAATATGCCCTCCGTGAATTTTACCACTAAAATTAGAATGAGAAGGCAACATTAATTCTGTAATCATTAATTGAGATTCGCTAATGTGCTTAAAGTTTGTTTTGTTTTTTGTCATATATCAAAAATACAATTCTTTTTTTTCGAAATTCTTTTGTTGCTTAAAAAGTATAGATTTTCAAGTAAAAATATTCCTTTTTACAAGCTTATTTTTCCCTCTCAACCTTTTTTTATTGTTTTAAAGTTATCTAATAGGTTTATTTACAATGGTATTATGATTTTTTGCTAAATCGACTTTACTTATCAATATATAATCAACTAAATTAAAAAAAATGAAAAAACATTACATCTTTAAACTTTTATTATTGTTAATTCCTGTTTCTGCTTTTCTATTAATGTCTAGTTCTGGAGGTAGGTCTGATGCTAGATCTGGTTCTCCAGGAGATGGAGGTGCAACTTGTGCTGCATGTCATAGTGGAGGTAATTTTAATGCATCTGCTATAATAACGTCTAATATTCCTACAACAGGTTATTTATTAAATACAGATTATACTATAAATATAAACACAACTTCTAGTTCTTCTGCTCACGGTTTTCAACTTACAGCAGAAAATAATTCGAATGCAAAAATTGGTGCTTTTACTGCTGGTTCTGGAAGTAGAACTGTAAATAGTAGCAAAGCAATAACCCATTCCTTTCCCTCAACTTCTGGAGATTGGTCTTTTACATGGAGGTCTCCTTCTACAGATTTAGGAAATGTAACATTTTATACTGCTGTAAATGCAACTAATGGTAATGGAAATGCTTTTGATGGTGGAGATCAAGTTATAACAGCAAGTACATCTTCGCCTTCACTAAGCATCTCTGAAGCAAAACGTTTAAAATTTGATTTATACCCAAATCCGGCTATAGAAAATCTTAACATTCAGTTACCTAATGGTACAAATAAAGCATTAGTTCAATTTTATAATTATACAGGAAAATTAGTTTTAACAAATAATATTACTGAATTAAATAGTAAAATTAACGTAAGTAATTTATCAAAAGGTATTTATATCTTAAAAGTTGTTTCTGAAGATAAAATTGGAAGTCAGAAATTTATGAAATATTAAACCCTTTTAATTCAAATGATGAAAACCGGTTGTATTTATTGCTATCGGTTTTTTTTATGCTTTAAAAAAAGGTAAATTTGTTTATCTATAAAAACCAAGTAATGAATTATATTTTATTTGATGGAGATGTCAGAAAATCCCTTTTACCATTTACATACACCAAACCAGTAGCAGATTTAAGAATCGGAATTTTAACCATTAGAGAAAAATGGGAAAAATACTTAAGCTTAACTACAACTACAGTTACTGAGGAATATTTAGAAGAAAAATATCCTATGGTTGAATTGGCAGAAAACATTTTAATAAATGCTTCTTTCTGTCCAACAAAAAGTTTGGTGGAAAAAGTGAAAAATTTATCAGAAAATGAAGCAATTTTTAAAGGTGATGATGTAATTGCTTTTTTTACTTCAGATTCTCAAGAAGAAGTAGATTTTGATGAATACACTGCAATTGAGTTTGATGAAGATATTATTCAAATTAAAAATACTTGGGATATTTTTTCATTAAACAGCAAAGCAATTCAAGAAGATTTCGATTTGCTTACAGAAGGTAGAACCTCTCAACCAATTCCTGAAACTGTACAATGTATTGATAAAGAAAACATATTTTTAGAAGAAGGTGCCAAATTAACTTTTGCCACTTTAAACGCATCTAATGGGCCTATTTATATTGGTAAAGATGCAGAAATAATGGAAGGTTGTGTAATAAGAGGTGCTTTAGCAATGTGCGAACAATCAGTTTTAAAATTGGGCGCTAAAATTTATGGAGCAACCACTTTAGGACCATATTGTAAAGTAGGAGGTGAGGTTAATAATTCAGTTTTAATGGGTTATTCTAGCAAAGCACATGATGGCTTTTTAGGAAATTCAGTTTTAGGGGAATGGTGTAATTTAGGTGCTGATACTAACAATTCTAATCTTAAAAATAATTATGCAGAAGTAAAATTATGGGATTATGAAACTGGTAGATTTGCAAAAACAGGATTACAGTTTTGTGGTTTAATGATGGGAGATCATTCTAAATGCGGCATAAATACAATGTTTAATACAGGAACTGTAGTTGGTGTTTCTGCTAATATTTATGGAAGTGGTTTTCCAAGAAATTTTGTACCATCTTTTAGTTGGGGAGGCGCATCTGGTTTTACAGAATACAAAACTAATAAAGTTTATGAAGTTGCAACTGTAGTTATGCAACGTAGAAGTTTAGTTTTTGATGATGTAGAAAAAAGAATTCTGCAAAATGTTTTTGAATTAACAGCACAGTATAGAAATTATTAATAGTTTGTAATTGGTAACAACAAGCAGAGAAATTTTATAATTTATCAAATGAAATACAACAGAATTATAGGATTAATTTTTTCAATTTTTTCGATTGTTTATTCGATTAATTTTATTGTCAATTCAAAGCTGACTTATCATCTAGAAAGTTATTTTGATTTTGATTATTTAATGAGTTTCTCTCCTGTAGTAATTTCTATAATTCTTTTAATTGCTGGTATTCTACTGTTTATTAATCCTGCTAAAGCAAATCTAGCATTAGCTTTGTTTGGTCATTCTGTAGTTGAGGAAATTCTCTTTAATTGGTTAGAAATATCAGATAGCCAATATGATTTATTTTTAACAATAACATTTCTAATTTTTGGATTAACTGCTTTATATATTGCATATACAGATACTTTTAGTTCTAATAAATTATCAATAAAGAAGCCATTATTAGTTTTATTATTGGTACTGTATTTGCAATTTATTAAACATTGCTAATAGTGAAATCTGTATATAAAATTTTTACTGTTTATGGATTATTTCTAAAAGTTTTAAAACTTTATATCTGTCATTTATTTACTAATTTTGGGGCTCAAATTGATAACTAAACATACTCAAATACATATTTATTGTGATAAAATAAAAAAAGACCTGAAAATTTAATTTTCAGGTCTTTTTTTAAGAATATAATTTTAATTTCTAAGGCTTATCTTAATAGGTTTAGAATGATTCTATGAATGTTAATTTCTATCAATTACATCACCAGAACCAACAGATTTAGAATCTACATATTTAGGGTTTCCTTTGTAATAAATGCTTCCAGAACCTACAACTTTTGCTTTAATCTTGGTTTTTACTGTAGTTCTTATAGAACCAGAACCTGCAATTGTTGCATTTAAAGTATCTGTACTTAATTCATAAGCTTTAATACTTCCAGAGCCAGCAATAGAACAGGTTAATTCATTAGAAGTTCCTTCTAATTTAATGTTTCCAGAACCGCCAATGTTTGCACTAACTTCATCAGCATCTATTTTTAAAGTAATATTACCAGAGCCACCTAAAGAAGTTTTTAAATCGCTAGCTTTTATAGTGCCTTGATTAGAAATATTACCAGAACCACCTAAAGAAACTTTATCAATATCACTATAAGTTACAGTTACAGTAAGTCTTTTTGTAGTGTTAATATTTATGTTTTTTTCATATTTAATTTTAAGAGTATTTCCACTCACTTCAGTTTCTACATAAGGTATAATGTTTTCTTCACCTTCAATTTTTATGTTTCCTTCTTCACCCTCTACAAGAATAACATCAAAAGAACCACCAACTGAAATTTCATCGTAATCTGATGTTGTTCTATTTACAGTAACAACATTTCCATTTCCTTTTATTTTTTTATTACTTCCCCACCAACTTTGAGCATTGGTAGATAAACTTAAAGTAATTGTAAATAATAATAAAGTAATTTTTTTAAGCATAATTTTATTTTTTAAATTGATTTGATTAATAGTTTTCTTTGATGGATACACCACCATATTGAGATCTTATTTTTATTCTACCACTAGAATTTCCTTTACCGAATTTACCTTCGTAATATTTTTTTGTTGATTTAGATATTTTCTTGAAAAACTCAATTTGGTCATCATCATATTTAAAACCAGCATATTGTAAGTCTAACACAAAATCGAAAATAGCACCTTCGTCTACACCGATTTTTATACCTGCATATTGTCCGTCAATTGTTACATTTTCAAAACCCTTTGCCAATCTTTTTACAGAAACACTTCCATAATCAGTTTCTAAGGTTAAATTTTTATATATCGTTCCTATTCTCATACTTGCATAATCTGAGTTACCATCAACATTTACAGCTTCATCAATAGTAACAGAACCATAATCTGCATTAAAATTAATGTCTTTTACTTTACCAAATTTTATGGTTGAGTAATCTTCATTTACTTTCAAATCTTCTGCTTCATCAATAGTAATTTTAGAATAATCTACATTTACATTTCCAGATTTCATATAACTTATGGTAGATGATGAGCAATAATCTAGATTAATATTATTATTGCTTGCAGATAGCTCACCAACAATAATTTTACCATAATCGCAATTTATATCTGCTTTGCCAGATAAATCTCCTAAAAAAATACTTCCATAATCGTTGTCTAAGTCAACAGTATTTGTTTTTGGCATTTTTACTTTATAATTTACCTTATAACTAACATTGTTGTTTTTTTTCCAGAAAGACCAACCGCTTTTTTGCTGTTTTTCAAAAATGGTTTTTGCTGATATAAAATTAGAAGACGTTTCAAACTCTACATCAATACTCGCTAATTTATTTTCTAAGCTTTCTAAATTATCTCCTTTAACTGTTATGGTAACTTCAATTTCTACTTGTTTTTTATCCCAAGTGGTAATGTCTAAATTTCCATATCTGTTGTCAATAGCCACTTTAGCATTAGCATTTACTTTGTATTCTTTTGTAATAACTTTACTTTTTTCTTGTTTTTTACCAACACTATTTGCTGATGTTATAAGAGGAAAAAGTAAAAAAAGGAATGTAATTTTATATATAAATTTCATCATTTAAAAGGTTTGGATTCTTAATCTGTTCAATTTGTTGCAATACATTTTCTAAAATTTCTAAACGTTGTTGATAGTTTCTAATCATAGAATTGATAATTGTTGTTTTATTAACATCAGAATTTAATTCTAAAATAAAAAGCCTGTAATTATCTTCTAATTCTTCTAATTGATCTAAAGCTTCTTCTATAATAGATTCTGTTTCTAAACTTCTATTTTTTTCTACCGTTTTTAATTCTTGATTAATTGTAGTTACAAAATAGTCTTGTACTTCTTCTAATTTAGGAGAAACGTCTGCCAAATCTATCATTCTTTTTTGATGAGTGCTACCCAACCAAAAACCTAAAACTAAAACTACAGATGCAGCTACAGAAAGCCATTTCCAAGAAGTTCGGTTTATTTTTTTAGGTGTATTTAGTTTGCGTTCAAAACGCTCTAAATGCCCAGAGTGTGGTTCTTGAAAATCGAAATCATTTTCAGTAAAAAAGTTATGTAATTTATCTTCCATAAACTTGTGCTTGTATATTTTGGGCAAGTATTACTTGCTTTAATTTTTTCTTTGCTCTAGAAACTGTGGTTCTCACATTTTCGTTTGTGTAATTTAATATTTGTGCAATTTCTTCATAATCAAAACCTTCTATTAAATTTAGAGTGAGCACAACTCTATAATTATCTTTTAAACCTTGTAAAGTAGTTAATACTAATTTTGGGTTTAAGCCTGTGTAATTTATTGCTTCATCTTCAATTTCATCATTAGGTACAACTTCTAATTTTACTTCTTCATAACGATTGTTTTTCTTAAGTTGTGTTAAACTTTTATTGATAACAATTCGTTTTAACCAAGCCCCAAAAGCAACTTCCCCTTTATAGGAATTTAGCTTTGTAAACGCTGTTAAAAATGCTTCTTGCATAATATCTTCAGCTTCATAATTGTCTTTTAAAATTCGGTGAGCTGAGTTATACATTGCTTTGTAATAAGCATTGTAGATTTTCAGTTGCGCGTTTTTATCAGACGATTTACAGCGTTCTAAAAGGTTGGTTATATGTGGTTGATTAGCTTCCAATTAAAAACTTCTATACTAAAGACAAAACTATTTTTGAGTTGTGACAGTTTTGTAAAAATAAAAGTAAGTTTTTTTAATTGATAAATATAAAACTGTTTTTATTTTAAAATTACAGGATATAAAGTACCTCCTGTAGGAATAAAAATACTATCCATAGCTTTAAAGTTTAAGTATGGATTTTTAGGTTTTATTTCAAAAGGACCATAATATATTTTAGAATTATTAGACCAAGGAGTCGCATTTTTATGATTTAATTCTACAATTGTATTTTTATAAATATAATTGGGTTTTATTGATATTTTATGTTTCACAGACCAAGGCCCCATTAATGCAAAATAATTAGGGGTTTTATTAGGCATATCTTTTGGTAAAGTAATCTTGTTTTGTTCTATTAAATTATTACCACCATCATTGGTATGAAAGCTAAACTCTTGATCAAATTTATTTTTGTAAAAAACATTGTATTTTGATTTTGGATTTTGACAAGAAATATGGCGTAAATAAGTAACATAATTATCATAAATTAAATTATCAGAATTACCTACGTGAAAATATCCTTGATAACCACCCGCTTTTTTATGAACTCCAATTATTTTACAACTTCTAATGGTAATATGTGTTCCATTAACAACTAAAGGATGTAAAGCACTATTGTAAATATTTACATTGTCTAACCAACAATTTTTAGTCGTTCCAGAAAATTTCACAGAGATATTAGTGTTATTTGGCATTTCATCATTTAGTTGTGAACTAATATTCCAATTATATTTTGGGTTACCCCAAGCACCTTGAATGGTAAGATTATAAATACCAGAATTATTAATATTATAAAACTGAAAAGCAATTTTATCAGTCATAGTAATGTTGCAAATTACACTATCTACACTTTCTCCTATTAAAAATACATTTGATTTTAACTGGATACTTTCATCAATTAAATAACTACCATTTGGTAAAAAAACATATTTTCCTGATGGGCATTTTTTAATAGCATCGTTAATTCCTGAAGCTGTAAAAGCTGTAACTTTTATACCTAACTCTATATTATTAATACTCGGGATTCCGTTTAAAACTCCTGCTTTAGACCATCTTTCCATTTGAGGCCAATTAGAATCAAATTTTGTTTTATCAAAAGAAATATTTGAATCACCAACTTTTAATTGAGCAGAAGTAATTGCAATACAAAATAGTTGTAAAAAGAAAATTAAATGTTTTTTAAATGACATTGATTATTAGTTTTTTCGATGGTTTTTTAGTGTTTTGTAGCCTTGATAATCGTTTTGTTTTTTAATTAATTTTTTTTTGCACAAAATTTATAATTCGTTCAAACTCACCCGTATTTAATTCACATTTTGAAATAACCAAAATGTTGTAAGAACACTCTTTTTCGAATAATAATAAACTAGATTTTACAATTTTAAATTCGCTAAAATCAGACCAATAATACCAACTACATAAATGATCTGTAGATAATAATAAACGATCTTCATTAAATTCAAAAATTCCAAATGTATTAGGTGTGTAAAATAATAATTCTTTTATGCTTCTTATGTAGTTTGTTTTAAGTTCTTTATAATTTTCAATTTTTGAGTAAAGCACAAAAAATAATAAAATACCAAGAAAGAAAAATAAAGTTGAAACATCGCTACCAGTTATTTGAATAATTATACCAATACCAAAAAGTATAGAAACTGATAAGCGAAGCTCTTTTATTTTTTTATATTGATTAGCATAAATAAAAGGAATAGTTAATTTTGTTTGTTCTAAAAACAACTTGTCATCAAAAGGAATTTTAAATTTCAATTTTTTAAGCTAATTTATTGTTTTATTATTAAAGTATCAAAGAGCGGAAAACAGAACTTTTCCTTTGGCACAACAATTGTCTTTAGTAAATAAGATAATCAGTAATAATTTTTTATATTTTTGATTATCAGTATTTTAATTTTATAAGAAAGATGTTGATTTTCGATTTACATTTAAATCAATGTCAGAATGACAGATATATAGTATATGAGCAAATCAAAAATAATAAAATTAGACAGTTTGTCTTTTCAAGATATTATAAGTGAAGATTCTGAATTAATCCCCTTAATGACTGCTGAAGATGAGGAGATTATTAATAAAGAAAGTGTACCAGAATCGTTACCAATTTTACCTTTAAGAAATACTGTGTTATTTCCTGGAGTTGTAATACCTATTACTGCTGGTAGAGATAAATCGATTCAATTAATAAAAGATGCCAATAAAGGAGATAAAATAATTGGAGTTGTTGCACAGCGTAATGAAGAGGAAGAAGTTCCTAAATTACAAGACATTCATACAACAGGTGTTGTAGCACAAATTTTACGTGTGTTAAAAATGCCTGATGGTAACACAACTGTAATTATTCAAGGTAAAAAACGTTTTGAAATTAATGAATTAACTCAGACTGAACCTTATTTAAAAGCGACAGTAAAAGAAGTATTTGAAAACAAAGAAATAGAAAATCAGAAAGAATTTGATGCAATTATCGATTCTATTAAAGAGCAAGCATTAGAGGTAATTAAAGAAAACCCTATGTTGCCAAGTGAAGCTTCTTTTGCTATTAAAAACATTCAATCGAATTCGTTTTTGGTGAATTTTATTGCATCAAATATGGATTTATCTGTAATGCAGAAACAAGTAATTTTAGAAAAAGACAACCTAAAAGAACGTGCATTATTAACGCTTAAGAACCTAAATAAAGAGCTGCAGAAATTACAATTGCGAAATGATATTCAGTCAAAAACGCGCGAAGATTTAGATCAACAACAACGTGAATATTATTTAAATCAGCAATTAAAAACTATTCAAGAAGAATTAGGAGGTGTTTCTAACGATCAAGAATTGGAAGAAATGCGTAAGCAAGCCAAAACTAAAAAGTGGACCAAAGAAGTTGGCGAAACTTTTGATAAAGAATTGGCTCGTTTAAAAAGAATGAATCCGCAAGCTGCTGAATATGGTGTACAAAGAAGTTATTTAGAGTTAATGTTAGAATTACCTTGGGGAATTTTTTCTGAAGATAAATTCGACTTAAAGCACGCTACAAAAGTTTTAGATAGAGATCACTTCGGATTAGAAAAAGTTAAAGAAAGAATCATAGAACATTTGGCTGTTTTAAAGTTAAGAAACGATATGAAATCGCCAATTATCTGTTTATATGGACCTCCAGGAGTTGGTAAAACTTCACTAGGAAGATCTGTTGCAGAATCTTTAGGACGTAAATATGTACGTATGTCTTTAGGTGGTTTACGTGATGAAGCTGAAATTAGAGGACATAGAAAAACTTATATTGGTGCAATGCCTGGACGTTTAATCCAAAACCTTAAAAAAGCAGGAACATCAAATCCAGTTTTTGTATTGGATGAGATTGATAAGTTAGGGCAAAGTCATCAAGGAGATCCATCTTCTGCAATGTTAGAAGTTTTAGATCCTGAACAAAATGAAGCTTTTTACGATAATTATTTAGAAGTTGGTTACGATTTATCGAAAGTGCTTTTTATTGCAACAGCCAATAATTTAGGGCAAATTCCTTGGGCTTTACGTGATAGAATGGAAATTATAAATGTTACTGGTTATACTATTGAAGAAAAAATAGAAATTGCCAAAAGACATTTATTGCCTAAACAATTAAAAGAACACGGTTTATCTTCTAAAGATTTAAAATTAGGTAAAAAACAAATAGAGCAAATTGTAGAAGGTTATACTCGTGAATCTGGTGTACGTGGTTTAGAAAAGCAAGTGGCTAAAGTAGTTCGTTTTGCTGCAAAATCTATTGCTTTAGAAGAAGAATATGAGGTTAATTTATCATCAGAAAAAGTTGAAGAAATTTTAGGAACTCCAAGAAACAGAGATAAATACGAAACAAATGATGTTGCAGGTGTTGTTACTGGTTTAGCTTGGACTTCTGTGGGTGGAGATATTTTATTTATAGAATCTATTTTGTCTAAAGGAAAAGGAAATCTTTCAATTACTGGTAATTTAGGTACTGTAATGAAAGAGTCTGCAACAATTGCATTACAATATATAAAATCGAATGCAGAAGAATTTGGTATAAAACCAGAAGTAATGGAGAAGTACAATGTACATATTCATGTGCCGGAAGGTGCAACTCCTAAAGATGGGCCAAGTGCAGGTATTACAATGTTAACTTCGTTAATCTCTTCTTATACGCAAAGAAAGGTTAAGAATAAATTAGCAATGACTGGCGAAATTACTTTACGAGGAAAGGTATTGCCTGTTGGCGGAATTAAAGAAAAAATATTAGCTGCAAAAAGAGCAAATATTAAAGAAATAATTCTTTGTGAAGAAAATAGAAAAGATATTCTAGAAATTAAAGAAAGCTACTTAAAAGGCTTAACTTTCCATTATGTTTCAGATATGAAACAAGTAATAGATATTGCACTAACAAAGCAAAAAGTTAAAAATGCTAAGAAATTAGTTTAAAAAAAAAGCCTCCAAATATTTGGAGGCTTTTTTTTAATCACAATAATCACAATCTGGTAAATTTAGCTGTTGTTGTAATTGTTTGTAATAGGCACACTGGCTAGCTAAGGCTTCTGTTTCCCCATTACATTTGTAAGCGTAAGCAGCTTGGCATTGATAATCGTATTGATTGTCTATATTACTTGGTCCATTATAATCGCCACAAGCAACAGTTTCTACAACATTATCATCTTCATCTTCTAAACCAAATAATTCTTCACAACTCGAAAAACTAACAGTTACTAGAGTTAAAAATGCCAACAATAAAAATTTCACTTTTTTCATGATAAATAGTTTTTAGTTAATAATCTCAAATGTATTTGAACTTATTAATCGAAACAATACCTATCTTTAGGTAAAATTATTATTAGTTTAATTTTTTCTTTTTAGTTTGTAAAACCCAAGTAGCATTAAACCCAAAATGAAAATTACCATCTTTAGCATTAAAATTATTTCTGGTTTGAGTAATAAAAGTGTCTTCGGCAAAATTTCGGGCATTTGTCATTTGAAATTGTAACATTAAATGACTCAATTCCCAATTTATACCTATCATAAAAGCATTATAATTTTCTATAGATTTTATTGGGTTAGTTACATAAAAATATTCAGATACAATAGAAGCGTGTCCTCCAATTTTATGTCTACCACCAAATGCAATTGCAAACTGATTTTTATCATTATCTATTAACGGATTTTCTGCTTTTTGTATAAAAGTAGGTGCAACTTGTAAAGAAAGTTCTGTATTTATTTTTCTTGCAATTAAAACCTGGCTGGTAAAGGCATATTTGCTAGACGTTGTGCTATTGTTTTGTTGATTATAGTTGCTATACATACTTGTTGTTTTTCTATGAGAAACACCTTGAACCAAGGTAATGCTGACCAATCCTTTATTCGAGTTCTGACGTTGTTTTAATAGTTTATATTTAAAAAAACCGTCAGTAATTTTATCGTAGTTCGTGTAGCCTAAACCAAAAGTAAAATTATCTGAAAAAGCATAGTCTAAACCATAACGAATGCTCACTTTATCTGCTAAAAAACGTTGTCCTTTAAAATCAGGAATATTCCAATATCTATTATAAAAAGCAATTTCTAAAATTCCTTTTTTACGTGTTTCAATAGAATGCCCTAAACCAATTCTAGTAGTTTTAAAAGTGGCAATTTCATATATTGGTTTGTTTGGGAATTCGTTTTCTAATTGGTCTAGTAAACCTTGTGAGTTTGTAGAAAAATGCATCAATAGCATACAAAATAAGAACAGTTTAAATAGGTGTTTATTCTTCATAAGGTTTGTATTGAAAGTTGAATTGTATAGCAATGGTTTTGGCAATATTACTTGATAAAATTGGTGGAATTTTAATATCAAAATCGTTAACTAAAAGATCAAAAGAACCAGAAAGTGTATAATTACCATTATTATTTAAAATGGTGGTTTTAATATCTATCTCTTTTGTTATGCCATGGATGGTTATTTTTCCGCGAATAATTCTGGTTTGATTTTGCATCGTTTTTGCATCAAAATCAATAATTTTTCCTTCAAAATTTGCTTTCGGAAAAATATCAGACTCTATATAACTTTCGTTAAAATGCTCGTACATTAAATCTTTTTTAAAAACAAAAGCACGCATTAACATACTAATTGCAATTTCTTGTTTTTCTAGATCTAATATACTGAGAACTTGATTGTTTTTGGCTTCAATATTTTCTACAGAGGTATAAGAAAAAAAAGAAATTTGTCCTTGCCTTGCAATAAATTGATGCTCTTTTACATTAAAGTCAGCAAGCGTTATAATCAGAAAAAAAAATGGTAATAGTTTATTCATTGATTGGTAAATCTATAGCGCAATTTAAAAATATAACATCTTTTAAAAAACCTTTGCAAATGCCTTTTACTTTAATTTTTTGATGTTGCTTTAGTTGATGTATTTTTTCTTTTTGATTTGGGTTGATATCGCAAATTACTCCAAATGTTTCAGAATTACTATTTAAAATAATGGTATTTCTATCATTTAAATAGGTAATTTCTTTAATTGTACCAGTAATTTCGATAATTTTTCCAGTATATAAAAGGTTTGCTTTCTTTTCGTTGTTGGTAAAACTGCTTACTAAATCTGAGGCTTTTAAATTATAATCAGTAAGCTTATTTTCAATGCTTTTACTATCCGATTTAAAAATAGGATTATAAAAATACAGAATATTCAGTACAACTATTAAAAGAATACCTATGCCATAAAAAATATTTTTAGTTTTCATATGATATCAAAGAAAAAGAAAACTATTGTTTTTAAGAAACAAAAATCTATGAAAGCGAAAAAAATACTTTAAAGAGGAATAAACCTTGACAATAAGATAAGAATAGTGGTATATTTCGACATTCAATTTTTAAATGAAAAAAGACAAACTTTATTTTTTAACCTTTTTATCTATTGCTGCCATTTTTTTATTGGTTGCGCTATTTGCATCTAAATATTTTATTAAAGTTAGTGCAAATCAATTGATAGAAGTTCAAGTAGAATCTAGTAAAAGAGAAGCAAATGAAATTGCAAAACTTATCGATTTTCAATTATCATCAGGCATTAAAAAAGGTGAAATTGTAAAAAACATTCAGCAAATTATAGAAAATACAAATACAGATAGTTGGTTTATAAGTGTTTTTAATTGGAGTGGAAAAGAGGTTGCAAATCCAGATAAAACAAAAGTTGGTCAGTTAGTTAGCTCAAATCAAACTTTATTAGCTTCTTTAAAAGAGAAAAACAATTCTGATAATTTATACGATTTGTTAGTAAATCCAATTACAAATTCATCATCAGAAATTATTCATATTTCACCCATTAAAAATTCTGATTTAATAATTGCTGCGAACGTAAATATTAAAAGTATTTCGATTCAAATGAATACTTTAAAAAGCAATTTTTACCTTATTTTTTTAGTAATGGGAATTTTAATAATTGTATTATCTTTTCTAGCAGTTAGAGTTCTTGGTAGTGCTTATGAAAAACAATTAGAATTAAGAAATACCAACTTAACATCAGAAGTTGTAAACCTTTCTAAGTTGAATACAGATTTGGTCTCTTACAAAGAAAAAGTAGCAGAAACACCAATAGAAATTATTAAAGAAGAAACTACAGAAAAAGAAAAAGAAAGAATTCTTACTTATGTTAGAAACGAACTTGTGCCAATTGCAACTAAAGATATTGCATACGTTTATACAGAAAATACAATAACTTATGTAGTTTGTTTCGATGGCAAAAGATCTACAACTAATTTGAGTTTAGATGATATGTATACCAATTTAAACTCCACTTTATTTTTTAGAGCTAACAGACAATTTATAATAAGTATTACAGCTATTGATAAAATTATTAAATACGGAAATAGTCAGTTAAAAATATTGTTGCAATCTAAAACATCCGAAGAAATAATTATCAGTAAAAACAAAGCTGCCGAATTTAAACAATGGCTAAGTATTTAACTTTTTTAGTAAATTTCTCTTTCCTTTTTAACTTATTTTTTTCCCTTTTAACCTTTTTTATTTCTCTTTCAAAGAACTTAATAGTTTATAAATAATTGTAAACCATTTATTTTACGGTATTACTAAAACCGAATTTAAATGAACAATCAACTAAAATTTAAAAAAACATTATTGATACTTTCTACAATAGTTTTTTTTGCTTCATGTTTAAAAAACGTAGAAGAAACTATTGAAGAAACACCAGAAACAGACCTTTGTGCTACAATTACCTATGCTCTTAGTATAAAACCAATTATAGATAATAATTGTATTCAATGTCATGGAACAGGAGGTAATTTTCCGAATTTAACAACATATAATGGAACAAGTGCAAATGCTAATAGTGTAAAAGCAGAAGTTGTAAGCAGAAGAATGCCACAAGGAGGCTCTTTAACTACTACAGAAATAGAAGCAATAAGTTGTTGGGTAGATGCTGGTGCATTAAATAATTAAAACTAGATGTTATGAATAAGAAAAAAATAATTCTATTAGTACTGCTTTTAGTAATAGTAGGTGCAGGTATAAGTTATAAAATGTACAATAAACCTCATAAAAATATTACAGAAACACCAGTAGATATTTACGTTTCTGCAGATACAATTTTAGAAGAATTTTCTTTGGATGAAAAAACTGCAAACTCAAAATATTTAGAAAAAATAATTGCAGTAAATGGTGCAATTTCTTCTTTAAAAATAGAAAATGGAAAAGGAATTATCACCTTAACAAGCAATAAAGATTTTGGTGGAGTTCTTTGTCATTTATCAGAAAAATCTAGCAAAAAAATAAACACTTTAAAAAACGGACAAATTATAACAGTTAAAGGTATTTGTACTGGCTATTTAATGGATGTTGTTCTGGTAAAATCAGAATTTTAATAAAATAAAATATACAAATATGAAAATTATACTTACGCTAATTAGCTGTTTTTTATGGGTTTCAATAACTCAGAGTCAAGGAAAATATTTAACTAAAAACGGTGCTATTACCTTTTTTTCTAAAGCACCTATGGAAGATATTACTGCAGATAACAATCAAGTTTTAAGCATTATCGATACTGATCATAGTAAAATGGCCATTTCAATTTTAATGAAATCGTTTCTGTTTAAAAAAGCATTAATGCAAGAACATTTTAACGAAAATTATGTGGAATCTGATAAATACCCTAAAGCAACTTTTAAAGGTGAAATTTTAGATTTTAATTCTGTAAATAATGTGCTTAGCACAAAACAAGTTAAAGGTGTTTTAACTATTCATGGGGTTTCTAAAGAAATTAATATTGATGCTAATTTTATAAAACAAAATAATACCATTTTAGTTTCTGGAGATTTTATGATAAATCTAGAAGATTTCAAAATTAAAATTCCTGCAATTGTAGCTAAAAATATAGCCAAAAAAATTAAAGTTACTTTTAAATTTAACCATAAACCTTATTAAAATAACTCTGTACAATGAAAAAAATATTATTAATTATTTTATTGATTTTTATAAACAATTCAATTTTTTCTCAAGACGATTTACTAGATATTTTAGAAGATGAAACACCAGAAAGTACCACAGATAATATTGTAACATCAACCTTTAAAGGAACAAGGATTTTAAATGGACATTCTATAGAAAATAGAAAAGACAGCGAATTAGAGTTTATAATTTCTCACAGATTTGGAGCCATAAATTTAGGTTTTGACGAACTTTTTGGCTTAGACCAATCTAACATTCGTTTTGCTCTAGAATATGGAGTTACAGATAATTTAACAGCTGGTTTTGGTAGAAGTAGTTTCGAGAAAACTTACGATTCTTTTTTAAAGTATAGTTGGGTAAAACAACGAAAAGGACAAAAATCATTTCCAGTAGCTATTTCACTATTTGGTAGTATTGCTGTAAAAACGATTAAGGATTACGATCCTGCAGATAAAAGATCTTTTGCAGAAAGTTTATCTTATGTTGGGCAGGTTTTAGTGGCAAGAAAGTTTAATGAGTCTTTTTCGTTTCAAATAACCCCTACTTACATTCATAGAAATACTGTTAAAATAGGAGCAGATCCCCATGATATTTTTGCAGTAGGTTTTGGAGGCAGATTAAAATTAAGCAAAAGAGTTTCTTTAAATAGTGAGTATTATTATGCTTTTGATGAGTCTGAATCTATAAATGCTAGAAATTCATTGGCTTTTGGTGTAGATATAGAAACTGGTGGCCATATATTTCAATTAATTTTATCAAATGCAATTACAATGATCGAAAAAAGTTTTATAGCCGAAAATACAGGTAATTTTTTTGGTGGTGATATTCATTTTGGATTTAACATTTCAAGAACTTTTTAATTTTAAAACAAAAAAACACTATGTTTCAAAGAAATTATACAGTAAAAGGAGAAGATGTAAACGATTTTATGGTGATGCAAAATGCAGCTTATTTAAACTATTCAACTAAAATTTTAGAAACATTTTTGTTTGTAAACGGGTTTACCAAAAGTAAACTTAACAATTTACAAGTTGGTTTGCAGAAAAAAAACGATCAAATTTTACAACACAAAAGATTGATATTTACAGAAGCTTTTTCTGTAGATTTAGAGTTTAAGAGCATTGCTTTTTCAAATCAAAAAATGAATGTATCTATACATTTTTATAATGATAAAAAGGAATTATGTACCACAATAACTAGAGAATTATTTTGGTTCGATTATACGAATTGGGTAAGTATAACTCCTCCAAAGGCAATCGCCAAATATTTTGTTGAGGTTAAAAATTATGGAAAAGTTGGGTAAAGAATTTAAGTGGTTTTATTTCAATTTTAATCTAAAGTTTTTATACCAACCTTGTATAAATTATTAAAAATGTCAAAAATTGTTTGAGCTTCTTTTTTTCTGATGGATATTGTGTATTCACAATCTAATTCCAATTTTTGATTTACAATATTGATGTTTTTTTCTTTAATAATGCGCATTACATTATTCATCATATCGTATTGAAAATTGAGTTTGTACAAAACATCAATTGTTTTTTCTACAATTTCTGAGGCTTCTAAAGTAATTTGTGCAGATGTTTTGTAAGCGCTAATTAAACCCCCAACACCAAGTTTTGTGCCTCCAAAATAACGAACTGAAACTATTAAAACATTGGTTACTTCAAAAGACTGAATTTGACCGTAAATTGGCAAACCTGCAGAATTATTAGGCTCTCCATCATCATTTGCTCTGTATTTAATGTCTTCAATTCCTATTTGGTAAGCATAACAAAAATGACGAGCAGCATGATGAGTTTTTCTTAAGTTTTCTAAACAATCTTTAACATCATCTTCATTTAAAACAGGAAAAGCATAACCAAAGAACTTACTACCTTTTTCTTTAAAAAGGGTTTCTGTAGATGGCTTTAGAATTGTTTTGTAGCTATCATTTTCCATTACGCCAAAGCTACAATTACAATTCCTAAAATTGCCAAAGCCACACCAATTTTATTTTTAATGCTAAACTGTTCTTTAAAAACCAAGAGACCAACTACGGTAGACACAATAACAATGGCAACATTATTAATAGTAAATAAAGTAGAGCTTTCAAAACCTTGAGTTTGCAAAGCTTTGATTAAAAATACAATCGAAAAATAATTTGGGACACCTAAAACAATACCAGCAAATATGTTTTTTACACCAAAAGCTTCTCTTTTTTTTAAGCTTTTAATTATTAAAACTATTGCAGCAAAAGCAGCAGCAATACCAAATAAACTACCAGAAAAAATAGAAACATCATTTTTTGGTACGTAATTAGATTCTACAAATTTTAAAATAGTATCAATAGCTCCAGAACCTAAAAACAAAAGCACTGGAAAAAGCAAACCTGCATTTTTAGAAACTGTAGATTTTTCTTTAACTGAAGCCAAATAAACTGATATTAAAGCAATAATAATACCTACTATTTTTAAAACTGTTACAGACTCGTTGTATAAAAAAACACCAAAAAAAACAGGAATTACAACAGACATTTTACCAGCAACAGAAGTTACAGAAACTCCATTTCTTTGCGCTGTCATTGCCATTACAAAAAATATAGAAACAAATAAAGCTCCCAAACAAGTTGCGCCAATAAACCAAGGTTGATTAGGTATTTCTGAAAAAGTAAAACTACTTTCTGTTAAAGCAAACCCCATTATAAAAGCAACAATATAATTTACAAAAATTGCTTTTAAAACATCAACTTTATAAATGCCAAAGTATTTAAAAATAACAAATAATCCTGTAGAAAAAAGGATGCTTAAAATTAGATATATCAATTCAAATTATTTTTTAAAAATAGTTCAGTTACATCATCTTTTTTAGGTGTTAAATTCCAAGTTTTAATGCCTAATGTATTCGCAGAATCCGTATTTTCTTTTAAATCATCTACAAACAAAGTTTCGTCTGCAATTAAATTGTTTTCTTTTAAAACAAACTCATAAATTTCTGTATCTGGTTTTCTAAAATGAATTTCATGAGATAAATAAAATTGCTCAAAACAGTTTTTAAATTCATTAAAGAAAGTTTCACCAACTGTATTAATAACAGATTTTATATGCAAATCATTTGTGTTACTTAATAAAAATAATCTGTATTTTTTGCTTGCAGCCAATTCTTTTAAAAAGTCTAAACGTTTTTTAGGGAAATCTAACAAAACAGCATTCCAAGCAGCAACTAAATCAGTTTTATTAATTTTAAATTTATCATAGTAAAAGTTGATAAAATCTTCAGTTGTTATTAATCCTTTTTCATATTTATGATAAACTGATATCATTTCTGGAGTAATATCAGTAACGCCTAAAGCAGCCATAGCTTTATAAGTGCCTTGTTTATCTAAATTGATAAAGATGTCTCCAAAATCGAAAATTATGTTTTTAATCATTGGTGTAAATTTTTAAAATATCGTTTTTTATTTTTCTTTCTGATGTAATTTTTGCTGATAAAATGGGGGCTTTTATTCCTGTATAAAAAGAATTGTCGCCAACAAAAACCAAAGCTTCATCCCAAAGATTGGCATCAATAAAAGTTTGTAGTGTTTGTGTGCCTCCTTCAATTATTACAGATTGAATTTTGTGTTTTTGTAAAACATCGCAAATTTGTTTTGCTATATTATTTGAGAAATCTATTTCTTCAAAAAACAAATTTTCTTTATTTTCTTGTTTTCTGATTCCTTTATTAATTAGCACAATTGTTTTTACGCTAGCATCAAAAATATGAACACTTTTTGGTATTCGTAAATTTTTATCTAAAACAATTCTAATAGGATTATTTCCAGACCAACTTCTAACATTTAACTTAGGGTTATCTGCAATAACTGTATTTGTACCCACTAAAATTGCCTGTTCTTTTGCTCTTAATTTGTGTACTAATTGTTGCGAATATTTGTTTGAAATCCAAACAGGAGCTTGTGTATCTTTTTCTAAAGGAGCAACAAAACCATCTTTGGTTTCTGCCCATTTTAAAATAATATAAGGTCTTTTTTTATCTTGAACAGTAAAAAATCTTTTATGATGTTTTCTGCATTCATCCTCTAAAACACCTACAATTACATTGATTCCTGCTTTTTTTAATCGTTCAATTCCTTTACCTGCAACTAAATCGTTGGTGTCTTTACAACCAATAACAACATTTTTAAATTGATGTTTTGCTAATAAATCTGCACAAGGTGGAGTTTTGCCAAAGTGAGAACAAGGTTCTAGCGTAACATAAATTGTAGCATTTTTTAAAACGGATTTATCTTTTACAGCATTAACTGCATTTACTTCTGCGTGACTTTCTCCATATTTAGAAGTAAAACCTTCTGCAATAATTTTGTTATTTAAAACAATTACAGCACCAACACTTGGGTTTGGTCTTGTAGAGCTAATTCCGTTTTTAGCAATCTGTAAACAGCGTTTTATGTAAATTTCGTGATTGATAATGTTTTGTTTTTTAGATCAGATAAAATGGATTTATTTTAAAACTTAATTTTTATTTCTTCGGTTTTATCAACAATAAATTCTTTTTTGAAACCGAAAACAACATATTCTAAATTCCCTTTTATTCTAACATTCACTTTTTTAGTGATAAAAGAATTTATCAAACCACCTAAAACTCCATTCTTATCAGAATTTAAAAGCTTTTTAGTAGGTACGTTTGCAGTTAGCGGAATCGTAAATTTATCTTTTGCAGGTACTTTAAATTCATCAGAAAAAACTTGAGCAATTTCAATTTCATTAACAAATATTGCAATATCATCCGTAGCAATTTTACCACCAACATCATTTGGGTTTTCAAAAAAAGCATTTGCACGCAGCTTAAGAGTGTCAGCAGCAAAACTTACTATTTTTACATCATCAACTTTTATAAAAATAGGTTGCTTTTTTACTGAACAATTAAAAAATAGTATTAAAAAACTTAAAAAATAGAATGCCTTTTTCATCAAAAGTATTTAAAAAAATAGGTAACTTGCTCTTGCAAAAATACAGTAATAAATGACAAGTACAGATTTTATCATTAGAGAAATAGAATCAAAAGATAATTTGCAAATGGCAAGTGTAGTTCGAAATGTTATTTTAGAAATGGGTGCACCAAAAGTGGGTACAGCTTATGAAGATAAAGCAACAGATGCAATGTTTGAAACTTATCAAAAAGAAAAAGCAGCCTATTTTGTGGTAGAATATAATAACAAAGTTGTTGGTGGAGCAGGAGTTGCACAATTAGATAATTTTGATGGAAATACGTGCGAGCTACAAAAAATGTATTTTTTGCCAATTGCAAGAGGTAAAGGTTTGGGTCCAAAACTAATTTCTGTTTGTTTAGAAAAAGCAAAAGAATTTGGTTTCGAAAACTGTTATTTAGAAACCTTACCATATATGGAAGCTGCTGTAAAATTGTACAAAAAATACGGTTTTAAAAATTTAGACAAACCAATGGGTAACACTTGCCATTATTCTTGTAGTGTTTGGATGCTAAAAGAAATTAAATAATATGATTTTTTATGTTTTAGGAGTTTTACATTTTGTTTTATTCAGTTGGGCATTTTACAATGTGCTGTATTTTGGTGTAAAACCTTCTAAATCTTTAAGTTGGATTTTAATTACTTTTTTCTTTCCATTTATAGGGGTTTTTGTGTTTGTTTTATTTGGAATTAACAGAAGAAAAATTAAGTTTTTTGAACTTAAAGAAACCAAAAAAAGAAAAAAACATATTAAAGATTCTTTTAAGGGTGAAGGGAATGCTAACCTCGATATTTTAGAAACCACACAACAAAAAAAGATTTCTCAACTCATTTATTCATCAACAAATAGTAATGTAGAAGATAAAAATGAAGTGGTTTTACTAAAAAACGGAAAAGAAACTTTTAAAGCATTAAATAAAGCTTTAAAAAATGCCAAAAAGTTTATTCATCTCCAATATTATATGATTGAAGATGGGCAAGTTTTAGACGAGATTATAGAAATTTTAGCCCAAAAAATTAAAGAGAATATTGAGGTTAGAATTATTTACGACACTTTTGGTAGTTATAAATTAAGTAAAAAATCTAAAAGAAAACTAAAAGATATTGATGTAAAATTATATCCAGAAACTCCTTTTAAATTTGGTAGTTTCTTGTTTTCTTTAAATTATAGGAATCATCGAAAAATTGCAGTAATAGATAATGAAATTGGTTTTGTTGGCGGAGTTAATATTTCTGATGAATATATTACAGATGATGATTTTTTAGGGATTTGGCAAGATACACACATACAAGTAAAAGGTTGCGCCGTAAACAGAATTCATAAAACTTTTTTAATGGATTATTATTATGCTACAAACAAAGATTTGAGTAATAATGAGAGCTATTTAACCCCTTGTAATGTAGAAGGGAATACAAAACTACAAATGGTTTCTAGTGGTCCAGATTATGAGCAATCTGTGGTTATGCAACAGTATTTAAGTTTTATAAATTTGGCTGAAAAAAGTATTTGTGTTTTAAATCCGTATTTTATACCTACTTTTTCAATTTTAGAAGCCTTTAAAATGGCAGCTTTAAGTGGAGTAGAAGTAACGTTGTTATTGCCAGCAAAAAGCGATTCTAAAGTGGCCAATTATAGTATGTATTCTTATTTTGAAGATTTGCTAAAAGCTGGAGTACATATTTATTTACGAGAAGATTTTTCTCACAGCAAAGTAATTTTTATCGATGATGAAATTATTTCTATTGGTTCTACAAATTTCGATTGCAGAAGTTTTGAACATAATTACGAACTCAATGCAATTCTTTTTGATAAAAAAATTACTCTAGAAGTAAAAGATGAGTTTGATGAACGAAAAAATAAAGCGAATAAAATAGATTATGATACGTTTAGAAAAAGATCAATCAAACAAAAAACATTAGAACGTCTTTGTCGTTTTTTTAGTCCATTATTATAATTGATATGATAGTAAAGCAATTCAGAACTCATTTTAAAAATGAGCTTTCAGAAGTTTATCCAACCACAGAAATCGATTCTTTTTTCTTTTTGCTGATAGATGAATATTTAGGTTTACAAAGAATTGACACGGTTTTAAAACCAGATTTTAAAATTGATGAAGCTAAACTATCAATTTTAAATAAAGCTTTACAAAGATTAAAAAATCAAGAACCTTTACAATACATTATTGGTAAAACCGAGTTTTATGGTTATCCTTTTTTTGTTGATAAAAATACTTTAATTCCAAGGCCAGAAACAGAAGAATTAGTAGAGTGGATTCTTAATGAAATTGAAAATTTAGACTTATCAGAAAATAAAAAACTCAATATTTTAGATATTGGTACAGGTTCTGGTTGTATACCAATATCATTAGCTAAAAATTTAAAAAACACTACAATTTCTTCAATTGATGTTTCTGCGGATGCTTTAAAAATGGCTAAAAAAAATGCAGAATTAAATAAAGTAAACATAAACTTTATTGAAAATGATATTTTAGCGACTAATAATTTGCCAGAAAGTTATGATATTATCGTTTCAAATCCACCTTATGTTAGAGAACTAGAAAAAGTGGAAATCCAAAATAATGTATTAGAAAATGAACCACATTTGGCTTTATTTGTTTCTGATGATGATCCTCTTATTTTTTATAATAAAATTGCAGAATTGGCAAAAAAACACCTTTCTAAAAGCGGAATTTTATTCTTTGAAATTAATCAATATTTAGGTAAAGAAACCCTAGAAATGTTAATAAAAAAAGGTTTTAAAAATGTTGAATTAAGAAAAGATTTATTTAAAAATGATAGAATGATAAAAGCTAATATTTAATTATTATTAACTTTAATACCCTAAACTTTCTAATAAATAATCAGGGCATCTTGTTGGTCTTTTAGTTTTCATATTTACAAAAGCCAATACAGTATTTCCTGTACAAATTAATTCATTATTTTGATTTGTTATTTTATAATCAAATTCAATTTTAACCATTGGTTTTTTTATTAAAATAGTTTCAATTGTTAAAACATCATCATACATAGCCGATTTTAAAAAATTAGACTTTAACGAAATTACTGGAAGCATTATTCCGCTTAATTCCATATATTTGTAAGTGACCCCCAATTCGCGTAACCATTCGGTTCTGCCCAATTCAAAAAATTGTGCATAATTACCATGATAAACTACGCCCATTTGGTCAGTTTCAGAATATCGAACTCTGGTTTTTGTTGAAAATTTTTTCAGAATTTGCATTTTATTTTTTGTGCATTCTACGTAAAAAATAATTAATAATCAATAGTAATTTCATTTTTTTATACTGAAATTTATTCACACTTTTGTAGTGCTTAAGAAAAAGGTCCAAAGGTTCTACAGATGAACCAAAATTAAGAGTTTAAAAAAAATTACACAGTAAATTAAATGAGTAACACTGCTGAATCCGTTTGGACTGACTGTCTGTCCTTTATAAAGGACAACATTAAGCCACAAGCTTATAAAACTTGGTTTGAACCTATAAAACCGGTAAAACTTTCTGGAGAAGCATTAACTATTCAAGTGCCTAGTAAATTTTTTTATGAATGGTTAGAAGAGCACTACATTAAACTATTAAGAGTTGCATTAGTAAGACAATTAGGTAATGATGCCAAATTGATTTATGATGTAAAAATGGAAAACAATTACAGTAGTAATAGACCGCAAATTGTTAAGATTCCGAGTTCTAATAGAGATCCTTTAAAACCGCAAAAAGTTACGGTTCCTTTAGAGTCTAATAAGAGAGAATTAAGAAATCCTTTTATAATTCCTGGATTACAAAAAGTTAAGATAGAATCACAATTAAATCCTAATTATAGTTTTGCAAACTTTATAGAAGGTGATTCTAATAGATTGGCACGTTCTGCAGGTATGGCTGTAGCAAATAAACCCGGTGGTACATCATTTAATCCATTATTAATTTATGGTGGAGTAGGTTTAGGTAAAACACATTTAGCACACGCTATTGGTGTAGATATTAAAGATAAATATCCAGATAAAACTGTTTTATATATTTCATCAGAAAAATTTACGCAACAATTTATAGATTCTGTAAAATCGAATACTAGAAATGATTTTATTCACTTCTATCAAATGATAGATGTTTTAATTATTGATGATGTTCAGTTTTTATCAGGTAAAGCTGGTACACAAGATGTATTCTTCCATATTTTTAATCATTTACATCAAAATGGAAAACAGGTAATTTTAACTTCGGATAAAGCGCCTGTAGATATGCAAGATATAGAACAACGCTTGTTATCTCGTTTTAAATGGGGTTTATCAGCAGAATTGCAATCGCCAGATTACGAAACAAGAATATCAATCTTACAAAATAAATTGTATAGAGATGGTGTAGAAATGCCAGAAGATATAGTTGAGTATGTTGCCAAAAATATAAAATCTAACGTTAGAGAATTAGAAGGTGTTTTAATTTCTATGATTGCTCAAGCTTCTTTTAATAGAAAAGAATTTTCTTTACAATTGGCTAAACAGATAGTAGATAAATTTGTAAAAAATACCAAAAAAGAGGTTTCTATAGATTATATTCAGAAAGAAGTTTCTAAGTATTTTGATATGGATGTGGCTACTTTACAATCTAAAACACGTAAACGTCATATTGTACAAGCACGTCAATTAGCTATGTATTTTGCTAAAAGATTAACTAAAACTTCTTTGGCAAGTATTGGTAACCAAATTGGGCAAAGAGATCATGCAACTGTATTACACGCTTGTAAAACTGTAGATAACCTTACAGAAACTGATAAACAATTCAGAAAATACGTTGATGATTTAACAAAGAAGTTAACGTTCTAAAAATTACATTTTAAATGATAAAAGTACTAATGGTTTGCTTGGGGAATATTTGTCGTTCGCCATTGGCAGAAGGTATTTTACAATCTAAAATAAATTCAGATACTATTTTTGTTGATTCTGCTGGTACAGGAGCCTATCATATTGGTAATTTACCAGATGAACGTTCTATAGAAGTTGCTGGAAAATATGGTATTAATATTACCAACCAAAGAGCAAGAAAATTTATAGTAGAAGATTTTGATAATTTCGATTTTATTTATCCAATGGATGAAAGTAATTATCAAAATATTTTAGCTTTAGCTAGAAATAAAGAGGATGAAAACAAAGTACAAATGATTTTGAACGAAGTTTATCCTAATGAAAATGCTTCAGTCCCAGATCCATATTATGGAGGGAAAGAGGGTTTTGAAAACGTTTATAAAATGTTAGATGAAGCTTGTGAAATCATTGCAAATAAATTGTCTTAATATATTTGTTTAAATTAGTATCTTAAAACTACAAAATGACTGGTAAACTCTATTTAATTCCAACAACTTTAGGAGAAGAAACAGAACCTTTAGAAGTAATGCCAATATCAGTTAAAAAAGTAATTGAAGAAATCAATTATTATATTGTAGAAAATGAAAAGTCTGCAAGAAGGTTTATCAAAAAAATAGCACCAAAAAAACCACAGCCCAATTTAACTATTAAATTGATAGATAAATATGCTGTTGAAGAAGAAACACAGACTTATTTAGATGTTTGTGCACAAGGCTTTAATGTGGGTTTACTTTCTGAAGCTGGTGTACCTGCAATTGCAGATCCTGGAGCAAGTATTGTAAAATTAGCGCATCAAAAAAATATACAGGTTGTGCCTTTAGTTGGGCCAAGTTCTATTTTAATGGCAATGATGAGTTCTGGTTTTAATGGGCAAAACTTTGCATTTAATGGGTATTTACCTATAGATAAAGGCGAAAGAAAAAGAGCTATTAAAGATTTAGAAAGAATTTCTATCGATAAAAATCAATCTCAAATTTTTATTGAAACTCCATACAGAAATGAAAAAATGTTAGCAGATTTAAAAGCAATTTTATCTCCACAAACTAATTTATGTATTGCTGCTGATATTACTTTATCATCAGAATATATAAAAACGATGGCTATTAAAGATTGGAAACATCAACAGCCTAATTTACACAAAAGACCTGCAATTTTTATAATTCAGAAGTAATAATGAGTAAGAGAAAAATAAACTACATTTTATATTTTATTACTTTTTTAATTGTTGTTTATTATCTATTAAATTTATCTGGAATCTTAGTTATATATAATAATCCAACCCCTTCAAATGAACCTAATATTCCACAAGGTTCTAGAAGTTTAGTAACTAATTTAGCTACACCAAAAAGAGGCGATTTTGTTTCCTATAACTTTAGTGATCAATATTCTGGAAAACATAAAAGAGTTCACAGATTAGTTGGTTTTGAAGGAGATAAAATTGAAATTAGAGATGGGCTTGTATTTGTAAATGACACAAATTTTGATGAAGATTTAAACCTTGTTCATTATTATAAGTTTTCTAAAATTAACCTTGAAAAAATATATGAAATAACACCAGATTACGCTTTTTCTTTTATGGAAAAAATAGATTCTATCAATTTAAAAACTTTAATACAAGATTCTGAAATATCGAAATTAAAATTTCCAGTAGATAGGATAATTGAGAATAAGGATTTTGTTGATTCTGAAGTTCAATCTATCTATAATAAGCCTTGGAATAAAGATAATTTTGGACCTTTAATTGTGCCAAAAAATAAAGTTTTTATTTTAGGTGATAATAGAGACGCTACTTTTGATTCTAGGAATATTGGTTTTATAGAAAAAGATGAAATTGTTGGTGTAATTATACAAGTTTTTTAAACTGTAGCCTTTCTGTCTGCACTAATAGAAGAAACATCGTAATTAGAGAATTTCTTTAAGTAAGATTGTATTGTTGCACCATAAGCATCAGCAAAACGTATGCTACCATTACTTCTTAAAAACTTCTTTACATTACCAGCACCACTTAAATGAGCAGCTGCTAAAATACCAGATTCTGTAATTTCTATACCATTAATAGTTTTACCTACAGAACGTTTAATATCTTTTCTTAAAATCCATTTATTAACTTTACACAAAGCTAAAAATGCTTTTTCTTGTTGTTCAGGATTTTGTAAAAAAGCTTCAGTATTGTATATTTTAAAACGTTGTAAAGTAGTTCTACCAAATTGATATTTACCAAGATAACCTAATGTGTTTACTACATTATATTTTCCTTGAGATTCTTTAAAAGCAACAGCTTCTTTAAAGGCAACATAATTATTTTGTAAATATGGAATATTATAATCCATATTAACAGGTAATATTTTTGTTTCCTTTGTAACAAAAGTTGTATTAACAGTAGCTTTTTTATCAGTAGAAATATTTACTGATGTAGCATTTACAAAAAGTACAAATACAATTGTTATTAATAAAAACTTCTTGATCATAAATAATCGTTTTATTTCGGCTGCAAATGTAAGGTTTAATTTGAATATGCTGAATATCAGTATATTAATTTCGTCGAAATTGTAAATTAGATAGGTGAAACGTCTTTTTATTAAGAAGATTGGAATACTATTACGTTTCGTATTGTGAATAAAATAATTTTTTTAGATATTTTATGAAATTAAATTTAGTGTAAGTTACCTATTTACCCCTTTTTTGTTCAACCAATTTTGATATTTAGCTGCATTTCTGTTATGTTGCGCCAAAGTTTTGGCAAAAGAGTGGTAACCAAACTTGTCTACATTTACGCACATATAAAAATAATCGTGTTTTTGAGCGTTTAAAACTCCGTCTATAGACGAAATATCTGGCATAGAAATTAAAGTAGGAGGTAAGCCTCTGTTTTTGTAAGTATTATAAGGTGAGTTGATTTCTAAATCCACATTTAAAACACGTTTTACAACATAATCTTGACCTTTAACTTCTTTAATACAATATATAATAGTTGGATCTGCTTGTAAAGGCCAACCGTTTTTTAATCGATTTAAATACAAGCCAGCAACAATTGGACGTTCAACTTTTTGTGCAGTTTCTTTTTGTACAATAGAAGCTAAAGTAATTACATCATCTTTAGTTAGCTTTAAAGCTTTAGCTTTTGCAAGTCGAGAAGCATTCCAAAAACGATTATATTCTCTTAATAATTTGTTTCTAAATTTATCAGCAGAAACTGTCCAATAAAATTCATAACTATTAGGAATACAAATTTGTAAAACAGATTTTTTATTCAGTTTGTTTTTGGTTAAAAACTCCTTTTCTGTAAATGAATTGATTATTGCTATAGAATCAAGTTCTAATTGTTCAGCAATTCTTCCTGCAAATTTTTCTAAAGTATCTTGGTTGTTAAATGATATCTTTAAAGCAGTCTGATTTCCACTTCTTAACATATTTACCAAATCGTTATTAGACATCCCTTGCTTTATTAAATAACGACCAGTTTTAGGTTTCGAAAAATTTTTCTTTGCAGCAACCCAAAGAAATGTATTAGGATTTTTAGAATAGTCTGCTATTTTTTCTTTTACATCAACTAAACTATCTGTACTATTTATAAAAAGTACGTAATCTTTGGTAATGGCTTCTCCAAATATTTTTTGATAATAATTATAACCTAAAATACCTCCTATTAAAAGGACAAAACCTAATGCGTATAAAATTTTTTTACCCAATTTACTTTTATTTTTTTTTTGATGGATGCAAAACTACTCTTTTATTAATTGAAATAAAATTTCATCTTTAAACTTTCTGTTTGATAAAATCCAATCTTTTTTAAGACCAACTTCTGCAAAATTATGTTTTTTAAATAAAGCTAAACTTTTCTCATTATCAGAAGTAATATTTGCATACAGCTGATGTAAGTCTAAATAAGAAAATGAATAGTTGATTAATAGAGATAAAGCTTCAGAAGCATAGCCTTTATTTTGATAATAAGGATGAATTAAAATACCAATTCCTGCTCTTTTATGTTGCGGATTAAAATCGAACAAATCGATCATACCTACTTGTTCTTTTTTTGATGATTCTTCAATTACCAAACGTAGTTGTTTGGTTTCATAAATATCTAAATGTGCATTTTCTAAATATTGCTTTAAAACATATCTAGAAAAAGGAGCTTGAGTATGGCTAACTTCCCAAAACATTTCATTGTTTTCTATAGTGTGTAGAAAATTTAAATCTTCTGGTTCTATTGCTCTTAAATTAAGGTTTTTGCCTTTTAACGTTTTCATTTATTATTTTTCTTGACCACATAGGGACATAGATTACATAGTTTTATTTGTCAGGTAATTCACTAAAAAAATCATTTACAAAAGTTTTCTGTCCTTGTTTAAAGATATTTAAACAATTAAAATTAACTAAAATCCCTTTTGGAGCTTTTAATAAATGCATATAAGTTAAAAGTTGAGCTTCAAATATAGGTTGAAATTCTTTTACAGATTTTAATTCTACAACCATACAATTTTCAATTACTAAATCTGCTCTAAATTTTGAATCAATTTTTTTACCTCTATATTTTACGCTAACATCGATTTCTGAAGTAAAAGAGATTTCGTTATATTTTAATTCTTCTATTAAACATTGATGATACACACTCTCTAATAATCTTGGACCTAATTCTTTATGAACATTTATACAACAACCCAAAAAAGCATAGGTTAATTCGTTTAAATATTGTTTGCTGATTTCCATAGTTTTTAGTGTAATATAGAAAAAAATAAATTTGTTTAATCTAAATTAGATTTAGTTAATAAAAATTCATTTATAAATAATGTTTCTTTTTAGAAACATTAAACTATGTAATCTATGTGCCTATGTGGTCAAAAAACAATACTATAGTTTATAGAGAAATATTTCCTTCAAAAACAAATTCAGCAGGTCCTTTTAAAAATACATTAGTATAAACACCATCATTTTCGGTAAAAGAAACTTGTAAAATTCCTCCTTCTACAGGTAAAGAAATAGAATTACTTTTTGTTTTATTTGTTTTGTGCATTGCAATTGCAACAGCAGTAACACCTGTTCCACAAGCTAAAGTTTCATCTTCTACACCTTTTTCATAAGTTCTTACCCTAAATGTGTTTTCATTAATTTGCTGCGCAAAATTTACATTACTACCAGGATCATCATAAGAATATCTAATTTTTTTACCATTCGCAAAAACAGGGTAATCATCTAATTCATCAACCATTTCTACGTGATGTTGAGTACCGGTATAAGCAAAAACAGAATTTTCTTTTACAATAATTTCATCAACATCAATCATATGAAGACTAATAATACCGTCATTAATTTCTGCATAATGTTTACCATCATATGCCAAAAAAGTTGTTTTGTTTTTAATGATGTTTAAATATTTTGCAAAAGCAACAGCACATCTACCTCCATTACCACAAAAAGTCTGACTACCATCAGCATTAAAATAAATCATTTTAAAATCGTAATCAGCATCATTTTCAATTAAAATAATGCCATCTGCACCAATACCAAAATGTCTGTCACAAATTTGTGAAATTTTGTCAGTATTGTTTTTTGGAAAGATTTTTGTTCTGTTATCTATCATAACAAAGTCGTTTCCTGTTCCTTGATATTTATAAAATGTCAAATTCATTGGGCAAAGATAATGATTTCGTTAACAAAAATTGGCTGTTAAAACGTGGTTAAAAATCGTTAAAAGCGAGTTAAACAGAATTTTTGAAAATGTTAAAATTGTATATTTGATTAATAAAAATTTAGAATTATGAAGAAATTTTTTAGTTTACTAGGAATGGCAATTTTAGGAGGAACCTTAACTTTAGGAGGTTACAAATTGCTTTTTAATGATACTGTTGTGGTAGAAAGAACACTACCAAATAGCGCACAAACAGTGCAAACAAATTTTAATACTGCTTATGAGCCTAGCTCACCAACACTAAATGCAGCCACTATAGATTTTACATTAGCTGCAGAAAAAACTGTAAATTCTGTTGTTCACGTTAAAAATACCACTGTAAGAACACAAACAAATCCTTTAGATATTTTCTTTGGTAATGGAAGTGGAGAAAGGCAATTTGAACAAGTAGGTACAGGAAGTGGAGTTATTATTTCTTCTGATGGTTATATTGTAACCAATAATCACGTAATTGATAATGCAAGTGATATTCAGATTACATTAAATAATCAGAAAAAATACAAAGCAGAATTAATTGGTGCAGATGCAAGTAATGATATTGCTCTACTAAAAATTGAAGCAGATATCGATTTACCTTATACTCCTTTTGCAAATTCAGACAATATTAAAATTGGCGAATGGGTTTTAGCAGTTGGTAATCCTTATAATTTAACATCAACAGTAACAGCAGGGATTGTTAGTGCAAAAGGTAGAGATTTAGAAGGGAATAGAAATATTGAATCTTTTATACAAACAGATGCAGCTGTAAATCCAGGAAATAGTGGTGGAGCTTTGGTTAATATTAGAGGAGAATTAGTAGGTATAAATACTGCAATTTCATCTAAAACAGGTTCTTTTGTAGGTTATTCGTTTGCTGTACCTTCTAATATCGCAAAGAAAATTGTAGATGATTTATTAGAATTTGGTACTGTTCAAGAAGCAATTTTAGGCATTGCTATCGATCAAAATTATGATGATGAAGGTGTTAAAATTGGTGATGTATTCTATGAAGAAGGAGCAAATAATTCAGAATTAAAAAAAGGAGATGTTATTAAGAAAATTAATAATGTAAAAATCTCTAAGTTTTCTGAGTTAAAAGGGCAATTAACATCTAAAAGACCAGGTGATAATGTAAATGTCTTAATTGATAGAGATGGAGAATTATTAACTAAAACAGTTGTATTAAATAAGAAAAGTACATTTATTGCAAGTAGTTTGGGTATTTCTTTAAAAGATTTATCTGAAAAAGAATTAAAAAAGTACGATTTAAAAGGCGGAGCTAAAATCATCGAAAATGCAAACAGAACTTTATCTTATTATGGAGTAAAAAGAGGTTTTATTGTTACTAAAGTAAATAAGAAACCAGTTTTAAATGCATCCGAAGCAAAAAGAGCTATTGATAATAGTAATATAAGTAATGGAAATCCGCTTTATTTAGAAGTTATTAATCTAAATGGCGAAACAGAAAGATATGCAATAAGATAAATTATTGCTTAATTATTTTACTCAATCCTGATATTTTATATCAGGATTTTTTTGTGTAAAAAATTTATACGAAATCGATTTCGTATTTTCAAAAAAAGAAATACTTTTGTCGAAACTATAAATAATTAATTACGCTATGTCATTAACCCTGAATTACGAAAAAGAAATTATTTCACAAGCTAAAACTAGAAAAGCTACGGTAGAATTTATTAATATCCTAAATAATCTTTGGTATGAGAAATCCATAGAATTAGTACTTTTTAGAAATCAATTACAAGATAAAAGAGCCAGTGAAATTTTAAATTTAATCAATTATGCTAAAGAATTTATTAATAAAAAAATTACTATCGAAGATGTTTTAAGTATTGCAAAAGCAATTGAGCAAGTAGATTTGCCTGCAGCAAAATTAGATATTGGTAAATTGACTTATGAATGTTATTTAAATCCTAAAGGCTGTGCAGATAAAGTTGCTTTTGTAAAAAAACAATTAAAAAATGCGAAAGAAGCTAAAAATATAACTCCAAAAGATGTTGTTTTGTATGGTTTTGGTAGAATTGGTCGTTTATTAGCTAGAGAGTTAATGACTAAAATGGGTAAAGGTTCTCAATTAAGATTAAGAGCCATTGTTACTCGTGGCGAAATTTCCCAATCAATTTTAGAAAAAAGAGCATCATTATTAAGTGTAGATTCTGTTCACGGAGATTTTTTAGGAACAGTACAAACAGATCTAGAGAATGAAGCTTTAATTATTAACGGAACCACAGTTGCTATGATTTCTGCAAATAATCCAGAAGACATAGATTACACAAAATTCGGAATTAACGATGCTTTAATCATCGATAATACAGGTGCTTTTAGAGACGATGTTGCTTTGGCAAGACATTTAAAAGCAAAAGGAGCAAGTAAAGTTTTATTAACTGCACCAGGAAAAGGAGTACCAAATATTGTACATGGTGTAAATCATAAACAATACAATCCTGATACAGTAGATGTTTTTTCGGCAGCTTCTTGTACAACAAATGCAATTACACCTATTTTAAAAGTTTTAGAAGACAATTTCGGAATTAAAAAAGGGCATCTAGAAACCATACATGCCTATACTAATGATCAGAATTTAGTAGATAATATTCACTCAAAATACAGAAGAGGTAGAGCTGCAGCATTAAATATGGTAATTACAGAAACAGGTGCAGGTAAAGCTGTTTCAAAAGCAATTCCAGTTTTAGAAGGTAAATTAACCTCAAATGCAATTCGAGTTCCTGTACCAAACGGATCTTTAGCAATCTTAAATTTACAATTAAGGAGGCCAGTTACTACAAATGCTGTAAATGCAATTATAAAACAAGGAGCATTAGAAGGCGATTTAGTAGAGCAAATAAAATATTCTTTAGATAATGAGTTGGTTTCATCAGATATTATAGGTTGTACAGCACCATCAATTTTCGATAGCAAATCAACCATAGCAGATAAAGAAACAATTGTAGTTTATGTTTGGTACGATAATGAATATGGTTATTCACATCAAGTAATTCGTTTGGCAAAATACATTGCCAAAGTAAGACGTTATACATACTATTAGTCAGTAATACTTTCAATCCCATTATAAAACCCAAAGCATTTGTTTTGGGTTTATTTTTTTTAGAAGCTATTTCCAGCTTTCCATTATATCTTTTTTTGTAAAAACAAAAAAAGGATGCCATTTCAATCTGGGCTAAACCTGTTTGCTAACTTTATGCTATTACTAAGGGGGTTACGAAAGTTAATTTACCTTTGTTTCAAGTGTTGTTTTCACTATTTTTATAAAAAATTTAGAAGTTCAGTTTTAATGACCATTCAACAAAAAATAGAATCACTTCGTGATGAATTAAACGCACATAATTATAACTATTATGTGTTAGATAATGCAACAATATCAGATTTTGAGTTTGATGTTAAGCTTAAAGAATTAGAAAAATTAGAATTAGAAAATCCACAGTTTCTAGATGTAAACTCGCCAACCCAAAGAGTTGGAGGTACAATTACTAAAAACTTTAATACAGTAACTCATAAAAACAGAATGTATTCTTTAGACAATTCCTATTCTAAAGAAGACTTGTTAGATTGGGAAAAACGAGTACAAAAAATATTAGGCACAACAGAAACAGAATACACTTGTGAGTTAAAATTTGATGGAGCTTCTATTAACCTAACTTACGAAAATGGTCAATTTGTAAAAGCAGTAACAAGAGGAGATGGTTTTCAAGGAGATGAAGTTACCAATAATATTAAAACAATAAGATCAATTCCATTATCAATAAAAAAAGACTTTGTAGAAAACTTCGAAATGCGTGGCGAAATCATTTTGCCAATAGAAGGTTTTAATAAAATGAACGAAGAACGCGTTGCAAATGGAGAAGAAGAATACAGAAATCCAAGAAATACAGCAAGCGGAAGTTTAAAATTACAAGACAGTACAGAAGTTGCTAAAAGACCTTTAGACTGTTTATTGTATCAAGTAGTAACATCCGAAAGAAAATACAAAACACATTTCGAAAGTTTAGAAAACGCAAGAAAAGTAGGTTTTAAAGTTCCAGAAACAATAATATTAGCAAAATCAATAGATCAAGTTTTTCAATTTGTAAATTTCTGGGATACAAAAAGACACGATTTACCATATGAAACTGATGGAATTGTAATAAAAGTAAACAACTTACAACAACAAGAAGAATTAGGATATACATCAAAAGCCCCAAGATGGGCAATTGCTTATAAATTTAAAGCAGAACAAGTTTCAACTATTTTAAACGAAATTACATATCAAGTAGGTAGAACAGGTGCAATAACTCCAGTTGCAAATTTAGAACCAGTGCAATTAGCAGGTACAACTGTAAAACGTGCGTCTTTACATAATGCAGATCAAATAGAAAAATTAGACATTAGAGTAGGAGATACTGTATTTGTAGAAAAAGGAGGCGAAATCATTCCAAAAATTATTGCTGTAGATTTTACAAAACGTCCAGAAAACTCAGAACCTACAAATTATGCTACAAATTGCCCTGAATGCAAAACACCTTTAATAAGAACAGAAGGAGATGCAAAACACTATTGCCCAAATGAATTTGGTTGCGCACCTCAAATAACAGGTAGAATTCAGCATTTTATTTCAAGAAAAGCAATGGATATTGATGGTCTTGGAGGAGAAACTGTAGATTTATTACGTAAAGAAGGTTTAATTCATAATTACGCAGATTTATACGATTTAAAAGTAGAACAAGTTATTCCTTTAGAAAGAATGGCAGAGAAATCTGCTCAGAATATGATTTCAGGAATCGAAAAATCAAAAGAAATACCTTTTGAGAAAGTATTATTTGCACTTGGCATTCGTTTTGTAGGTGAAACAGTAGCTAAAAAGTTAGCAAAACATTTTAAGTCTATAGATAATTTAATGAGTGCAGATTTAGAAACCTTAATTGCTGTTGATGAAATAGGAGATAGAATTGCACAAAGCATTATCAATTTTTCAAACGACTTAAATAACATTCAATTAATTCAGAAATTAAAATCAGTAGCTGTACAATTAGAAGTATCTGCAAAAAGTCTAGAAAATCAAACAGATAAATTACAAGGACAAATATTTGTGGTTTCTGGAGTTTTTTATCAAATGAGCAGAAACGAATTAAAGAAAGCAATAGAAGATAATGGAGGTAAAGTAAGTTCTTCAATTTCTAAAAAGACAAGCTTTATTGTTGCAGGCGATAATATGGGGCCTTCAAAATTAGCTAAAGCAGAAACTTTAGGTGTACCAATTATAACTGAGCAAGATTTTATAGATAAGATAAATAGTTAATGATTCTTTTTAGGGTATACTTAAAGTCTATATTTCTATTGTTTCTAGGTGTTAAATAAATAATGATATTGAAAAACTTCCTATACATATATATAATACTATTTTCTATTGCTTCTTTTTCGCAGAAAAAAGAGGAGTTAGATTCTTTACCCAATAATTATGATGATTACATATTTGTAAAACCAGGAGACAGTATAACTATTAAGTTAAATGAAATCACTTTATTTCCAAAACACAAATTCAAATCAAGAAAAGACATACGTTATTACATATGGTTTAGAAAAAAAGTTTTCAAAGCCTATCCTTATGCAAAATTAGCATCAGAAAGATTAGACTCATTAAATGTGCGTTTAAACAAAATTGATTCAAAAAGTAAGAGAAAGAAATACACAAAGCTTGTCCAAAAATATATAGAGGGCGAATTTACAGATCAAATTAAAAAGATGACCAGAACAGAAGGTCGTATACTTATAAAGTTAATTCATCGTCAAACAGGCAAAACAGCTTTTCAAAATATACAAAATTTAAGAAGTGGCTGGAAAGCATTTTGGTACAACACCACTGCAAATGTTTTTAAATTGTCGCTTAAAACAGAATATCATCCAGAATTTGAGAACGAAGATTTCTTAATAGAAGATGTTTTGCAACGAGCTTTTCAAAATGACAAGCTACAAAAGCAAGATTCTAAATTGAATTTCGATTTTTCAAAAATAATTTTTGAAAGAAAAGCAGAGATTGATGTCGAAATCTACAAAGAGATGTTTGCTAAAATGAGAAAAAATAGGAAATCCATTAAACAGAAAAAGGAATAATAGACGTTTTTTTATGGGTGTTACCCTTCTTTCAGTCGGGTCAGGCTTTTCGCACTCGCTTTTTTTTGACGTTTTAAAGAGTTATTCAGTACTTATATATAGAGTAAATTCTCTAAAAACGCTTAAAGATAGTTTAAGAGTTCAAAAAAAGAGCTCAAACAATTGCTTCAATCCTTAACACAGGTTTAGGAGTTCTAGAAAGGTTTTAGAAGCGGATTAACTTAAGTTATTAAAAAGCTATAAAAACATTAAAAAATAATTCATTAGTTAAGTGGTTTATTTTAATGTAGTTATGAGAAGTTTAAAAATAAATTCAGATATTTTCCAGACAAAAGCTTGTGGGAATAGAAATGCGTTGTATATTTGCACCCGCTAAGCGAAAAGCGATACATTTTCGGATGTTGAATTAGTAGTTTTAGTTGAGTTCATTGAGAGATTGTGTTGTTAGTAAGAGTTATTTTTTTTAGAAAAAAAACTTTAATTTTTATTAGGATTAGGAAAAATATAAGTTGTATGTTTGCAGTCCGAAATTTTCGGGGTGTAAGTTCAGGTATTTAGGTTCAAAAAAATAAATAAAAAAAATAATTTCTTTTTTATTGTCAGAATTAAAATAGTTTATATATTTGCATCCGCTAACAAATACAGCGAAAAAGTTCAGAGAGATTTTGGAAAGATTTGGATAAAAAATCAACTAGTTCGATTCTAGTGTTTCTACAAAATTAGGGAGATAAGAAGTGTGATAAACGCTTATAGCATCAACTTAAATTAGTTCATTGAAAATATTGAAATTGACAGCGTAAACAAAGAGTAGAATAACCACATTATAATATAATGTAAATTCTTTTGAAACTTATTCATTAAACATATTTAAGATATACAATGAAGAGTTTGATCCTGGCTCAGGATGAACGCTAGCGGCAGGCTTAACACATGCAAGTCGAGGGGTAACATTGTAGCTTGCTACAGATGACGACCGGCGCACGGGTGCGTAACGCGTATAGAACTTACCTTTTACAGAGGGATAGCCTTTAGAAATGAAGATTAATACCTCATAGTATTGAGAACTGGCATCGGTTTTTAATTAAAGATTTATCGGTAAAAGATGGCTATGCGTCCTATTAGCTAGATGGTAAGGTAACGGCTTACCATGGCTACGATAGGTAGGGGCCCTGAGAGGGGGATCCCCCACACTGGTACTGAGACACGGACCAGACTCCTACGGGAGGCAGCAGTGAGGAATATTGGGCAATGGAGGAGACTCTGACCCAGCCATGCCGCGTGCAGGAAGACTGCCCTATGGGTTGTAAACTGCTTTTATACAGGAAGAAACACTGCTACGTGTAGCAGCTTGACGGTACTGTAAGAATAAGGACCGGCTAACTCCGTGCCAGCAGCCGCGGTAATACGGAGGGTCCGAGCGTTATCCGGAATCATTGGGTTTAAAGGGTCCGCAGGCGGTCGATTAAGTCAGAGGTGAAATCCCATAGCTTAACTATGGAACTGCCTTTGATACTGGTTGACTTGAGTCATATGGAAGTAGATAGAATGTGTAGTGTAGCGGTGAAATGCATAGATATTACACAGAATACCGATTGCGAAGGCAGTCTACTACGTATGTACTGACGCTCATGGACGAAAGCGTGGGGAGCGAACAGGATTAGATACCCTGGTAGTCCACGCCGTAAACGATGGACACTAGTTGTTGGGCATTAGCTCAGTGACTAAGCGAAAGTGATAAGTGTCCCACCTGGGGAGTACGATCGCAAGATTGAAACTCAAAGGAATTGACGGGGGCCCGCACAAGCGGTGGAGCATGTGGTTTAATTCGATGATACGCGAGGAACCTTACCAGGGCTTAAATGTAGTATGACAGGTTTAGAGATAGACTTTTCTTCGGACATATTACAAGGTGCTGCATGGTTGTCGTCAGCTCGTGCCGTGAGGTGTCAGGTTAAGTCCTATAACGAGCGCAACCCTTGTCGTTAGTTGCCAGCATGTAAAGATGGGGACTCTAACGAGACTGCCGGTGCAAACCGCGAGGAAGGTGGGGATGACGTCAAATCATCACGGCCCTTACGTCCTGGGCCACACACGTGCTACAATGGTATGGACAATGAGCAGCCATCTGGCAACAGAGAGCGAATCTATAAACCATATCACAGTTCGGATCGGAGTCTGCAACTCGACTCCGTGAAGCTGGAATCGCTAGTAATCGGATATCAGCCATGATCCGGTGAATACGTTCCCGGGCCTTGTACACACCGCCCGTCAAGCCATGGAAGCTGGGAGTGCCTGAAGTCGGTCACCGCAAGGAGCCGCCTAGGGTAAAACTGGTAACTAGGGCTAAGTCGTAACAAGGTAGCCGTACCGGAAGGTGCGGCTGGAACACCTCCTTTCTAGAGAAAGATGGTGAGTTACAAAAGGTAAATTTTACTCTTTGCTGTTAATTTTAAAATATAGAAATATCAAAGCTATTATAGTCTCGTAGCTCAGCTGGTTAGAGCGCTACACTGATAATGTAGAGGTCGGCAGTTCGAGTCTGCCCGGGACTACAAAAAGTTTGATATTTTAAGGAAATTCTAGAAGTTAAGCAACTCTCAGTTATGTTGCAGATTTAGTTACTGCAAACTGTATACTGAATACTGCTACTTAAAAGAAAAGGGGGATTAGCTCAGCTGGCTAGAGCGCTTGCCTTGCACGCAAGAGGTCATCGGTTCGACTCCGATATTCTCCACAAGGCGATGCCTTGAGATAGGTAACTAACTCATAGTATCAAGGTCAACACTGATAATAACTTGTCAGTGGCGACTCGCCACAGTTCATTGACATATTGGTAAAATGATATCGTAAGAATCAAAAAGATAGAGAGTTTAAAATAGAGATATTTTAGACAAAAATTTTATAAAAATATAAAAGAGCTCGTTGCAGTATTTATACTGTAGCAAAAAGTACAATAAGTTAAGTAAGGGCGTATGGCGGATGCCTAGGCTCTCAGAGGCGATGAAGGACGTGATAAGCTGCGAAAAGCTACGGGGAGGGGCACATACCTTATAATCCGTAGATATCCGAATGGGGCAACCCACTATGTTGAAGGCATAGTACCGAAAGGGGCAAACCCGGTGAACTGAAACATCTAAGTAACCGGAGGAAGAGAAAACAAAAGTGATTCCGTTAGTAGTGGCGAGCGAACGCGGATTAGCCCAAACCAATATTGTTACGGCAATATTGGGGTTGTAGGACCACGATATTCAATGCTAAGTGAATTAGAACTGTTTGGAAAGACAGACCATAGAGGGTGATAGTCCCGTAAAAGTAAGCGAAGTTATTGATAGTGGTATCCTGAGTAGTGCGGGACACGTGTAATCCTGTATGAATCCACCGGGACCATCCGGTAAGGCTAAATACTCCTGAGAGACCGATAGTGAACTAGTACCGTGAGGGAAAGGTGAAAAGAACCCTAAGTAAGGGAGTGAAAGAGAACCTGAAACCGTACGCTTACAAGCGGTCGGAGCATCTTCGGATGTGACGGCGTGCCTTTTGCATAATGAGCCTACGAGTTACTGTTTCTAGCAAGGTTAATTGATTAAGTCAAGGAGCCGTAGCGAAAGCGAGTCTGAATAGGGCGCTTTAGTTAGTAGTAGTAGACGCGAAACCGAGTGATCTACCCATGGGCAGGTTGAAGCTGTGGTAACACATAGTGGAGGACCGAACCAGTTGACGTTGAAAAGTCTTTGGATGACCTGTGGGTAGGGGTGAAAGGCCAATCAAACTCGGAAATAGCTCGTACTCCCCGAAATGCATTTAGGTGCAGCGTTGAGTAAAAGTTTTATAGAGGTAGAGCTACTGATTGGATGCGGGGGCTTCACCGCCTACCAATTCCTGACAAACTCCGAATGCTATAAAATGTTTCTCAGCAGTGAGGGCATGGGTGCTAAGGTCCATGTCCGAGAGGGAAAGAACCCAGACCATCAGCTAAGGTCCCCAAATATATGTTAAGTTGAATAAACGAGGTTTGTCTGCCCAGACAGCTAGGATGTTGGCTTGGAAGCAGCCATTCATTTAAAGAGTGCGTAACAGCTCACTAGTCGAGCGGACGAGCATGGATAATAATCGGGCATAAACATATTACCGAAGCTATGGACTTATTAATAAGTGGTAGGGGAGCATTGTAACCTGCGTAGAAGGTGTACTGTGAGGTATGCTGGAGTGGTTACAAAAGAAAATGTAGGCATAAGTAACGATAATGCGGGTGAGAAACCCGCACACCGAAAGACTAAGGTTTCCTCAGCGATGCTAATCAGCTGAGGGTTAGTCGGGGCCTAACGCGAACCCGAAAGGGGTAGTGGATGGACAACAGGTTAATATTCCTGTACCTGCTCACACTAAAAGTGACGGATCTCTGTGGTTACTGCGTACTGACGGAATAGTACGTTGAAGCGCAAGCAATAGTACACTGAAGCTTCGGCTAAGGTGATAATGTAGCGAAAGAGGTTCCAAGAAAAGCGAGTGAAGCAGCCCGTACCGTAAACCGACACAGGTAGTTGGGATGAGAATTCTAAGGTGCTCGAGAGATTCATGGCTAAGGAACTAGGCAAAATAGACCCGTAACTTCGGGAGAAGGGTCGCCCATCTTCGGATGGGCCGCAGTGAAAAGGTCCAGGCGACTGTTTATCAAAAACACAGGGCTATGCTAAATTGAAAGATGACGTATATGGCCTGACACCTGCCCGGTGCTGGAAGGTTAAGTGGAGGGTTTAGCTTCGGCGAAGATCTGAAATGAAGCCCCAGTAAACGGCGGCCGTAACTATAACGGTCCTAAGGTAGCGAAATTCCTTGTCGGGTAAGTTCCGACCTGCACGAATGGTGCAACGATCTGGACACTGTCTCAGCCATGAGCTCGGTGAAATTGTAGTATCGGTGAAGATGCCGATTACCCGCAGCGGGACGAAAAGACCCCGTGAACCTTTACTATAGCTTAGTATTGGCTTTGGATAAGTAATGTGTAGGATAGGTGGGAGACTATGAAGCAGCGTCGCTAGGCGTTGTGGAGTCATCCTTGAAATACCACCCTTTGCTTATCTAGAGTCTAACTCAGAGATGAGGACAGTGCTTGGTGGGTAGTTTGACTGGGGTGGTCGCCTCCAAAAGAGTAACGGAGGCTTCTAAAGGTACCCTCAGCACGCTTGGTAACCGTGCGTAGAGTGCAATGGCATAAGGGTGCTTGACTGAGAGACATACAGGTCGATCAGGTTGGAAACAAGAGCATAGTGATCCGGTGGTTCCGCATGGAAGGGCCATCGCTCAAAGGATAAAAGGTACTCCGGGGATAACAGGCTGATCTCCCCCAAGAGCTCATATCGACGGGGGGGTTTGGCACCTCGATGTCGGCTCGTCACATCCTGGGGCTGGAGAAGGTCCCAAGGGTTGGGCTGTTCGCCCATTAAAGTGGCACGCGAGCTGGGTTCAGAACGTCGTGAGACAGTTCGGTCTCTATCTGCTGTGGGCGTTAGAAATTTGCGTGGATCTGACTCTAGTACGAGAGGACCGAGTTGGACTGACCTCTAGTGCATCTGTTGTTCCGCCAGGAGCATAGCAGAGTAGCTACGTCGGGAAGGGATAAGCGCTGAAAGCATATAAGCGCGAAACCCACCACAAGATGAGATTTCTTTAAAGGGTCGTTGGAGATGACAACGTTGATAGGCTATAGGTGTAAAGGCAGTAATGTCATAGCCGAGTAGTACTAATAACCCATAGACTTATGTACGCTTCCCGAGCTTCGGCTCGGGAGACACTCTTTTTTTTATTTTGAACTTACAATATTATTTTACCATATGTTAACTTATACAGTTAAAGTAATTTAACTGAAAAACTTAGGGTGGTTATAGCATTGGGGCTCACCTCTTCCCATCTCGAACAGAGAAGTTAAGCCCAATAGCGCCGATGGTACTGCATTTATGTGGGAGAGTAGGTCGCTGCCTTTCTTTATCTTGTTAAATCAAGATCTTAAACCTCATATCTAATGATATGAGGTTTTTTTATTTTTTAAATATATCTCTTTTTTTATGCAATTTTCTGTGGTATTTTCGTTTTACTTTAGGAACTTAATTTTTAAATGAGATTACTATTTATTTTATTTATTTCTATTTTATTTTCAATTGAGGGTGCCTCTCAAGTTGGAGGGGAAAGTGTTTACCAATTTCTGAATTTATCTACATCTGCTAGACAGATTGCTCTTGGTGGAGAAGTATTGACATTAATCGATGATGTGAATCAACCAATTTGGAACCCTTCTACGATTAATCCTGAGATTGATAATAAAGTTTCTATTAATTATTCTAGTTATTTAGCTAGTATTAATATTGGATCTTTTTCTTATGCTAAATTAATTTCTAGACGATTTGGTACTATACAAACAAGTATTAAATATTTAGATTATGGTACATTAATTGGTGCTGATAATCAAGGTAATGAAACTGGAGATTTTGGTGCTTCTGATTTAGCATTTTCATTTGGTTATGCTAGAAATTTACCTTGGACAAATTTATTTTTTGGTGCCAATATCAAATTAATAAATTCAAGTATAAGTAGTTATACATCTTTTGGTATTGTAGCTGACTTTGGAGTTTTATATTATAGTCCATATAAAAATTACTCATTTACAATTGTAGCTAGAAATGCTGGTAGACAAATAACATCATATGATGGGACCTATGAAAAACTTCCTTTTAAAGTTTCTTTAGGAGGTTCTTATCGTCTAGAATATGTTCCTTTAAAGTGGTATTTTACTTTAGATAATTTACAGCATTGGGATGTTTCTGAACCTAACCCTTCAGAGCAGACTACAGATTTAGAAGGTAATATTACAGAAGAAGAAATTGGTTTTATTGGCAATACCTTTAGACATTTTGTTATTGGTGCTGAATTATTTCCAGAAAGTGCAATCAATATTAGAATGGGATACAATTTTAGAAGAGCTGCTGAATTGAAATTACAAAATGTGAGAACTTTTGGTGGAATATCGTTTGGATTTGGGATTAAAATGAATAAACTAAAGTTTAACTATGCCTATTCTAAATTCCATTCAGCAACCAATGCCAGTACATTTAGTTTACAAATTGATTTAGATAAAAGATAATAATGAATAAAAAAATAACAATTGCAATAGATGGATTCTCATCAACAGGGAAAAGTACAATTGCTAAATTATTAGCAAAGAAATATAATTATATATATGTTGATACTGGTGCTATGTACAGAGCAGTAACACTTTTTGCAAAAAATAATGATTTTGTTAGTACAGATGCGTTAAATAAAGAAGGTTTAATTTCAAATTTGAATAGTATTTCTCTTTCATTTCAATTTAATGAAGATTTAGGTTTTGCTGAAATGTATTTGAATGGCAAAAATGTAGAAAAAGAAATTAGAACTTTAGAAGTTTCGCAATTAGTTAGTAAAGTTGCTGCTATTTCTGAAGTTAGAAAAAAACTTGTTGCTGAGCAGCAAGAAATGGGTACAGCAGGTGGAGTGGTTATGGATGGAAGAGATATTGGAACAGTAGTTTTTCCGGATGCTGATTTAAAATTATTTATGACTGCTTCTGCTGATAAAAGAGCAACAAGACGTTATAAGGAGTTGATAGATAGAGGTGATAAAGTCAATTTTGAAGATATTCTTTTTAATGTACAAGAACGTGATAGAATAGATTCTACAAGAGAAGATTCACCATTAGTAAAAGCTGATGATGCAATAGAATTTGATAATTCTGATATGGGAATTGAAGAACAATTTGAAAGAATCTGTGCTTTAGTAGATGATAAATTATCTTAAACTCTAAAAGCTAACAAACAATCTTAGCCCTGATTGAAACGACATCCTTTTTATGCTGAATTAAATTAGATTTAGATTTTATAATGCTATTAAATTCTAAAAATGAATTGAATTATAAGGTATTCAGCATAAAAAGATATAGTGTAAAGCAGGAAATAGCTACAAATAAAATTAAGGAATATTCAGATATTTATGTGTTTGTAAAGAAATTTTCCATTTCGGATTTTTCATTACATAATCTACAATCTGTTCTGTCATTTTTTCTTTTTTACTCCATTCTGGTTGTAAAAATAACTGACATTTTTCGGCAACTTTAGCAGCTTCTTGTTCAGCAAAATCAAAATCTGATTTGTTATGAATTATCATTTTTAATTCATCTGCTTGAGTATAACACTCATCTAAAGGTAATTTGGTTTTCTTTGGCGAAAGACAAAACCAGTCCCATTTTCCTGAAAAAGAATACGCTCCAGAAGTTTCAATATGGGTTTTTATATTATTTTTTTGCAGGTTTTCTGTAATATAATCCATAGACCACATTAAAGGCTCACCGCCAGTAATCACAACAGTATTGGCGTATTTTTTAACATTATCTACAATAGTATCTGCTAAAGTTGGCGGATGCAAATCTGCATTCCAACTTTCTTTAACATCACACCAGTGGCAACCAACATCACAGCCACCAACTCTTATAAAATAAGCAGCAGTTCCTGTATGAGAACCTTCTCCTTGAATGGTATAAAACTCTTCCATTAAAGGAAGCATAATACCTTTATCTACTAAATCTTTTGTCTTTTTATCCATCTACATTAAAATCTACCTGATTGTTTTAAAAGTGCAAAGGTAGTTTTTTGTATATCAAGAATAAAAAGAATAATAATTTAATTCTAATTAGCTATAAATCAAGTAAATTTTGTAAATTTGCACTCCTTTTTACGAGAACAGGTTTATAAAAGGGTTTAGATAAAACAAAATATAAAAACATCTCTTGTAGTTTTAGTCGTTAGAAATCTGTAAAACAACAAGATACAAAATTAATTTAGACACATGTCTGAAGAAACAAAAAACACTGAAGAGCAAGTAGTTGCTACTGAAGTAAAAGAAACAGCGGCTCCTGCTGTAAATCCAACACAATTCTTAGCTGATTTTAACTGGCACAAATACGAACAAGGTATTGAAGCTGTAGATGAAGAAAAATTACAAGAGTTTGAAAAAGCTTTAGAAGGTACTGTAGGTTTTGTAAATGAGCGTGATGTAATTGAAGGAACTGTAATTAGAATTACAGATAGAGATGCAATCATCGATATCAATTCTAAATCTGAAGGAGTTATTTCTTTAAACGAATTTCGTTATAACCAAGGGTTATCAGAAGGAGATAAAGTTGAAGTATTAGTTGATAAAAGAGAAGATTCTTCTGGTCAGTTAGTATTATCTCACAAAAAAGCAAGAGTAATTAAAGCTTGGGAGCGTGTTAACAATGCACATGAAACTGGAGAAGTAGTTAATGGTTTTGTTAAATGTAGAACAAGAGGTGGTATGATTGTAGATGTTTTCGGAATCGAAGCATTCTTACCAGGTTCTCAAATTGATGTTAAACCAATTAGAGATTACGATCAGTATGTAGAGAAAACAATGGAATTCAAAGTTGTTAAAATCAACCATGAATTTAAAAACGTTGTTGTATCTCATAAAGCACTTATTGAAGCTGATATTGAATTACAGAAAAAAGAAATCATTGGCCAGTTAGAAAAAGGACAAGTATTAGAAGGTGTTGTTAAAAACATTACTTCTTATGGTGTATTTGTAGATTTAGGTGGTGTAGATGGTTTAGTACACATTACAGATTTATCTTGGTCTAGAATTAATCATCCTAATGAGGTTGTAGAGTTAGACCAAAAATTAAACGTTGTAATTTTAGACTTTGATGATAACAAATCTAGAATTCAATTAGGTTTAAAACAATTATCTGCTCATCCATGGGAAGCTTTAAATGCTGATTTAAAAATTGGTGATAAAGTAACTGGAGAAGTTGTTGTTTTAGCTGATTATGGTGCGTTTGTAGAAGTAGAGCAAGGAGTAGAAGGATTAATTCACGTTTCTGAAATGTCTTGGTCAACCCACTTACGTTCTGCACAAGATTTTGTAAAAGTTGGTGATAAAGTTGAAGCTCAAATTTTAACTTTAGATAGAGAAGACCGTAAAATGTCTTTAGGTATTAAACAATTACATCCAGATCCTTGGACAGATATTACCACTAAATACCCAATTAACTCTGTACATACAGGTACTGTAAGAAATTACACAAACTTTGGTGTATTTGTAGAATTAGAAGAAGGTATTGATGGTTTAGTTTATATTTCTGACTTATCTTGGACAAAGAAAGTAAAACATCCATCAGATTTTGTAACTGTAGGTCAAAAATTAGACGTACAAGTTTTAGAATTAGATGTTGAAAACAGAAAATTAAACTTAGGTCATAAACAAACTCAAGATAACCCTTGGGATGCACACGAAGCTACTTACGAAATTGGTTCTATTCACGAAGGTCTTGTAAAAGAAAAGAATGATAAAGGAGCAGTTGTAACTTTTGCTGATGGAGTAGAAGGTTTTGCGCCAAGCAGATTCTTAGAAAAAGAAGATGGTACTAAATTAGCTAAAGGTGAAACTTTAAAATTTATCGTATTAGAATTCTCTAAAGAATACAGAAGAGTAGTTGTATCTCATACATCTATCTTTAAAGAGCAAGAGCGTAAAAATATTAAAGCACAAGCTAAAAAATCATCTGATGCAGAAAAAACTACATTAGGAGATATTGGAGGTCTTGCAGCCTTAAAGAAAAAAATGGAAGAAGGTAAATAATCTTCATTCTTTATAAATTTAAAAGCCAATACAATTTTGTATTGGCTTTTTTTGTCTAAAATTTTTAAACAAGTAAGTCCAATATTTTATTTTTGCTAACTGCTAACTGCTAACTGCTAACTGCTAACTGCTAACTGCTAACTGCTAACTGCTAACTGCTAACTGCTAACTGCTAACTGCTAACTGCTAACTGCTAACTGCTAACTGCTAACTGCTAACTGCTAACTGCTTAATACCATTTTTTTAGCGTTACCTTTCAGGTCAGGCTTTACGCACTCGCTTTTTATTCATATCTTCATAAAAGAGCTCAAACAAAGCTCCAATCCTTAACGCAGCTTATTTGCAAGCATCAGTAATTTAACAATAAATTACTACCTTTTTTATAAAATTAATAAATTACAAAATAGATTCTTTTATATTTGTTATACAAAAATAGGCCATTATCAAACTATGACATTAATAAAATCAATATCAGGAATAAGAGGAACAATAGGAGGTAGAACTGATGATAATTTAACCCCAATTGATGCTGTAAAATTTGCATCAGCTTATGGAGCATTCATAAAAAAAAGAAATTCGAATAAAGAAAAACTTACAGTAGTTATAGGTAGAGATGCCAGAATTTCTGGTAAAATGATTTCTAGTTTGGTAGCCAACACTTTAGTAGGTTTGGGTATAAATGTAGTAGACTTAGGTTTATCTACAACACCAACTGTAGAAGTTGCTGTGCCTTTAGAAAAAGCAGATGGAGGAATTATTTTAACTGCTTCGCATAACCCTAAACAATGGAATGCTCTTAAATTATTAAACGAAAAAGGCGAGTTTTTAAATGGAGAAGAAGGTGTTAAGATTTTAGAATTAGCAGAAAGTGAAGATTTTGAATTTGCAGAAGTAGATGATTTAGGATCGTACTCAAAAAACAGTACCTATTTACATCAACATATTCAAGAAGTTTTAGATTTAGATTTAGTTGATGTTGAAGCCATTAAAAAAGCTAATTTTAAAGTTGTTGTAGATGGAGTAAACTCAACAGGAGGTATTTTTATACCAGCTTTATTAAAAGAATTAAATGTAGAATGTGTAGAGTTATATTGTACTCCAAACGGACAATTTCCTCATAATCCGGAACCTTTAAAAGAACATTTAACAGATATTTCTGAATTGGTTGTAAAAGAAAAAGCAGATTTCGGAATTGTTGTAGATCCAGATGTAGATAGATTGGCTTTAGTATCTGAAGACGGTTCTATGTTTGGAGAAGAATATACATTAGTAGCCTGTGCAGATTATGTTTTAGGAAGACTTGGTGGAGGAAATACTGTTTCTAACTTATCTTCTTCTAGAGCATTAAGAGATGTTACTCAAAAACATGGTGGTACTTATACAGCTTCTGCAGTTGGAGAGGTAAATGTGGTTATTAAAATGAAAGAAACCAATACTGTAATTGGTGGAGAAGGAAATGGAGGAATTATTTATCCAGATTCTCATTACGGACGTGATTCTTTAGTTGGTGTAGCTTTATTTTTATCGCATTTAGCGCATCAAAAAGTATCTTGTAAAACTTTAAGAGATTCTTACCCAAGTTACTTTATGAGTAAAAATAAAATTCAATTAACACCTGCAATCGATGTTGATCAAATTTTAGAAACAATGGCATCAACTTATAAAAATGAAGATGTAAATACAATTGATGGTGTAAAAATAGATTTTGCTGAAGAATGGATTCATTTAAGAAAATCGAATACTGAACCAATTATCAGAATTTATACAGAAGCTAAATCACAAGTTGCAGCAGATGCTTTAGCAGAAAGATTTATAAAAGAAATTAAAGAAATAATTGCATAATATTTTGAAAATAAAATCATTTTTTTTCTTGTTTGTACTAATGTCATCATCTTTAATGGCACAAGACCAACAAGAAGAAAAAATAAAAATAGGTAATAAAGGAAAATTCTTTATTTACTGGGGATGGAATAGAGCTGATTACTCTAATTCAGACATTAGATTTAAAGGAGCTGATTACGATTTTACTTTGCAAAATGTTGTTGCAAATGATAGAATATCTAGTTTTTCTTTAGATTATTTTCATCCTACAAAAATAACTTTACCACAAACTAATTTTAGATTAGGGTATTTTTTAAATGATCATTATACCATTTCTATTGGTGTAGACCATATGAAATATGTTACTGAAAGTTATCAAACAGTAAAAATAAATGGAGAAATTAATGCGGGTACTCCTTTTGATGGTGTTTATAATAATGAAGATATCAGATTAACTCACGATTTTTTACAATTTGAACACACAGATGGACTAAATTATATAAACGTAGAGCTAAAAAGATTTGATGAAATAGGTCATTTAATAGGTATAAATCACAAGAATTTACAATTAAATATTACTGAAGGTTTTGGAGCAGGTGTATTATATCCGCGTACAAATACCACTTTATTAAACAAAGAAAGATATGATAATTTTCACGTTTCTGGTTGGGGAGTTTCGGTTGGTGCTGGTTTAAACATTACCTTTTTTAAGCATTTCTTTTTGCAGTCTGATTTTAAATATGGGTACATAAACATGCCAAATATTAGAACAACAATAAGTCCAGAAGATTCTGCAGAACAGAATTTTACTTTTTTTGAAAAAACAATTGTTTTTGGAGCAAGATTTAAATTATTTTAAGAATTAAGAATGAATTTAGAGCAGTATTTTTCACAGTTCAGAAACCAAATAATTGGTGTTAATCAAACCTTTAAATCTCCTTATGGAGAACAAAATTTGGTGTATTGCGATTGGACTGCAAGTGGTAGATTGTATAAATCTATAGAAGATAAAATTAGCAATCAAATTGGTCCTTTTGTTGCAAATACACATACAGAAACATCTACTTCTGGTGCAGCAATGACCTTGGCTTATCACGAAGCTAGAAACATTATAAAACGCCATGTAAATGCAAACAGTAATGATGTTTTAATAACAACTGGTTCTGGAATGACAGGTGTTGTAAATAAGTTTCAACGTATTTTAGGAATAAAAGTTGCAGAGAATTTAAAGAATCATACCATTATTCCAGAAGAGTTAAAACCTATTGTTTTTGTTTCTCATATGGAGCATCACTCAAATCAAACTTCTTGGTTAGAAACTATTGCAGATGTAGAAGTTGTGCCTTGTAATGATGAAGGTTTAGTTTGTTTAGCTACTTTCGAAAAATACATTCAGAAATATGAAGATAGAAAAATAAAAATAGCTTCAATTACTTCTTGTTCTAATGTAACAGGTATAAAAACAGAATACCACAAAGTAGCAAAATTAATACATAGTTATAATGGATTATGTTTTGTAGATTTTGCTTGTTGTGCACCTTATGTTGATATTGATATGCATCCAGAAAATGAAGATGAAATGCTAGATGCTATTTTCTTTTCTCCACATAAATTTTTAGGAGGTCCAGGTACTTCTGGAGTTTTAATTTTTAATAAAAAGTTATATAAAAATACAGTTCCTGATAATCCAGGAGGAGGAACTGTGAGTTATACCAATCCTTGGGGTCAACATGATTATTTCGATGATGTAGAAACCAGAGAAGATGGTGGTACACCAGGTTTTTTACAGACCATAAAAATTGCACTTTCTATTCAGTTGAAAGAAAAAATGGGAACCAAAAACATCAAAAAAAGAGAAGAAGAACTTAATAGTGTAATTTTTGAAACTTTAGAAAATTTAAAAGGCGTTAAAATATTAGCACCAAATCATAGAGATCGTTTAAGTATTTTTTCTTTCTATTTCGAAAAATATCACTTTAATTTAGTTGTAAAATTATTAAATGATAAATTCGGAATTCAGACTAGAGGAGGCTGCTCTTGCGCAGGTACTTATGGGCACTTTTTATTAAATGTAGATCAAGAAACGTCTAACAGAATTAAAGATGAAATTTTGCACGGCTGCAATACAGATAAACCAGGTTGGGTTCGTTTGTCTTTACATCCAACAATTACAAATGCTGAGTTAGATTTTATATGTAAATCTTTACAAGAGTTATCAGAAAATATAGAAGATTGGGCAAAAGATTATACATACGATGCCATTAAAAACGATTATGTACACAACTCTTTTACACCAATAGAAAAAGAGTTAGTTACTTCTTGGTTTTCTGTTTAGCAACTTTCATTTTTTTCCATTCTTCAATTTTATTTCTATGCTTAAATCTTTTATGAGACCATAAGTAAAGTTCTGGTTGTTTGTTGATGTTTTTTTCAGTTAAAGCCAGATACTTATCAGTAATTTCATATTCTTTATGTAATTTAGGTTTTTCTGTTATAATTTGAAATTCAGTTTCGTAATAACCTCTTTTTACCTTTTTAGCAACATAATTTACAACAACCATATCAAATTTTCTGGCTAACATTTCTGCACCTGTATGTATAGGTACATTTATGCCAAAAAATGTATGCCAATAGTGAGTTTTAGTTAATCGTGGAGATTGATCACTTAATAATATATAAGAACCCTGAATTTTGTTACTAAAATTCTTCTGCATCCCTTTTACAGTTTCAGAGGTTTTATAACCAATAACTCCAAATCTCTCTCTAGATGTTCTTAATTTCTTCTCAAAATACTTATTGCCTAATTTTGTGTATGCACCAAAAATATTACCATCTAAAACTAGAGGTGTGCTAAAAGACCATTCCCAATTTGCTTGATGTGCACCTACTAAAGCAATACTTTTACCTTCTTTAACTATATTATTTATTACCTCTGGATTTTTGTATTTATAGCGTTTTAATACTTCTTTTTCACTAATAGAAAAAGCTTTAATACTTTCTATAAATAAATCCGTAAAATGTATGAAAAAACCTTTAGCAATAGCTTTCTTTTCTTCGTTAGATTTTTCTGGAAAAGCAAGGTTTAAACTATCTAAAACTACCTTTTTTCTATATTTAATAACGTAAAAATTTAAAAAGAAAAAACCATCAGAAATTACGTACAGCACCCTCATTGGTAATCTAGACAATAACCAAATTAGAGGATAAGTAAGCGCAAATATTATAAACTGCATATTATTTATTTAATTTACAAATATCAGTATTTATATTAAAAGAATATAATAAAACAAAACCGATTTGTTATTTTTGTAAGATGCTACAAGACAACAATCCATTATTATTACTTATTATAGTTGCCAATGTTTTATTCTCTAAAAAAGGCTTTGATGATTATAGCTTTTTAGACAAATATAAGTTTCAAGTAGGTAGAGTAAAAGGTGATGAAAAAATTAGAATGCTAACTTCTGGTTTTTTACACGTAGATTGGATGCATCTTATTTTAAATATGTATGTTTTATATATGTTTGGTGGTTTTGTAACCAAAATTGTTGGTTCTGTTTCCTTTTTAATTATCTATTTTGGTAGCTTATTAGCTGGTAGCTTATATGCATTACAATATCATAAAAATGAGCCTTATTATAGTGCAGTTGGTGCATCTGGTGCCGTTTCTGGTATTGTGTATACTTCTATTTTACTAAATCCGGATATGAGTTTATATCTGTTTTTTATTCCAGTTCCTATACCTGGTTATGTATTTGGAGTTGGTTATTTATTGTATTCTATTTACGGAATGAAAAAACAAATTGGTAATGTTGGCCATGCAGCACATTTAGGAGGTGCAATTGGTGGATTTATTTTAACGCTTTTAATTAGACCAGTTTTGTTTTCTACTAATACTACTTTTATTGTTTTATTAGCGATTCCAATAGTTTTACTCTTACTATTTGGCGATAAACTTAAAAGTTTATAAAGAAATTTCCTTCCTTAAGAAAACAAGTTTTTAGTATATAAAGAACTTGATTATCTTATCATTGATAAATCTCTTCATTTTACCATATTTTTTGCACTTTAATTTTAGGCATAAAAAAAACCTTATTAATTAAAATAAGGTTTTTTTGAGCGAAAGACCAGGTTCGAACTGGCGACATTCAGCTTGGAAGGCTGACGCTCTACCAACTGAGCTACTTTCGCTTGGTAAAGGGTTGCAAATATATAATCATTTTTGAATTCTACAATGTTTTTTTACTAAAATTAATAAAATTATTTATCGTTTCTTAAAACTTTTACACAATGAAAACCATAAACAGCATAACCTTAATTATAATAAAATTTGTGTGCTTTTGAGTTATTAAAATATGCATTTAGTTAAATGGTTTCGCATCCTTTATTATTAACGTACGCATCAAGTATACCAAAGTTCAGAAATACCTACTAATTTATTTTCTGAAAAATAAATCTTTCCATTCTTAATAAGTTGATTTAGAAACTTCTAAAACTCGATTTCTAAAATATTAAAGGTGATTTATTTTGTTAGAAGTTAAATAGTTATTAATATTTCATCAGAAGAGATAATTTGTATATGCATTTTTATAATTTAAAAATTATAGCATAAAATTAGTTTTATTCAAATAAATGAAATTATTAGAATCTGTTGGTGTAAATTAAACTAGAGTAGATTTAACAGTAGAAATAAACAGATCAAAATCTGTTGCTTTATCAAAAAAAGCTTGAGCACCGTATTTTAAGCAAATTCTTTTAAGATGCGTGTTTGTAGAAAATACAAACACCTTCTTTTCTAACTTTTTTTCTTGAAGCATTTTTAATACTTCTAAACCATTGCCATCTGGTAAACTTAAATCGAGTAAAATTAAATCGTAATTAGTGCCTTTTAAATTAGAAATAGCTTCTGCTATTGTGGTTGTTAATTGTAAATTAAGCGAGTTACTACCTTTAGAAATTGCATCAACAATACTTTTACCAATATGAGCATTGTCTTCTACTATTAAAACTTTTTTTTCTTGAGAGTTCAAAATATAGGTAGTATTGATTTATTAATTAATAATCAAATTTAAGAATTATAGGTTTCATAATCATTAGGTGAAATGCTTAATTCATTTTTTTTATTATTGTAATATATTTAACAATGTATCTAGAAATATAATTGTATAAATAAGGAATTTACCTATATAATGATTTGTTCATCTCATATATCTTTGTAGTGTAAATATGTATTAAAAGAATATTGATTTTTTATAGATAGATTTATTTATAGTCCCCCAATAAATAAATTATATTTGAACTAAAAACTAGATTTATAATCCCCCAATAAATCTAGTTTTTTATATATCTAGAGAAGTTAAACCTTTTTTGATTGCATATTTTGTTAATTCTGGTATAGAGTGTAAATCTATTTTTTTCATAATATTATTTCTATGCACATCTACAGTTTTAGAGCTTAAAAACAAAATTTCTCCAATTTCTTTAGACGATTTTCCTTCTGCAAGTAATTGTAAAACTTCTTTTTCTCTCGAGCTAAGTTCTGTACTTTCTATATTGTCTCCTTTTTTTAATTGAAGAAGCAGTTCTTGATCTATGTCTTTAGATAAGTATTTTCTATTTTCTACTACTTTACAAATAGCGGTTACTAGCTCTAAAGAACCACCATCTTTTAATAAATAACCAAATGCACCAGCTCTAAACATACCTTGTATAAATTGTTTACTAGAGTACATAGAAAGACCAATTATTTTTATTTCTGGATGATGTTTAATTATTTGTGTAGTAGCCTCTATACCATTTAAACCTGGCATAGAAACATCCATAATAATAACATCTGGGTTTAATTTATTGCATAATTTAATAACTTCTCTACCATTAGAAGCTTCACCAATTATATGCATATTCGATTTTAATTCTATAATATTTTTTAAACCATCTCTTAATAGTTTATGGTCGTCTACTAATATTATATTTATTGTATTTGTATTACTCATCTGCCAGTGGTATAAAAATGTTAACAGTTGTTCCTTTATTAATTTTAGAAGTAATTTTAAAATTACCTTTTATATTTTTTATTCTTTCTTTTACAGTAAACAAACCAAAACCAGAACCGTTATGGTTACGTAAGTTATTTAATTTTGCAACATCAAAACCTTTACCATTATCCATTATAATAATATCTATACCAGAATCATTTTTATGTAGATCTATCGTTATTAAAGTTGCTTTAGCGTATTTTATAGTATTATTTAAAATTTCTTGAATACTTCTGTATAGTAAAATAGATCTTGTATCATTTAATTTAAAATTTTTCGCATAATCATTAATCTCGCATTTAATTTTATGCTTTACTTCTATAGTTTCTAGTAGCCAATAAAGAGCTTCAATAATACCTAATTGGTACAAAATAGGAGGGGATAGCTCTGAGGTTATTTTACGGCTATTTGCTAAAGCATTTGAAATATGGTCTTCTATAAAATTTAATTCTTCATGAGTAATTTTTAAATTATCTCTTAGTTTTAGCTCCTTAATCTTCATATTAGAAATTACCAAAGCCTGACTTAAGTGATCATGAATATTGGTGGCAATTTCTTTCTTTTGATTTTCTTCGACCACTGTAATTTCTGTGGTTAATTTTTGTAATGATTTTTGGTATTCTTCTATTTCTTGTTTTGCTGATATATATTCTGTTATGTCTCTTGCAATGGTAACAAAATAAGTTGTGTCATCTTCTTTATAAGCTTTAGATGTTAAAGCTTCAAACCAAATAAAATGTCCGTTTAAATGTCTAGCTCTAAAATCAATAAGCTTTTTATATTCACTATTTATACTAGTTTCCTGAATATGATTTTTTAGCATTTCTACTTCATCATAATGAATAATTTCGAAAAATGATTTATCATATTGTTCTAAATTGTCATAGCCTAACAAGGTTTTTACAGAAGGACTAATGTACAATAACTTACCATTTATGTCGTGTAAACAAATTAAATCATTAGAGTAATCTGTAACTAAACGATACATTTCTTGAGTTTTTTCTATTTCTTTTAGTATCTTTTTTTGTTCAGTAATGTCTTGGTTAACACCTTTTAAACAGATTACTTTGCCTTTGTTATCTTTTATAGGTTTACAAATAATTTTTATAGTTTTTTCAGTACTATCCGAAATTTTAAATCTAATTTCAATATTAAAAGGATTGCCATATTTTATTGCATTCTCTATTTTTTTATTATGAAACTCAACATCATCTGGATGTATTTTTTTAAAAATATCTTCTTTTTTAGGAACTCCATTCTCTGGGTTAAAATCAAGAATATTATAAACCTCATCAGACCAAGTAAATTCATCTGTTATTGTGTTTAATTCCCAGTTACCTATATGACCTAATTTTTGTGCTTCATTTAATGTTTTAAGCGTTTCTTTTAAAGCTATTTCTGCATCTTTTATACTTTGAATACTTTGTATACTGATGGGCACTGTTTTTTGTTCTTCAATTGTTTTAGGGATAGCAACCGAAAAAATAGCTATAAATTGGTCTCCTTCTAAAGTTTTATAATTAACTTCGGATGTAAATGTTTCTACATCATTCCAAATTGCTTCTATAAGTTTTATAAAAACTTTATCTGCATCTTTACCAAAAAATAAATTTATGTTGTTAAAAAAATCTTGTTGACTATTTGCTTTAAATAATTTTAAGGTAGCCTTGTTTACATAATTAACATTTATTTTGCCTATGAGTTCTAATACCAAATCTGGTCTTTCTTCTAGGTAGAGGCAAATATTAGTGATGTTTAATTTCTTAAGTTTTTCAATTTCTTTGTATACTAAACTTAAATTTTCGTTCCAGATAGAAATTGTAGCATTATCGAATAATCTTATGTAATCGTTTTTTGTTTTTAAATGTTCTTCTTCAATTTTTTTTCTTTCTGTAATGTCTTGAGCAACACCTCCTCTACTAACAATTTTAGTTTTTTGTTTGTTATAAATGGGTTGGTTAGACATTCTTATCCAAATTTCTTGTTTTTTTAAATTGGTTAGTTTTAATTCTAAGTCATATGGTAAACCATAAGTTTCTAGTTCTTCATTTGCTTTGATTAATCTATTTCTAGATTTTTCATGAAATAATTCTAATAGTTCTGCTCTTGTTGGTATTTTTTGGTTAGGTATTAAACCAAAAATGTTAAACATATATTCTGACCAATAAAAAGAATCTGTTGTGTTGTAATATTTATGATAACCAATTTTAGCAACTTTGCTGGCTTGATCCATAGAAAATTTACTTTTTTCTATTTCTTTTAAAGAGTTTTGTATTCTTTCTTTTGATAATTCTAATTCTATTTGTGCTTTTTTAGCAGTAGTTATATTAAGAGAAACACCTCTTCTTGCAATTATTTCATTTTTTTCGTTATAAACTGGTTGTGCAACATTTCTAATCCAGACTTCGTTATTTTTATGAGTTGTTATTTTTATTTCAATATCATAAGGCACACCATTTTTATTTAAATTATCGGTAGCCTTTTTCATTCTTTGTTTAGATGCTTCATCAAAACATTTTAAAATCTCAGATCTAGAAACTACAGTATTTTTTGGATCATAGTCATACATTTCATATAAATAATCTGACCAATAAAATTCTCCTGTAGCTATATCGTAATTAAAGTATCCAATTTTAGCAACTTTACTTGCTTCATCCATAGAGAATTTTCTCTTTTCTAATTCATTTAAAGAATTTTGTATTTCTTTTTTGGAGTTTTCTAATTGAAGTTGATTTATTTTATAAGTAGTAATATCTTGTAATAAAGCTCGCCTACCTATTAATATATTATGATCGTTATAAACAGGTTGTGCTACTTGTCTTATCCAAATAGTTTCATTGTTTTTGTTTTTACCTTTTAACTCTATGTCTGTAGATAACCCTTTTTCATTGATATCATTAAAAACTTTTTTTAATTTTTCTTGAGATTCTTTATCAAAAAAGTTAATAATTTTATCGCGAGATGGTATTTTGTCGGTTGGTTTTAGTCCAAAAATAGTATAGGTATAATCGGACCAAATGTATTGATTTGTTATACTGTTGTAATCTACGTGACCTATTTTGGCTATTCTACTAGATTCTTTTAAAGAAAAATCTTGTTTTTCTAGTTGTGTAAGAGATTTTTTTATTTCTAACTGTGCTTTTTTGTAGGCTGTAATGTTTTGTATTAAACCTCTTCTTCCTATAACTTTATTATTGTGGTCTAAAATTAAGTGCACTACATTTCTTGTCCAAATTTCTTCATTATTGGCATTTATTAATCTTAATTCTAAATCGTAAGGTACTCCATGGGTATTTAACTCTTGCGTTGCTTTACTTATTATTCCTTTAGAATTTTGGTCGTAAAATTTTAATATTTCTTTGCGAGAAGGATTTTTTTGCTTGGCATCTAATCCAAAAATTTTATATACATATTCAGACCAGGTATAGATATTTGTATTTAAATCTAACTCCCAATAACCAATATTCGCTATTTTATTAGATTCTTTTAGTGTAGCATCTTTGTCTTTAATTAAATCTAATGAATTTTGTATTTTTTGTTTCGATTTTTCTAATTGTAATTGTATGTTTTTATAATTTTTGATGTCTTGTATTACAATTCTTCTTCCAATTAATTCAGTGCCTTCATCGTTATATATTGGGCTAGAAACAGATCTTATCCATATTTCTTCATTTTTTTTGTTTTTTCCTTTTAGTTCTATATCGTAGTTAGTCCCGTTTTCTTGAAGCTCTTCTAAAGCTTCTATATATTTTATTTGAGATTCTTTATCAAAAAAGCTTATGATTTCTTTTTGTGTGGCATTTTTGTCTATATCAATACCAAAAATTTTATAAACATATTCTGTTGTTTCGTAAGAATCTGTTTTGTAACTATATTCTACATAGCCTATGCCTGCAATTCTACTAGAGTCTTTTAATGATAAATCTTTTCTTTTTAATAGGTGTAGAGTTTCTTGTAGTTCTTGCTGTGTTACTTTGTAATTTCTAATATCTTGTAGAACAACTCTTCTTTTTACAATCTCATTGTTATCATTATAAATAGGACTAGATACACTTCTTATCCAGATATCTTCTTGTTTTCTGTTTTTTCCTTTTAATTCTATATCAGAAATTTTTCCATTTTTAACATCATGTAAAGATTGTAAATATTTTATTTTTGATTCTTCATCAAAATAAAATAAAGCTTCGTTTTTTTGGGTTAATTCTTCTCCTGGTTTTAAACCAAATATGTTATAAATATATTCTGAATAATCTGTGTATTTGTTTGTTGCATAATCATATTCTATATAACCTATGCCTGCCATATTACTAGAATCTATTAAAGCTAATTCTTTTTTCTCTAAAAGGTGTAAAGAATTTTCTAAAGCTAGTTGTGTTTTTTTATAAGCTGTAATGTTTTGTATAACTCCTCTACGACCAATAATTTCATTTTTATCATTATATATAGGTTGTACAATATTTCTTGTCCAGATTTCTTCATTTTTAAAATTAATTAACTTAATTTCAATATCGTATGGTTTTCCATCATTTATTAGTTTTATTGTAGCCTCTTCTAACCTTTTTAAACTTTCTTTATCGTATAATTCTTTTAAAGTGTTTTGCGAAGGGATTTTTTGGTTAGAGTCTAAGCCGTAAATTTTATAAACATAGTGAGAACAAGTAACAGTATCTGAATCTGTTTTATACTCCCAATAACCAATATTTGCAATTCTATTAGATTCTTTTAAATCAGCATCTTTAGCCTCTAATTGTTTTAAGTAACTTTCTAATTTAAGTTGACTATTTTTTATATTTGTTATATCTCTAAAAATTCCACTTCTACCAATAATTTCATTATTGTCATTATAAATAGGACGTCCAACTATTCTTACCCAAATTTCTTCATTGTTAAAATTAGTTAGCTTTAATTCTAGATCATATGGAGTGCCTTCTTTATCTAATTTTTTAGTAGCTTCTTGAAGTTTTTTTAATGAAATATCATCATGTAAGGCTAAAATTTCTTCACGAGTAGGAGTTTTCTGGTTAGGGTCTACTCCATATATTAGGTACATATAATCTGACCATACATAAGTTTTGGTTTCAAAAATATATTCTGAATACCCTAGTTTAGCAATAATTCTAGATTCTTTTAACGAACGTTCTTTTTGCTCTAAAAGATGTAAAGATTTTGTTATTTCTAAATTCGATTTTTCGAGTTGAAGACTGGCAATTTTGTTTTCAGTAATATTTTGAATAATCCCTCTTCTGCCTGTAATTTGGTTATATTCATTAATTACTAATTGTACTACAACTCTAACCCAAACTTCTTCATTTTTATTATTGATAATTTTTAATTCTAAATCATAAGGTTTACCAGTAATATCAAGATTTTTAATTGCAGTTTTGTATTTTTCTTTTGATGCCTCGTCGTAAAAATTAATCATTTCTTTACGAGATGGTATTTCTTTTTTAGGATCTAAACCATAGATTTTATAAACATAATTAGACCACGTAAAACATTTTGATTTTATATCATATTCCCAATAACCTATTTTAGCAATTCTACTTGTTTGTGTTAAAGAATAATTATTTTGTTCTAATGTTAGTTGCGTGTTTTTAAATTCAGTAATATCTTGCACAATACCTCTTCTACCTACTATTTTATTCTGCTCGTCAAATATTGGTTCTATTTTTGTTCTTAACCAAAGCTCTTCTTTTTTTGTATTTATAATTTTTGAATCTACGTCGAAAGGAATACCATTTTGTTCAAGATTTTTAACACATTTTTTTAGTTTAATTTTAGATTTTTCTTCAAAATAATTTAAGAATTCTTCTTGAGTAGGTATATTACTGCCAGTTTCTAAACCGAAAATTGTATATAAATAATCAGACCAAGTGTAGGTATTTGTTTTATTGTTAAATTCTATAAAACCTATTTTACCTATTTTGCTAGATGCTAATAAAGCTCGTTCTCTATTTTCTAAAAGTTTTAAAGAAGTTTTAAATTGATTATTTGCTAATACTCTTTCTGTAATATTTCTTGCGGATGAAACAAAAGAGGTAAACTTGCTATTTTTATAGATAGGTGATATTGTAAACTCGATCCATACATAAAATCCTTTTTTATGAAGTAACCTAATCGTAAAAATATTATTAGTTTTTTTTAAAACAATTATATTTTTTTTAATGTTTTTTTTCAGTTTTTCTATATCATCTGGGTGTACAATGCTAAATATAGTTTCGTCTATAAAATCAGATTGATTATAACCCAATACATTTTTAATTGACGGACTTACATATTGGTATTTACCATCCAAATCAAGTAGACTAATAATATCGGTGGCATTATCTGTTATTAGGCGATACATTTCTTCGCTCTTTTTAACACTACTAACAGCAGTCTCAAATTTTTGCTTGTAACTAAGAGGTTTAAAAACATCTTTTACTTTAAAATGTACCAAATCTTTATCTTTTATATCTAAATATTTTATGTAGAAATAAAAGAGAATACTGTAATAAAAAGTAAAACTGTTTTTAGCAAGTAAATTATTAGTTATAATAGAACTTAAATTTTCTAAATTCCAAAATGTAGTTATAGAGAATAGAATAGTATCTATACTTACAACTAATACCATAGTTACAAATATTTGAAAAAACAGGTGTTTTATTTTCTTAGAGATGTATTCAAAAATAATAATCAATAGAAAAGAGTCAAGAAATAAAAATATATTACCAAAAATTTGAATTCTCGGAGAAAATATAAAGTGATTAGGAGTTAGTAAATTATTTTCTAGATACGCCTCGTTCATATTCCTGCCAAAGGCAAGTAATAACCATGATATTAATACATTTACAATAAGTATTGCAAAAATCATTTTTTTAGTTTCTTTAGCGTCTTCTTTTAAATAGATAATTAATAAACTAAAAAGCGTAATCGTAATAAATACTGATGAACCTGGGGAAACAAGAAATTTATTTGTAGTAGAGTCGTAAACAGTATTTAGAATAAATACCAATACCTGTACAAATTGAAAAAGACCTAAACAAGCATATAAAACACCTAGTCCTAGATATTTTCTGAGTCTAAACAATAAAAGTATTATAAGAGCAATTATAGAACCTTGTACAAATAAGGTTAGCAATTCATTATAATTCATAACTTGAAATTGTTGGGGAAACTTACTATCAATAAGTAAATAAAATTTCTTTTTAATTTTTTACTAAATATACCTTTTTTTTATTTATTCTGAAATTTATTTTCTTATTTAGAATTATAATTAATAATATTATTGTAAAAAAAAAATCCATATTTCAAATTATTTAATAGTTATTTTATTAAAAATGTAATTTTTTTATAAAAATGATTAAGAGCTTTTATTAGGATGAAATTTGTAATTTATAAAGAAGGAAATATTGATATATTAAAAAAGAATACTATTTTAATGTATAGTTATTTTTATAAGAAACGAATCCAATTATATAATTATAGAAATTAATTCTGGTATTAGCAGAAAAACTAGAAACAAATAAACTTAAAACTAAGGTTGATAATAACTTAGTATGAAATTGTTTTAATACCTTATTCTAATATTCTTTTACTTTATTATGATAGAGATGTTGGGTACAATAACATATAAATTGAAAATAATAAGTCAGTTTATCTTAAGATGATTTTTTTCTAGCCTTAGTAAAGTAAAAAACAATAAGGACTATTTTTATTTCATTTTAAATCTATAGAAAAAAGTAATAAAAAACACTTATTGTTAAAAATAAAAGCAGTTACAAAAAAATGTAACTGCTTTACTTTTAGTAGCGAAAACGGGATTTGAACCCGTGACCTCAGGGTTATGAATTTGATAAAAAAATCAAATTTTAGTCCCTTTACAACTTATTTTAACTAAATCGTGTACTGAATCGTGTACTCTGATTTATAATTAATTTCTATTCAAATATACAAGTTTTTCTTATATGAGAAATGTATTTATTTTAAAGTAAAGATTTTTTTAAAGCTTCTAATTCAACACCTAAACCATTAAACATTTCAATAATACTGCTCAATTTTAATTCATTTTCATCATATTCTTGTGTATTTATACTACAAGTAAATTTCCATAATTCTATTATTTCAGAAACTGGAACTTCATAAGGTTGATAACTTGAATTATCTGGTTTCAATAAAAAGGATTGATTTTCTTCAACTTGATTGTAAATCCTTTTGTATGTCATTCCATCATCTTTAGTAACAATAACATAAGTATAACCACTTTTAGCTTGCTTAATATCTTCAACAAATTCAGCAACCACATAAGAACCATCTTTCATTGGTAACATAGAATCTCCTTTTATTGGGAAAGCTCTGTGCTTACCAGTAGGCAAAAATGGCAATTTGATTTTCTCTAACTGCTCAATGTACTCTGGATCATCATAACCTAATAAATAACCTGCTGATGCTTTTGTTGGTACTACTTCAATTAAATTTTCATTTTCATCATCAACCATAATGGGGAAAAGAATTCTCTTATTACCAACCTCTATAAAACTTGTAGTTCCAGATTTTCTTAAATCATTTTTTACTAAAATATCTATAGGAATATTCGTTAAATCAGACAACTGAATTAACTTGTCTATAGAAGGTTGTGCTCTACCTTCTTCATAAGCACCTATTTGAGATTTAGACCAATTTAAATCACTAGAAAACTCTAGCTGAGTTAATCCCTTTTGTTTTCTGATGAACTTAATGTTTTGTTGAATAAATGACATAAAACTAATATTTTGAGCCAACAAATCTACAATTTTGAGATATTTTTGACAAGTGAAAAAACATATTTTACATTTAGATTTAGATACTTTCTTTGTTTCCTGCGAACGTTTAATTGATAGCAGGTTACAGAAAAAACCTTTGTTAGTTGGCGGAACTGGAGATAGAGGAGTTGTAGCAGCTTGTAGTTATGAAACTAGAAGATTTGGTGTTCATTCTGGTATGTCTATGAAAATTGCTAGAAAACTATGTCCAGAAGCCACAATTATAAGAGGAAATACTGGCACCTATTCTAAGTATTCAAATATTGTTACAGATATTATTAAAGAGAGTGTACCTGTTTTCGAAAAAGCAAGTATTGATGAATTTTATGCAGATTTATCAGGAATGGATGCATTTTTTGGAAGCTATAAATTTGCATCAGAATTACGTCAAAGAATTATTAAAGAAAGTGGTTTACCTATTTCTTTTGGATTGTCACAAAACAAAATTGTTTCTAAAGTTGCAACAGGTGAAGCTAAACCTAATAATCAATTACAAATAGATAATGGTTTTGAGAAATCGTTTTTAGCACCTCTTTCAATTCGTAAAATACCATCAGTAGGAGAAAAAACATATCAAACTCTCAGAAACTTAGGAGTTGATAAAGTAAAAGTGATACAAGAAATGCCTTTAGAAATGATGATAAGTGTTCTAGGTAAAAATGGTAAAACTATTTGGAAACGTGCTAATGGAATAGACAATCCACCAATAATAACTTTTCACGAGCGTAAATCTTTATCAACAGAAAGAACATACAATAAAGATACAATTGATGTAAAAAAGCTAAAAGAAACCATTTTTGCAATGGCAGAAAACTTAGCCTATCAATTAAGAAAAGGGGACAAACTAGCTTCTGTTTTTAGTGTAAAGATTAGATATTCAGATTTTAATACTTATAGCAAACAAGTTAAAATACCTTATACAAGTGCAGATCATATTATTATACCAACTGTTTTAGAGCTATTTAACAAACTCTATCAAAGAAGATTATTAATAAGGTTGGTAGGTGTTAAAATTTCTGACATTGTAAATGGTAATTATCAGATTAACCTTTTTGATGATACACAACAAATGCTAAACCTTTATAATGCTATGGATAATGTTCGTAATAAATATGGTGAAGCTAGTATAATGAGAGCATCAGCAATGGGAGCAAAAACTATTGGCAGATTTAATGATCCTTTTAATGGAGATCCTCCTTTAGTTTTAGCACATAGAAAACAATGATTTATGTATCTAAATTGTCATACATATTATTCATTACGTTTTGGTACGTTCTCAGAAATTGAGTTGTTACAATTAGCTGAAGAGAACAATATTAATTGTATTGCTCTAACAGATATAAATAATACTTCTGCTTGTTTAAACTTTGTACAACAGTCAAAAAAGTTTAATATAAAACCAGTTATTGGTGTAGATTTCAGAAATGGTAACAGTCAGCAATTTGTTGCATTGGCTAAAAACAATATTGGTTTTCAGAATATTAATAGTTATTTGTCTTCTTTTTTAGAATCGAAAACTAAGATCCCAGATCAACCAAAGTTTTTAGAAAATGTTTATATCATATATCCTTTTGAAAAAGCACTGGAAATGCATTTAACTTCTTTAGCTGAAAATGAATTTATAGGTGTTTCTATTGCAGAAATTAACAAGCTTAAATTTTCTTATTTAAAAAAGTTTTCAGATAAAATAGTAATTCAACAGCAAGTTACCATTCGTAATAAAAGAGATTTTAATGCGCATCGTTTGTTGCGTGCCATAGATAAAAATACTTTATTAAGTAAGCTTTCTACTTATGAACAATGTTTAACAACAGATACAATGCATTCTTTAAAAGAATTGAAAATATTTTTTAAAGAATTTCCTAATATCATTAAAAACACAACAACACTTTTGCAACAATGTAAAATTCAATTTGGATTTGATATAACACGTGAAAATCAGAATTTACAATTGTATTACAACAGTTTTAAAGAAGATTGCAATAAGCTACAACAACTTTGCAACAACAACATTAATAAAAGATATAAGAATGCAACACCACAAGTTTATGCTCGCTTAGAAAAAGAATTAAAAGTTATAATAGATTTAAAATTTGTTTCTTTTTTTTTAATCAATTATGATATTGTACAATATGCGAATAGAAATAATTTCTTTCACGTTGGTAGAGGAAGTGGAGCGAATAGTATTGTGGCTTATATTATTGGTATTACAGATGTAGATCCTATTGAATTGGATTTATATTTCGAACGTTTTATCAATCCTTTTAGAGCTTCTCCACCAGATTTTGATATTGATTTTTCTTGGAAAGATAGAAATGCTGTTACTCAATACATTTTTAATCGTTTTGATAATGTTGCACTTTTAGCCACCTACGTAACTTTTAAATACAAAGCTGTTGTTCGAGAATTAGGTAAGGTTTTTGGTTTACCTAAAGAAGAAATTGATAAGTTGAGCAAAGGCAAATTACAAACAGATATAGATGATATTGCTAAACTGGTTTTAAAATACGGAAAACTAATTGAAGGTTTCCCTAATTATGTAAGCGTACATTCTGCAGGAATCTTAATCTTAGATAAACCTATTCATTTTTATTCTGCTACTAATTTACCTCCAAAAGGTTTCTCTACTGTTCAATTTGATATGAATATTGCTGATGATGTAGGTATTTTTAAATTTGATATTTTAGGACAACGTGGATTAGCAAAAATCAAAGATGCTTTAGAGATTATTAAAGAGAATAATCCTAACCACCCCAAAATTAACATTACAGATATTGAGCGTTTTAAGAAAGATAAAAATATCAATAACCTTTTAAAAACTGGTGGTGCAATTGGTGCTTATTATGTAGAATCTCCTGCAATGCGTGGTTTAATGCAAAAATTACAAACTCAAGATTATTTAGGTTTGGTTGCTGCAAGTTCTATTATTAGACCAGGAGTTTCTAGTTCTGGTATGAAAGATGAATTTATTAAAAGGCAACGTTATCCAGAAAAAAGAAAAGAAGCGCATCCTATTTTATTACAAATTATGCCAGAAACTTATGGAGTAATGGTTTATCAAGAAGATGTAATGAAAGTAGCTAATCAATTTGCAGATTTAACTTTAGGGGAAGCTGATGTTTTACGAAGAGGAATGAGTGGTAAATATAGGTCGCTGTCAGAATTTAAAGCGGTTGAAGATAAATTTATAGCAAATTGTAGAAATAAAGGTTTTAAAGATGATTTAATTTTTGAAGTTTGGAATCAAATTAAAAGTTTTGCTGGCTATGCATTTGCAAAAGGGCATTCTGCTTCTTATGCAGTAGAAAGCTATCAAAGTTTATTTTTAAAATGCTATTACCCAATTGAATTTATGGTTGCTGTTTTAAATAATGGAGGTGGTTTTTATTCTGCTGAACATTATATTCACGAAGCAAAAATGCGAGGTGCAATTGTAGAATTACCTTGTATAAATAAGAGTGATCACGCTAATGCTGTAAAAGGTATAACCATCTATTTAGGTTTTGGATATTTAAAAAACTTAGAAAATTTATTAATTCAAAATATTTTAACTGAACGTCAGTTAAATGGTTTGTTTTCTTCTTTAGATGATTTTATTGATCGCATATCAATTTCAATAGAACAGCTTTCTATCTTAATTCGGATTAATGCTTTTCGTTTTACCAATAAACCCAAAACAGAATTACTTTGGCAAGCTACCTTTAAAGTGAATGCAACAAAAAAACAACAAGTACATCAACAAGTAAAGTTATTCCGTTTGCAACATCAAAAGTTTACGATTCCTAAATTAAGTTCTCATTGGCTAGAGAGTGTTTATGATGAAATAGAATTGTTAGGATTTACAATTCAGAATTATTTTTCTTTGGTTACAGAAAAATATTACAAACATATTAATGCAAATCAAATGATTGATTATTCTGATAAAAACGTATTGCTATATGGCAAATTAGTTACTACCAGATACAATAAAACTTCACAAGGAAAATTAATGCGTTTAAGCACCTTTATTGATATTGAAGGTAATTATTTTGATGCAGTCCACTTTACTAATGTTGTGCATCAATACCCAATAAACGGAATGGGGGTTTATGCTTGTTATGGTAAAATTACAAATCGATTTGGCTTTTGTAGTATGAACGTTATTAAATCTAAAAAAATGAGTATTGCAATTGATCCCAGAAATTGATTATTAAAGTGCTTTCTTTTAATGTTTATTAAGTTTACTATCAAAAAGTTATTTTATGTGTTTTCATACTAAACAAACAAAATCAATTAAGGAAATAGAGAAAAAATTTAAGGCTAAATTTAATTCTGAAGCTTCATTTAATCCTAGCTCTCAAATTAATGGTTTTAATTTTCCTAAAACACCAATCATTACCAACTCTAATCCTACAGAAATTAAAATGTATAATTGGGGGCTTATACCAGAATGGGCAAATTCTGACTGGAAAAGAAATTATACTTTAAATGCGCGAATAGAAACCATATCAGAAAAACCTGCATTTAAACATTATACAGAAAACAAGTGTATTGTTTTAGTTGATGGTTTTTACGAATGGCAACATCAAGGGAAAGAAAAAATTAAGTTTGAAATAGGTTTTAATAATCAACTTTTTGCATTCGCAGGTTTGTTTATAAATAACACCTACACAATATTTACTCATTAAAGCTTTGTTTACCCGTTAAGTTTAGATCATTTCTAAAATGATTTAGCAACCCAATAAAGGCTTCTGATTCAGATTTAAATATTCAAATCAATTCTTTATTACCTCTCTCGCAATAAAATACTTTCCATAAACCATCTAAATCCTCTACCATTAAGGCATCTACTTTTACCCCCTCGTATATTGAATAATTAAAGTTTTGTACTCAATCTTATTAAGCTCTAATTTTAGTTTTTTAATATCCATTTTTTCAGGCAACTTCATTCTTCTTCTAGGTGGTTGTTTTATCTTATATAACTCAAAACTTCAATCTATTGATTGTTTAATTCCTAGAACATTTCCAATTTTAAAATCATTTATTTGACTCAAAAAAATATCAAGGTTGTCTAATAAATTAATTACTGACTCAATTTTTTTCCTGAATCTATAATTTTTGCAAATAAATCATTTTTGGTAACCTCTTGCACTATAAAAACTACCTTACTAGTTTTCCACTTTTTATCTTTATCTAACTGCAAAAAAGAGGTATTTTACTTTTCTGCAATATTTGTATATAAAAAACCAGTAATTCTTTTGTTTGGGTTATCCATATCAAAAGGAACAATTAATTTTTTAGTTTTTATAAATTCTTTCCGTAAATTTTTTATTAATCAAATTCATTTTACAATAGTTCAAAAATAATCAATATTTAGAGTATAATTCATTTTGGTATTATCTCCAAGGATGATGAAGATTTAGAGAGTGTAGTTAATTTTTAGTGTAATTTTCATAACTAAATAATTCCCGCTATTATAAGAGGCTGCTGAAAAAGTCTAGATAGGAACAAAAAGGATTAGAATTTTTGAAATTCTAATCCTTTTTGTATTTTTAGTAATGCTCTCACAACAACAAGTTTTAAAACTAAGTGAATATAGTTCACTTTATGATTTAATAGTTCCGAAAGATAATTTATTGCGTAAAATCAATGACCTGATAGACTTTGATTTTATCTATAAAGAACTTTTAGACAAGTATTCTGTGGATCAAGGTAGAACAGCGGAATGTCCCATAAAACTTTTCAAGTATTTACTATTAAAAGTGATTTACACTATTTCAGATGTTGATGTAGTTGAACGTTCTCGTTATGATATGTCCTTTAAGTACTTTTTAGACATGCTTCCCGAAGATGATGTTATCAATCCAAGTACCTTAACCAAATTTCGTAGACAATGTCTAAAAGACACTAATTTATTAAACTTATTAATAAACAAAACAGTAGGTATTGCTGTAGAAAAAGGGATTATTCGTTCAAGTTCAATTATTGTAGATGCTACGCATACTTTATCAAAATCTAACCCAGTTTCTGCTATTGATGTTTTAAGAGAAAGATCAAAACAGCTTCGAAAAGCTGTTTATGTTTATCAAGAAGACTGGAAAGATAAAATGCCTGTGAAGAACGATAGTAATGATTTAGGAAAAGAAATTAGCTATAGTAAAGAATTAGAAACATTATTAGAAGCCTCACCAACTATAAGAGAAGTACCCTCAATAAAAGAAAAATTGAATCTCTTAAAAGAATCTATAGATGAGATAGAACATCACAAGCAAGAAGTTGTATCTAAAGACATAGATGCTAAAATAGGCCACAAATCAGCTGATAGTTCTTTCTTTGGTTTTAAAACTCATCTAGCGATGAGTGAAGAAAGAATCATTACAGCAGCAGTTGTGACATCAGGAGAAAAAGGAGATGGACCTATTTTACCAGAACTTATAAGTCAAAGTCAAAACAATGGAATAGTTGTAGATACGGTTATTGGAGATGCCGCGTATTCAGGGAAAATAAATTTAGAAAAAGCTAAACAAGAAAACATTCAGATAGTAGCTAGATTAAACCCTACTATTAGTCAAGGAATCAGAAAAAAAGAAGAAGAATTTGATTATAACAAAGATGCAGATATGTTTGTTTGTCCTGCAGGACATATGGCGATACGAAAAGCAATTCAGGGTAAAAAGAATGTAAGGGAAAATCAAGTGATTACGTATTATTTTGATGTAGAAAAGTGTAAAAACTGTCCTTTAAAAAAAGGATGCTATAAAGAAGGAGCAAAAACAAAAACATATTCTATATCCATAAAATCAGAAATACATCAAGAACAAATTGATTTTGAAAAATCAACATATTTCAAAGAAAAATCAAAACATCGTTACAAAATAGAAGCTAAAAATGGAGAATTAAAAAATGTGCATGGTTATGGGAGAGCTATATCTTATGGTATTGAAAATATGCAAATGCAAGGTGCTTTGACCATTTTTGCTGTAAATCTTAAAAGAATTTTGAAATTGAATTAACAAGGAATACTTTGAAATAATAAAGCTACCAAAAAACGATAAACAAAGCTGTTTTAGTTATTTTAAAACCCTAAAATTTAATTTCAATACTGATAAAATTAAAAAATAGATTTGACAACTGAATGTCAAATCTATTTTTAAAAAACCTTATTTGAAAAATAAAGCTACTTTTTCAGCAGCCTCCTATTATAAGTGGGTTTTTTTATTGAATTAAACTTATATCTAATACTATTTCTATCAATATTAGGATTTATTAATTTTACTCATTATAACTTTGTTTTCTAATTGATTTTAGACCTTCACTGAAATTGTTTAGTAATACTGATAAGACTTCTTCTTCAGATTTCTATAATACTTTTGGTATAAGGTTCAGTATTAGTTCGTTTTTTATATTTTCCTAAATTATTTTGATTTCATTTATAAAATGGAGTTATTACACAAGTTCTTCTTTATATATCCGTATTTTTAAAGGTAAATATTCAACATCTTTTCTACCCTTAATAATTATATTATTGTTTTTTAAGTCAATGTCTTTGTAAATTTCCAAGAAAAATTCCACTCCGTTTTTAGCTTTATCAATTTCTTTTTCAAAAACTATTTGGTTTTCCTTTTCTAAAGTGAACTTAGAGTACATGCCCTCTTTCTTAAAATTCACCCAGATAGCTGCTTTCAATGCTTGGTCGAATAAAACAACATCTTTTTCAATCATTCTGAAATCTGGGTTCAAATCCATTTCAAGCCCCTTATTATATGCATATTCACTAGCATTTAATATATCCTTGTTTTTTATTGAAGCGGCAGCTTCTTGCAATATTTCAAAAGCTCGTTTCCAAATAAAATTGTCTTGTTCTTGTTTATTCATTTTATTAAACGCCTTCAAGTCAAATACATCATCATATGTCAGTTGCCCTCCGTAAAAATGCGTAAAATGCTTAGATGCTTGTGGGTATAGTTTATAAGTTTCTTCTGTTCTAAAAAATAAATTAATAAACTGTAGTTTCTTTCCTTTATACTTCTCACAAAGTAACCTGTTAAGAAGATTACCTAATGAAAAGTATCTCTCATTCAACGATAACAATTTATCATCTCCATCACTAAACCAAAACAAAGTTCGCTCTATTATATTTTTCATATTTAAAAAGGTTTAATTGGTAATCCAGTATTAAAATTAATAGGGTAAGGATATTTCATACCAGGTAAGGTATACTGTCCAGTAGAATTATAATATATACTTCTTAAATACCTTTCCATCGTATGAGCTTTTCCTTTAAACATAACTTGTGAAAATTTACCATATGCACCAGGACCTGCCATCCCTAACGACTGTCCATACCTAACTAATGAAGGATCTGTAACACCAAATTTAAAAACTTCCCCAAAGCGGTTATATATCGTATATGTCCTTGCATGTTTTAGCGCTCCAGATGAAGTTGTCAAATTTAATGATTTAATTTTAATTGGAATTTGAGGCACCTTAATCAAATTAGCAGGAACTTTTGCAAAATTGGCAAGACCTTTAATACCATTGGCAACGAGACCAGTACCTTTACTTAATAATATAGACTCTCCCAATTTAAATTCTCCATAACCTGTATGATCACCAATTTCGTAGAAACCCATAGTTGGTATTCTACCTACAAAGTCAATTACAGCTGTAGCAGTTTGGGTTCTAAGCATCATACCTCTTGCATCTGTAGGGCTAGCCATTGCAGCCATATCCATAAAACCTTGCCCCAGATCTTTCCACGCTTGAGTTGTTGTGGCAAGACCTTTAACAAAATTCCAACTACTTTTTGCAGCTCTTAACCTACCATTGTCCCTTCCTTGTTTGAAGTCCATATATGCTTTAAAGGCATTTACATACCAAGGTCTATCATTATCAAATGCCTGTTTGAAACCTCCTGTTGGTGGAGAACCTGTAGCATTATTTAGTAAGCTGTTATTTTTAATATTAGGCTGAGTGTTTTGACCACCACCACCTGATTGCCCACTTAAATTACTAATTAGTGAATAAGAACCAACAAGAGCTGAAGTTACAAACAATGCTTTAACTACCAAAAAGAGTGTTGCTCCTATTTCTGCAATAAATTCACCACTAGGGTCTGTGTATTTTAAAGGATTATTTAAAACATAACTATAGCGATTATAGTTTTGCGTATTTTGTGGGTTTTGTATGTAATTGTCTGGAGATAAGAAACGTCCTAACTTGGCTTCATACATTCTACCATTCATATGTATTAACCCCACCTCAAAGAAATGTTCATGTCCAGTAAATCCTCTGTTCAACAAAGTAGTATCGTTTGTAAAATCTACCTCACTACTGCCTGTTACAAATTTATCTACAGTACCCCAAGCACCAAATTGGCGTTGTTCTACAATAATAGCATTACTATCTGTTATTGCTAGAATAGTCCCTAAATAATCTCTATGTAAATAATGATAGCCATCTATAGAATTTGCACCAGTTTTCTTTACGTACATAATAGGTGCAGAGTATTCGTCACCACCAATAAAAGTGATAATTTTTGTACCCCCTTGTTTATCAACTTCTATTTCTACCGGGCTAATGGCAGAGTAGTGTTTTTTATAGCGTCTATCTAACTTATTTTCTTGTTCACCACCATAATATGCATGGCTTCTGCTTTTTAAAATACTGTATTCAAAATCAACTCTACCATTACCATTAGCGTGAATAGAAACAGGCTTTTTAAATGCATTGTATTCTATTTTCTGCAGTGGGTTGTTTTGATAGTGTAAATCTCCTTTTGTATTGAGTTGAATTTCTTTTAATTTATAACTCGAAGAAGAGGCATAAGTGTAGTCTCCTACATCTGAATTATTATTAATACGCCCTTGATTATCATAGGTATGAGAATAGCTAACTGAGCCTGAAACTCCTAATAATCGGTCTAAACTATCATAATTAAACGCTTCACTCCATGAAAATACATTGTTATTTCTAGTTAGTAAATTTCCTCTTTGATGATCAAAACTGTAATCTACATCCAAAGCAGTAATTATAGAACTGCCTGAACCTTTTTTGTGTGATATATTGGTTAAGAAACCATAAGTATCATAACTTTTATTTTTTAGAATACCATTACCTATTTGTAATTGTGTCGCTTTATTTTTAGCATTTAAGCTATTCAATTTCCATAAAGATGCATTGGTATTGAAATCTAATATTTCGACTAATCCTCCAGAATTAGAATTGTATACGTTTTTAGTTTTAACTGTACTAATTAAATTATCTGAATAATTAGTAGTAATATATGTTTCATTCTCTATTCTTCCAAAACCATCTCTTGATACTTGATGTTCAAAGAAAGCATGAGCGTTAGTTTCTCTTGTTATCCAAGGTCTATTATAATTATCATATAAGTACTCATACGTATAATTTTCATTAGTACGAGCATTGAACCCTGTTATATTTTTTAATTGTTTATGTGTAGAATCATAATAAGAATATGTAATATTTATATCTGTATTTTCACCTTGAATAATTTCGGTTTCTAGCTTACCTATATTACTATAAGTATAAGTTGTTACTCCTTTAGGTGAGGTTTCAGTTAATAGTTCTCCAAAACCATTATAGGTGTAGGTAAAATCTCCAAATGATGGATCAGTCATTTTGCTTTTTCTTCCCCAACCGTCCTGTTCAATTGTTACAATATTACCATTATAATTTGATGATTTAACTGCTCCATTTCCATAATAATCATAATTTATTTTTCCACCATTGTCTGTCACACTTTTAATATGTCCCATTCCATTTTTAACAGTTGTAATAATTTTTGTACCATCATCTAAGGTAGTTGATAATCCATTATATTGGATATTCATATACTTCCCAGCATAATTATTATGTGTTACCACTCTTCCATAAAAATCATAAGCAGTAGTATTCCATTGAGTAGCAGCACCTGCATATGGTTCACTTTCTCTTATTAATCTATCAAATGCATCATATTCATAACTTTTGCTTACCCAGTTTCCTAAAGCGTTTTTCTCATGAACTTTAGAAACTCTTTTTAAAGGATCGTAAATGGTAATTTTACCCATACCACTGTCACCTAACTCTGTAACAGTATATGAATAATTAGATTCTGAAAAATCGGTAGTTAAATTGTTACCCAAATAATCCGTAATTTGAGTTAATCTGTTCCAAGAATCGTATAAATATTCTGTCTTTTGATTAAAATGATTAGTTTCCTTTTTTAGTGTACCGGAACCATCTGTAATATTGTAGTCATATTTTGTGGTAAAACCCTCTAAATCGGTAGATTCTTCTAAGTATCTATGAGAGCTATCATATTTGAAACTTACACTTCTAGAACTACTATCAAAAGGAATTTTTTCTTTATTTAATATATTACCGTAAGAATCGTATGTGATATTCACAACATCAAATTGAGTACCATTTCCTTTAGTTTTTATTTGTTTTGGTAAATTTCCAGAATATTGTAAATAATGAGTTTCAGTAGTAAAAGAATTGCCATCAATTGTGGTTGTTCTTTTTTCTTTTTCTGGCCTACCTATAAAAAAGTTAGTAATTGAAGTTGGAGTATCATCATACTCATATTCTACAAGACTTGAATCACCACCAATATAATTAGTTATAACTGTTTTTGGATTATTGTAAATATTATATTCATAGGTCTTAGTAGTAGTAGTACCTTCCAAGGTATTTTGCTCACTACTATAATCTAAAGTTAACTTGAAAACTTTTTCTGATGAAATAGAATGAGAATATGTATTTGTAACTTTAGATATTATATTGGATGGACTAGTAAACGAAAAGTTATAAGGTTGAGAGTACTCTTCAATTATTGCCCCTCTTAAAGAAGTATCAAATTTAGAAACATTAAATATCCTATCTCCACCATCTGTATGCCAATTGCTTTGAGCGATACCTTTAAATCCTAAAAAACCTAAACCTTCCATATTATGGATAGCTCCGTAATAAGAAAAAACCTGTTTTAAACCTGTATAACCTAAACCAGTTCTGGCTAAAGACGTTACCACTTTTGTTCCTGGAGAAGATGTTATATCTACATTAGGATAATTAGCGTTATAATCTGGTTGATATACTCTTAAAAAGTCGTCCGTGTATTCTGTATCATCTAGATTATTATAGGATATACTGTTAGTAATTCCATTATTTTCAATAGATCTTAATAAAACATCTTCTCTATGATTTTGAGTGAAACTAAATGAAGTAATCCATCTATCACTTATAGCTGCAAATTCAATATTTTTATTAGGTTCATTAGAATTTAAGAAAATAGGTATTGGAAAGTGTTTTAAATTGCCTGTTTTCTTAGTTTGACCTTCATATTCAAAAGTAACTTTGTTCGACGAGTCTGCTGCTCCCTTATTATAATATACCTTAATCTCTTGAGTTCCATTAGAGCTTCCATTATAAGTTTTGGTATTATATTCTACAATATCCGTCTTTCCATCTCTATTGTAATCTATGGGTATTAAGTTATAACCACTCAAGACTCCGTTGCTACCATTCCAATTAGTTTCTGTATAAAAAAAAGGTTGTCTGGATTTTGAATTAACAAAGCTTTCACCTGTTGAAAAACGGATGTTGAATATATCAAAATTATTACCGGTATTTACATCAGGTATTAAAAAATCTGTTAAACCATCTCCATTATAATCACCTAAAAGATAGGGTAAATTTAAATTAAACTTATAATCTGTTGTGGTCCAAAGCAACTCTAAGACATTGCTATTATTTAAAGTATAAACGAAAACTTTTCCTTCTACAATATGAAGGATATTTGATTTACCATCTCCATTAAAATCGGCGACTAAAATTTTATCAGTATCTTTAGTTATACTTTTTGATAATGTGCCGATTTGAATTGGATTTGAATTGCTATTTCTATTTAAATCAACAAAAAAAACTTTTGAATTTCCATCATTAACTGGACTTCCTGTGCATCTGCAATCCCTCCCAATTCTAGGGTTTATCCATACTTCATTACAAACAGATCTAGAATAATTTTCTGAAATTGCAATTATATCTGTTAATCCATCTCCGTTAAAATCTCCACTTACATAAGTATTTGGAATAAGTTTGGTTACATTATTTGTAGCTGTTCCGTTAAAAGTTGAACCATTTTTAGCTTTAAATCCTGGTTTTAGGACTAATTGATCAGCTGTATAATTTGCTACTCCATTTGAATGGATTAAATTAGCTGCATTAATTACATTAGCATTTACATTTGATGTTTGTCCACTATTTACAGATGTAGTAATATTTCTCACCCCTCCATCACTTCCACAATTATTAATGGTATGTATATATCTAGGTGCATTCCAAGTTTTCTCATAATCTAATCTAACTGGATAACCACCAGCAGATGCAGGAGCTTTTGAAATAATCTTAAAATTTACTTGATTTGATGTTTCCTCAATAAAAACTAAGTTTTGACCTGATAAGACTTTATTATTATGACTTAAAGAAGTAATAGGAAAGACATCTTTAAAAACGTTTGTAGGAATTTCATAAGCTGAATTATTACCCCCTTTTATATCTTGAAATACCCAAAATTTATCTTTATTATCCCTTGGAAAAACAATAAAATCCATTTTACCATTACCATTAAGATCTAAAGACCTTGTTTCACTATTTCTTTGTTCTATATTTAGTAAGTTTAAATTTGCTGTTAAACCATTATAAGTAACTGATGAATTACTATCAGAATAATCAAAAAATATAGGGCTATGAGATTTTGTATTATCTCCACTTTTTTCTTGGATACTCTCTAATCTTTGATAGTTTAGACTACTAGTATTATACGTTAAATTATATTCTCTATACTTAATAGAATTATTGTTTACAATAATTTTTGAAAGAATATCTGGATTATAGTACATATTACCACCAATACCAGATAAATCATTCCTAGATATGTCTTCATATTCAAATACTATCACACTTTTAGGTATATCGTTTAATCTACTACCATACGATATTTTCTTTATAATATTGGTATTGCCTCCAGGGCTTGAATAATTTCTGTGATTCAAATATTCATAGTTTATTCTAATTCCTTGGTTATTCTGCCAATATGAAATCAAATAGTTAATTTCAGTTTTTGAATCTGTACTATATCCATAATAGGCAATTGAACCATCAGGATACAAAACTTTAAAGTATTCTGGACCATCATAATGTCCATATGAAAATGTTCTATGTGAGGTTATTTTCAAATTGGAAAAAACCTCAGTTTCATATTCAGCACCATCCCCTCCATAGGTTCCACTTCTTAAAATAAGTCTATTACCATCTAAAGCAAACCTATTTTCATTATGATCCAAATTAACACCCCCTATAGAGTTATCGTGGTATTTTGATGATGGGATTCTTGTTATAGCTGATACTCCTTTTATATTCCAACCATAACCTGCTAAACCCATACCAGATTGGCTATCATAACTAATAGAAATATTTGGTTGTACGCCATTTATTCCAGAGGGCACAGTAATAGGGATATCATAATTTGCTCCACCTGTAAGCGAAACACTTAATTCTCCCATTGTTTCACCAATACCAGAACCATTAGATTTACTACTGATAGTCTGTTCATTTTTATGATTTACATTTTTCTTATTTGCTCCTTCTAAGATTAAAGTACCAGATTCATTATCATTTAGTTCAATTTTTTTAAATCCTACTTTCTTTTTTAAAAAATTATCTTCTTGTTGTGAATAGATAAATTGATATCCAACAAAAAATAACAATAGAGCACCTATATTTATTTTTCTTCTCATAACCACTTATTTTTTAACAATCTTTTTAGTAATACTTCTTCCTTCTTTTAAATGAATATGTAAAAAATAAACTCCATTAGCCATTCGACTTATATCCAAATCGATTATCTCCTTTTTAGTTTTAATCTCTTTGACTAAAGATGAATTTACATTGTATAACTTTATAGAATGAATATTGCTAAGTAAAGTTGTGCTTAGTTTGATATTTATAAACCCAGTAGTAGGGTTTGGATATACAGATATGTTTTCTATTAATTCTTTATCAATAATTGGTTCTTCCAGTAATTCTTCTGAAATAACTTCTTTACCTTCCTTTTTTGCAGCTGGAGCTACGCAAAAGTTTGGGTCATAACAATAAAAATTTTGAGATTGATTACCAGCCATATCATAAGAAACTATTAATTTGGAATTATTATTGATCCCTAATAATTCTTGTATGGATAACTCACTGCCATTAAGTTCCTCCATTCTAGGTGCATAAAAAAATTGTCTATCTAAGTTGTTATAATCATTATGCAGATAGGATTGTAACCTAACATTAATTGCATTATTTTTAAATTTATAGTCGGTCAATAATTGTACTTTTTGGCCAGATTCACCATCATAAACAGCTCCGTAATTTATTGTTGAATTATAAGTACTACTATGAATATAACCTACCAATAAATACCATCTATTAAGACTTGGTAAATCACCAATAAAAAAGTAAGGGTCATTTTGTATTGTTCCATCTAATTTTAATGTTGTATTATTGTTAGACACAGTGCCTAATAAAGTAGTACCATCTTTAGAATTTAACTTTTTTAGCCATATAGAGAACCTATATGATTTTTCATTGTCAATGTTGAAAAAATCTGTATAAAACCCCCCACTACTTCCTCCATTCAAGTCTGGAGAAGCTATCCAGATTATTTCCTCCTCACCAATATGATTTTTGCCATAATCTCTTATATTTTCTAGAGTTAAACCATGTTGTGAATAACCTAAAACTGAACCTGAACCAACCGTCCAAGAACTTAAATCTAGTAAGTTTTGACAATTTGCAGAAAAATAGTTAAAACTCGCAAGTATTACCAGATAAAATATTTTCGTTTTCATAAATCATTATTTATTTATAATTAATGACTCTATTTTACTCAATCTTTTCTCTAAATCTTTATTTTTTTGATTTTGTTCTTTTATTATTTTTTCTTGATAAATTGCATAAAGCGTTAATTCCTCAATTTTTTCAAGTAATTTTTTACTTATCTCTCCTAAAAGAACTCCATTTTTTTCTACTTCATCAGCCGATGATATTCTTGGTAAATGTCCATTTTTCTTTACATAAGACTCAACTTCTTCTAAAGTTAATAATTGATACTCTTTTCTAAAAACATAGTCTGGCCAACCTATTAAATCTATTTTAACCTCCTTTGCATGAATTGTTCCGTTTACAGATAATTTTGAATCAGGAGTAGTTGTTCCTATTCCAAAATCACCATTATTAGTAAACGTAAATTTTGAAACTGGGGATTCACTTCCGGTACTAGAGCCGTAACCATATTTAAAATTTAAACCTCCATTCCCCGTATTTTCAATCCACCAAGAATATATACTTGATCCAGAACCAGAGGGTCTATATAATCTCATCGATGGATTATCAGATGTTTGTTTAAACAAAACTCTAGGGATATTACTCCACCCACCTAGTAATATATCTAATTTACCCATAGGAACAGATGTACCTATACCCAGTTCGCCATTAAATTTTACATTACCATTATTATAAAATACAGTTTCTTTCCCCCATTGCCAACTACCATTAAGCATAGATGTTAAGTGAAGAGTCGTCCTACCATCATCGGGAGTGTGGAAAATCCATGAATTACTACCTCCACTTAACAAATCTTGGGCATTCAAACAAAAAGATAAAGACATTAATAATAGAATAAATAATATTTTTCTCATTGCAATTTTAGTTTTTAAATTATTTGATAAAATTAGTTTAAAAAAAAAAAAAAAAAACTCCCCATTTATAGTGAAATTTTTATCTCCCCATTTATGGGGAGGTTCTTCACTATAAATGGGGAGATAGAAATTACAAGCAATTGATTTTGTGTAAATTAAGAAAAACTCAAATATCAACTGTTTTTAAAACATATTAAATAAGTTATATCTAATGATGTCAAATCAAGAAAATAAAAAATGTTAATCTTTTAACTCTAAATTACGTGTTTTAATTATTTCATTAAGCTGCTTTTAAAATTTAATAACAAATTAATTAACGATTATTTTAACTAAATCAAACAAGATTATAATAATCAAAATAAGAATTTTATGGAATCAAAACGAATCAAAAACTTGTTTGTGAATTGAACTGTGTTTTTTTGTAAAAAAAATAGACGACTACCTAAATCTATTAAAACTTATTCTTACTGAATTCTTAATCTACCACTTTAATCTTGTGAAGAATATTAAGAACGGTTAGGTAATGGACCTCTATTTTTAAGAACCGAACACATCACCAAAAGAACAAGCCTCCAGAACTTTAATTGCACACGGCTTTCATAAAGAAGTAACTATTCAATATTCTCCATTAAATTAAAACACGATTTATCCTCACCTAAAACGACTTAAAAGGCTAGATAAAACAACGAAAGAAGTTATTCAATTAGATTGAAAAATAATAGCAAAGGGAACAAATTTGACCACGAGTTCGTTGCTTTTTTTAATGAAATTAGTCAATACTAAAACTTCCGATTGTTATACTATTCAAAGTTTCTATGAAGTCAATGGGAAAAAATTACAACAATTATATAAATACTATTTAAGCGGTTTTAAGAACTGGAAACAAAATATAGGTCAAGCAATAGCTTGTTTTTCCTGAAAATATTAGTTATTATTTATCTATTGATGAATTAGCATTGTCTAAAGGAATACTTTTTACTATATTCACTAAAAAGAAGGCTAAAGGAAAGAACTGAGGTTATAGTAGCCATATTCCTTGGAACCAAAGTAGAACCTATTATAAAACAACTCTTGAAGATATCGGTCAAGAAGGAAACTAAGGTCAGGGAAATCACCTTGAATAAGGAAAATTCTATGTAAACTACTGCAAAAAAATGTTTTCCTAAAAACATACAAGTAACCGATGATTTCACATACAAAAACTTGCACTCTAATCAGTTCAGGATATAAGAATTTAGCATAGGAGGGATGCTTTAGACTTATAAAATGAATAGATAAACCAACGCAAAATCTAATTGTCTGAAAAAATAGTTAAATATTTTACTTTTTTTTGGAATTTTAAGATTAAATAAAAAATCAAAAGTGGGGAAATTTTATGGTTTAAAAATTTAATAATTAGTTGAAATTGTATTTTTTGCTTGACTTTTTCAGGATGAATTATGGTTGAATAAAAAATATTAATTTAATATGATTTTTAACAAAAAAAGTCAAAAAATCTTACTTTTTTGAAAGTTTAATCTTAACTTTAAAAACTAAAATATTTTCTGAATTTTAACGCTGGAATTCCCTCTCAAACTCTATGAAAAATCTTTGAAAAAAAATTAAAAGGAAAAATGTTAAGAGAAAAATTATTTAAATCGGAAATCAAACTATGTTGAAAAAAATTAAAATTGGTATTAAAACGTGTTAAGTAATGTGTTTCGCAACAAAAAATAACACCGTGTAAAAAAATGCTAGTGAAAGCTAGCTTACGAAAATCCTGGGGGATTTTCTTTCTGTGATTTAATTGTAAACTTAGTGTTACAAAACACAACTTTTAATATATATAAACGTTAGGCACAAGCAAAAAAAAACTAACATAAGTAACTATAAAAACAAAAATTATTATGAAAAAAAGAATTTTATTAATTGCTCTAATTGCAATGAATTTTGGAATTCATTCTCAAACAAAAATTGGATTTGATATAAACGATGCATTCGATGTGTCAGGTAATTCAGTTGCTCATTATGGAATGTCAAGAATAAGCGGAACTGGTTATCATTATGTTGGATTATCTGGGTATTTTGGATTGAACTTTTATACTCAAGGGAAAGAACGAATTAAAATTCTCGGTAATGGGAATATTGGAATTGGAATAGCAGCTCCTAATGCCAAATTAGAGGTTTCAGATGAATTAAGAGTTAGGTTAGCGACAAACTATGTTGATAAAAATGTTGTGAGGATAATACCTTTAAATTATAGTGGTATTACTGGAGCAATGAATTGGTCTATTAGGGGTACTTATCAGTATTCAAACGGAGTGGGTATTAATGCCATTGGGGGTGATTTAGACATCATCAAATCTTGGAATCGAAACACCATTTTAGCAACCAAATCAGACGGGACTTCACTTGGTAATGTTGGAATTGGAACAATAAATCCAGATATGAAATTAACAGTTAATGGAAGTGTTCATGCTAAAGAGGTGAAAATTGACCTTAATATTCCAGCTCCTGATTATGTATTTAAAAAAAGTTACAGACTTATAGATCTTGAAGAATTAGAAAACTTCATTAAAGAAAACAATCATCTTCCTGAAATACCATCCGCTAAAGAGTTTGAAAAAAATGGAATAATGCTAGCAAAAATGGATATGGATCTTCTAAAAAAAATTGAAGAATTGACATTATACACTATTGCTCAGGAAAAGAAAATTGAAAAGGTTGAAAAAGAAAACGAATCTTTAAAGTTTTTATTAAAAAAAGTTGTAGAATTACAAAAAAGATTAGAGAAATTAGAAAAAGAATAAAGCCATTGCCTAACACCATATAAAATTAATTGCTAGTTTTTACCTACTTACAAAAGTTCTATCGGACTTTCTTTTTGTGATTTATTTACTAACTTTAGTACTTAAACTATGCAACTAATCTTATACAATGAATAGATAAACCACAAGTAAGAGCAAAAAATAAAAAATTAACTCTCAAAGAATTTAATAACGGTTACACTAGAAACAACTATTTGCAAGAAGTAGATTTTTGCTTTACAAGCCCCGACAAATAGGACAGAAAGCCAATACATTAGAAGTACTATAATAAACGGAATGGGAATTTATGCTTGTTATGGTAAAATTACAAATCGATTTGGCTTTTGTAGTATGAACGTTATTAAATCTAAAAAAATGAGTATTGCAATTGATCCCAGAAATTGATTATTAAAGTGCTTTCTTTTAATTTTTATTAAGTTTACTATCAAAAAGTTATTTTATGTGTTTTCATACTAAACAAACAAAATCAATTAAGGAAATAGAGAAAAAATTTAAGGCTAAATTTAATTCTGAAGCTTCATTTAATCCTAGTTCACAAATTAATGGATTTAATTTTCCTAAAACACCAATCATTACCAACTCTAATCTTACAGAAATTAAAATGTATAATTGGGGACTAATACCAGAATGGGCAAATTCTGACTGGAAAAGAAATTATACTTTAAATGCACGAATAGAAACCATATCAGAAAAACCTGCTTTTAAACATTATACAGAAAACAGGTGTATTGTTTTAGTTGATGGTTTTTACGAATGGCAACATCAAGGGAAAGAAAAAATTAAGTTTGAAATAGGCTTTAACAATCAACTTTTTGCATTCGCAGGCTTGTTTATAAATAACACCTACACAATAGTAACCACAGAAGCTAAAGGTATTATGAGAGAAATACACAACTCTAAATTAAGAATGCCTTTTAGTTTAAAAACCGAAGACGATTTTAAAGCTTGGTTAAATAATAAGGAAGTTAATCCACAATATGATTTTACTACAAATCAATTGGGTTTTAAACAACCTACTCTTTTTTAACATTCATAATTTAGGTTTCTAAAGTAAAATATCATTTGGTTTTCTTACATTAGTAGTTTATTCATTTGCTATGAAATTCAATGAAGATTCTCGAGTAAAAATTCCCTCCATTTTACATCTTATCAAATTAGGTTATACATACCTTTCTTTAAAAGAAAATAATTGGGATTTAGAAACCAATATTTTTACTTATATTTTTTATTATCAATTAAAAAAAAACAATAAAAATCTTTCTCAAAAAGAATCAGAAAAAATATTTAATAAAATTTCTCTTTCATTAGAAAATGAAGATTTAGGAAGAGTTTATTATAATAAAATGGTTGTCAATTTTAAACAAAGCCAAAAACTATCTGAATTACGAGATTGTTTATTGCCTATGTTAATGAATGGGCAGGTGCGTGTAACGCATACTGATGAAAATCAGTATCTAAATCAAAGAGCAAAAGAAAGTTTGGGTTTGGTTGTTGAAATAAATAATACTATATGAAATATATTTTTCTTGTTGACTTTGATAATTGGTTTGATAGAAAAGATTTAAATCAATACACTGATGAAGAAATTCAATATCAATTTTCTGAAATAATTAATACATGTATTGATATCAATTCATCACCAATTAATACTTATTTAGAAATTAGGTTATATGGTGGTTGGTATCAAGAAGATGTATTAACAAATAAAGCCTCAATATTGTTTAGCATTCTTTCATCTTTTAATCTCTTTCCTATAATTAATAATCAAAATATAATTATTAAAGGAAAAATAGAGGTTATTGATACATTGTTTAATGTTCCAAGTTATCAATGGAGAAATACTTTGAAGGAGAAAAATGGAATGTCATACATAAAAATTAATAACGACAAGTTAAATGATACATGTGCAAATAATAAAACCAATTGCCCTCCACATATATTAAAAAGAATAGCAAAAAAGAAAACTCATCAGTGTGCAGTAGATGGCTGTAATTCTTTAAACAATGAATTGTTTGTCAAAACAGAACAGAAAATGGTTGATACTATGATTGCATGTGACTTAATGTCTTATTCTATGGAAGACGATGTAAGTAAAATAATTATTGTTTCAGATGATGTCGATTTTTTCCCAGCACTGGCTGTGGCTTCTCAAAACAAAATAAGGTTTAATAAAAACTGTTTGTTTGAAGTTTTAATAAAAAATTCAAGACTAGAATCGAATTATAAAAATATATTATCTAATTTTTCAGTAAACACAATTTGTTATGGAAAGGCTTAAAAGAATTAAAAATGATTTACAATCATTTGCAGATACAGAAGAAGACGTAATTATTCAGCCAGATGGTCAAGTTTTGTTTACAAGACTAGGTAAAGATTATGAATTAAAAATAAATGATATCGATGAAAGTCTGTATATTAATTTTGAAGGAAGAAATATAAAATACCAAGACTTTATCTCCAAAGAAATTGCACAGCTAGATATTTTTGCTACAAGATTAATACAAAAAAGAAAAAATATTGAACCATTTATTGAAGGACCATCTAATCTAATTACGCCATGGTCAACAACTAATGGTATTGCCATTAAACAACTACAAAAGGAATGTGATGAAGCTCTTTTAAGTGGAACAAAAATTACTTTTATTACGGCTGATGCTGGTCATGGTAAAAGTGCATTGTTAAAGGAGTTCCAAATTATTCAAGCTAATAGGTTTTTAAAAGGAGAAAGTAATTATCTCTTTTGGCATGTTGATTTGCAAGGAAGAGATCTTGTTAGACTGGCTGAAGCAATAATGTATGATTTAGGAGAGTTAAGAATTAGAGGGTTGTATTACTCTTCAATATTAACTTTAATAAAGAATAGAAATATAATTTTGGCAATTGACGGTTTTGATGAATTAGCTGCTGAGATTGGAGGTGAATCAGCTTTGGGTTCTCTTTCAAGTTTAGTAAAAGAAATGGATGGGAGAGGAACATTAATTGCGGCATCTAGAAGAACTTTTTTTAATACACAAGATTACTTAAAAAGAACTGAATTTTTGAAAGGATATATTTCTCACAATTGTTTTTTTTACGAGTTAAAAGTTCTCAATTGGCGAAAGGAAAATGCAACTGAATACATTTCATATTTTTGTAATGACCAAGAAAAAATATATTCACATTTAATAGAGAACTTTAAGGATGAATCTCATCCGATTCTAGCAAGACCTTTCTTACTATCAAAAATTGTTCAGTTAATTGACTCAAGTGATGAGGAGAATTCGCTTAAAGAACTTCTTGATGAAATGAATAAAGATAAAGAAGGAGTAACAACAATAGTAGAGTCATTTATAAAAAGAGAAGTGCAAAAATGGAAAGATCGAGATAAAGTTACTGGTCAACCTTATTTAAATTTTAATCAACATCTTTCGTTTCTTGCCACCATTGCAAAAGAAATGTGGGAATCTCAAAAAGATTATATTTCCATTGATGAAATAGAACTTTACGGAACTATGCTAATAGACGATTGGGATATAGAAGAAAGTCTAAGAGCAACAATTATTAGAATGCTACATAGTCATGCGCTTTTAGTACCAATATCAATAGGGTCCGAACAATTAAGAAAATTTGATCATGAAGAGTTTAAAAACTTTTTTTTAGGCAAGTCATTAGGAAATTTGATCAAAGAACTTTCATTAAGGAAATTGAAAAAATTCTTATTTCTCGGTCAACTTCCTGATTCAGTTCCGAGATATATGTTAAATACTTTGAAAAAAAATGATATAAAAAAGTATCTAGATTTATTTCAAGAAATAATTGATAAAGAATGGAAGCCGACTCATATACAAAGTAATGTAGGTACAATAATACCTTATTTAATTGATAATAATACAACCGACGATATTTTGTCCTTTTCTGGTAAAGTAACTTATTCTAGTTTAGGTTTCGAAAATAAATTCATAAATAACGTTGTAATTAAAAATGGAAATTTCATCAATATAAGTTTAAAAAACGTAAAATTGAAAAATGTAATTTTTGATAATTGTAGTTTTAACGAAATTAAATTTGATTTAACATCTTCAAATGTTTTTGAAGAAGTAATTATTTCAAATTCAAATATAGATTCAATTCAAATTATTAATAATGATGAAATAATTGAAACTGCTTATTCTCCAATAAGAATAAAAGATCTTCTGCATAAAAGAGGCATAAGAAGTACAACTGAAAAAGAAATACTAGTAATTAAGAAACATTCTGTTTTTAAAACTTTAGTAAATAAATTCTTATCAAAATATCACAGAACAATATTACAATATGAATCTAATTGGAAAGAACACAGCATTTACGGTTCATCAACGAAAATGATTATTGAAGATGTTATTCCGTTTTTACTTGAAAATGAAATCATAAGTGAATTTGATAATAAAAACATCAAACAAAGTGGTAGCAAGGCTTATAGATTAAATTATGATTTAAAAGACTTACTTAAAGCCGATAGCGATAGTAATGAAAACAAATTAAAAGAATTTTGGGATAAAGTAAATAAAAGGTAATTTTTTTTTCAAAGAAAAAACTTGTTTAGCATTAATTTATTGAAAATGATTGTATTGTACTTCTCTAAAAAAGGTAAGAGACAATTATAAAAGAACATAATGAATAAATACGCACAAACAACGTTAAAAGCAAAACGAAATTATAAAGAAAACTATTCCATTTTAGAAAGTTATGAAAGAGCTGCAAAAGAATTTTTTACAACTAAAAGTCCTCAAGAAAAAGGCTGTCCCAAAGGTACTTTTTTAGGTTTATGTGAAACTGGTTTAGTAAGAGGTATACCTAAAGGTAATTATACAAAATCTGTGAAAAATAAAGAATATGCCCTAAAAGCGGTTGAAATATTAAAACAGCATAAACATAAAAATATTACTCCAAAAGAATTATGGTTAGCTTTAGATCTTGGAGATAAAAGATCAAATTCTCAAATGGATGTTGTTTTGGCTCTTTGGGAGAATGATTTAATTATTTAAGAAATTAATAAGTCTATTAAATCAGAACCATCTTCAATGTCAATATTTTCTAATAAAGAACTACATTGAATTTTAAATCCTCTTTTATTTAAAAGTTGCGATTTATCCTGCCAATTTTGGTGTTCTGACTTATCTGGATAAGCGATAACTTTATAACCTTTTAATGGTTGTAGCATACTTTCTTTAAAACCCGATTTACTTCCAGTTGCTAACCATAAAAAATCAGGTATAAAAATGCTCATTATTATAGCTGATTTTTCTGACTCTATAATGCAGATTGTATCACTTTTAGAAATTTTATTTATAAGGTGTAAGCCAAATAAACATTGTTGTAATACAAAGTTATTTAATTTTAATTGTTTATGAATCCAACTAACGTGATTAAAAGGTTGTTTTACACGATTACCTGTATTGCAATTGTATTGCATTATTTTACCACCTCTTATTTTGTTTTTATCATCTATTTGCCAAAATACTGTTGCACCTTTCCAATAATTTGTAATACCTAAATGATACCTTATTATTGCTTTTTGCACGCTTTTTAAATCAAAAACACTTAATAGATAGATTATAAAGTTACTTTGTTGCATTGTATCATAAAATTGTAATACAATATCTTTATTGTGATATGTTGGGTGTAATACATTTAGAGCGTTGCTATTGCTGTTTGTGATAGCATAATTATTTGATGGTTTTTTAAAATAACCACATTTGCTTTCTCGATCACATCTACCATCAATGGCATTTAAGTAGTTTTTTGATTCATTATCAATAAATTTTACAAATGTCTTTTTGTTACAATTAGGACAAATGAATTTTCTTGGAGTAGGGTCTAAGCTAAATTTGTAATGCATAGTGTTATTATTAGTACCATTCGTACTTCTTTTTGGTACGATTGGTACGATTATTTTTTAATCTGGTTTTCTAATAAATACCTTAATCCGTCTTGCATAGTAAAATCGGGTAATTTAGGTTTTGTTTTAAGTTTACTGTTTTCTGTGTTCATATCACTTTTCAGCATATTATATAGACTGTATAACTCTTTTTTAGAAAGAGCTTTAGCTATATTATATACATCTTTAGCGACCATTTTAGATACCTAGTTTTTTTCTTCTTTTTCTAATAGCACCTTCAGATAAATTAAGTCTAGTTGCTATATGTGTATTTGGTAGGTTTTCTGAAACTAGTAATCTGATTTTTTCATCTTTTTCTTCTGAATTTAAAATTGAATTTGATTGTAAATGATTTTTTTCAGTATCGAAATCTTCAAAATGAAATTCCAAAAAGTTTGATTTTTTATCTAGGCTACATAGAATAACATTTTCTGTGTGATATAAATGTTCTGTATTACGTTGCTTAAGCTGTTTTATATATCTTAGCGATGGCTCTTGGTTAGATCCACCAATAGCAAAACAACTATCACAAAAGTTCATTAGCATTTTGCTTCCTGCCAAATCATTTTTTGTTATTGGTTTAGACTCATCTCTCTTTGGGGTGTGAGATAAAACAAGAATAGAAATTTGAAATTCTTTAGAAAGTTTTTTTAAAGCTTTCATTAAGAATAAAGCTTCTTTTGCTTTTTCGTGTTCTTGGCTTAAGTAAGTAAGATTATCAACAATTAAAACAGATGGTTTTACTGTATTAATAATCACTGTTAAATTATCACATAAATATTCCTCAACAGAATTAAAAGTCTTAGGAATTTCTATATCAGCTTTAAATTCTGCACGCAGAAAATTACTGTTAAATTGGTAATGATTTTGATATTTTTCAGAACAACGATTTTCGAATTGTTTATCAGACAATTCAAAATCTAAATACAACACTTTTTTTGAACCTCCTTCTAATTTAAAACCAGAAATAGGTATTCCTTTACTTATGCTATTCGCAATTTGAACCGCTAAAACAGATTTCCCCAAGTTAGTATCGGAAAATAAAATACAAACTTCATTCTCATACCAAAATTCACTGAATAGCATATTTGGTATAGGTCTGTTTTTGGCTTGTTCAATCCAAATATTTGCTTCTTTTATGATTAAGCAACCTACTTCAAAATTATTAGAGTTAAATTTTTGTTTATGGATATCAATATCCTTTTTAATCAAATCGATTTTTTCTGAAAACATAGTTAATCGATTTTTTTGTATTGATGATGATCACTTGGTATCTCTAAAAAAACTTCGATGGGTTCTATATTATCTAAATAAACAGGACTTTCATCTTCGTAGTAATCTTCAATAAAGTCATTAATTATTTCTCTTACTAAATGAGAAACTTTAATTTCTTTTTCTTCTGCAATAAATTGTAATTCTAACTTGTTTTCTTCTGAAATTCTAAAATTGATTGTTTTTTCCATTTTACTTTTTTTAAAACATTATTTGATAAATAAATGCTTGCTAAAAAGTAAGGTGATTTTACATCAAAAGATAACTACCTAATTAACAAGATTTAACTAGGTGCAATATTGTAATACATAGTTTAAAATAAAATGGAATAAAAATGGAAAATTTGTGGGAAAAGTGTGGGAAATGTAAATCTTTATGGAAATGGCAAAAAAAAGTTTCTAATTTCTAAAATTTGCCCATTCTTTTTTTATTGATTCTATTTGTTTATAATGTTTATCACCTTCTGATCCATTCAACTTTATTTCACTGAAATTAAAACCAAAAAAGTTATTTATAATTATTCCAAAATCTTTTCCAGAAGGCATTTGTAATTTTAATTGATTGGAGAATAAGTCGAAAAGAACCACAATAAAAGATCTAGTAACTTTCGTTTTAGAGTTAATTTGATTTTCTATAAATTCTATCTGGTTTAATGAATCAAAATTTTCAGCAAATTCCTTATAAATATTTTGAGCAACTGTTTTGTGAGTAAAGAGATTATCTTGTTCTAATTGATACTTTTTGTTTAATTCAATTAAAATTTTTAAATTATTTTCAAATTGAAAAATTTCATTAATCATCGAATTAGTCTCGAATAACTTTCTGTTGTAAAACAAATCATCACCTGCTAAATATGGAATTATCAATTCAGATTTATTTTCAAGGTTTAAAAGCAAATACTGTTTATGACTATCTAAAGTTTCAAATTTCGTAGCAGGCAATACATTTCTATTAGTATCAAATTTAAGTTTATAAATAGGATTAATTGGGATTTGGTTATAGTATGTATTGAAATATTTTACTGCAATTTTTTTACTATCAGTATATTCTAATCCAAAGGTATCTTGATTGAGTTCTAAACTAAATGAAATATGTTTTCCTAACCCTGCTTGATAATGAGTTAAAAGAAAATTGTAAAATTCGTTAACTAATTCTTTTGAATACTGAATAATTCCCTCTTCTTCAATTAACCTACCATTTGCTTTATATTCACCTAAATTGTTGGTTTCATTAAATTTTCCAGAAAAGCTTTTTACAATCAACTTTTCACAAATATCATTTTCAATTAGATATTCTAATATGGTATCTAAATTATTTTTTTCGTACAATGTATATGGTAAAATATTATAGTATTTATTCTCTTTCATTATTTAAGTAATTTTGAATAATCTTCAGGTAATACAGCATCAATATCTCTAAGATATAATTCTAAAGCATCCATTGTTGCATGGCCAGTGATTAATTTTAATTTACTCTTAACCTCAAAAGGTGTTCCAGTTTTAGCCATTTCCTTGTATAACTTAGTGATAAAAGTATGCCTGAAACTATATAAGCCATACTCTTTACCTAGTTTAAAGTGGTCTTTTACTTTTTTAAACTGTTTTGTAAAATAATCTCGTTTATTATTCTCTTTAGTGTCCCATACACCACCAATTTTGTTTGGTGTAAATAAATAATCATTTTTATTCATTTCAGTTAAATCAGGGAGTTGTTCAATTAAAATATTGGGTATGATTTTAATTTTTACAGCTTTGTTTTTAGCTTTAACTGAAATTTTTCTATCAATTAAATCAATGTCACCTACTTTTAACCTGCAAACTTCAACAGGTCTTAAATAATTATAGGAAACAAACTGTACGAATAAATGCAAAATGGGGTCATTTTCTTTTAGATACTTGAAAATATCTTTTTGTTCAGTAGAAGTATAAGTTTTATTGCGTTCAGGTTTTGATTTTAAAACATTAATTTTTTTAATGAAATTATCTTGTATTATTTCGTTGTCAGCTAATGTTTGAAAAAGTGAACTTAAATCAGTTCTTGTATTATTTCTATTTCTTGCACTAGACTTTTGTAATACAACATTTAAATATTGTATTACAAGCTTTTTGTCAACTGTAGATATATCAATACTAAGTTCAATATTTTGTTTTACTAACCACGTTTTAAAACGATGTATTCTACTGTTAAAATTTTTGTAAGATGTTTCGCTTAAGACTTTTGATTTTATACTTAAAGCAAAAGTAAAAGCATCTTGAATTGAATAGTTGATAATGTTATTTTCTGAAACTTCTTTGTTAGATGTGCAGTTAGTAGGGATATTTTTCGATTTTACTTTTTTATTATCTATATCATCAATTAAAAGTTCTTCAATAAAATTGGCTAAGTTAGTATTGTCTTGATAAGGATTAAACCCTTTAGCAAGAATGTATTCTAAACTTTTTTTAAGCTGTTTTAAGATGTGAAATCTACTTTTTTTGTCTTTATAAAGATTTACACCAGCTTTTATATTTGTTTGTCTTTTTAGTTTTCCAGTTTTTGGATTTCTAAAGGAATAATATATATACCAACTTTTAGATAAAGCTTCTTTTTTTTCTTTAGAAGATAGTTTAGACCAAGAGTTTATATCAACTCCGCCAGTAAAGATTTTTGGCTCAGAATAATTCAGTTTCATAGGTAAATCGTGTACTGTATCGTGTACTCTTCGTAAAAGTAAGAAAATATTGGGCATAAAAAAACGAATTGTGAGACACAATTCGTTGATTTAATTACCATAAAGCTTGTAGCGAAAACGGGATTTGAACCCGTGACCTCAGGGTTATGAATCCTGCGCTCTAACCAACTGAGCTACCTCGCCATTAATATTTGAGGGTGCAAATATAATAGATTTTTACATTCTGGCAAGTTGTGGTTAAAATTTTTTTTAAATAGAATTAATACCTATATTGTCAACTAAAGTTATACTAAATGGATAAAGTGAAATTCGAATTGGAAATACCAATTCATGCTTCCCCTAATATGTTGTATCAATATTTATCTTCACCTTCTAATTTACAAGAATGGTTCGCTGATAGTGTAAATTCTAGAGGTAAAATTTTTACTTTTAGTTGGGATGGTACAGAAGAGGTTGCAGAACTAGTAACAAAAAAAACGGAAGAAAGAATTCGTTTTAAATGGTTAGAAAGCGAAGATGATGAGAGTTATTTCGAAATTAAAATTCAAGTAGATGCTTTAACTAAAGATGTTTCTTTAATTATTACTGATTTCGCAGATGATGAAGATGAGGTAGAAGAATCTAAACAACTTTGGGAAAATCAGATAGATGAATTAAAACATACCATTGGAGCTTAATACTAAAATTAATATAAAGAAAACTCAACTTTTGGTTGAGTTTTTTTATGCTCTAAATCTAACAAAAAACACTAATTTTGCATTCACAAAAAAAAGCATAGATGATTAATTTTAATGGGGAATTACTTTTTAATGAAAATGTAAAACTATCTCCAGAAAATAGAGGTTTTAAATATGGTGATGCAATTTTTGAAACCATAAAAGTAAATAATAATAAAATAGTTTTTTGGGAAGATCATTACTTTAGATTAATGGCCTCTATGCGCATGTTGCGTATGAAAATACCTATGCAGTTTACTTTAGAGTTTTTACAAGAAGAAATTTTAAAGACAGTGGCTGTACAAGATCAAGCTACAAGTTTTCGAGTTCGTTTAAGCGTTTTTAGAAAAGATGGGGGTTTATATACACCAAAAACTAACCAAATTGATTATTTAATCGATGTAAAAGAAAATAAATATCAAACTAAAGATATTTATAAAGTTGATGTGTTTAAAGATTTCTATAATTATTCTGGTTTGTTATCAACCATTAAAACGAATAATAGAATGGTAAATACTTTGGCTAGTATTTATGCTGATGAAAATGATTTAGATAATTGTGTATTAATTAATGAAAAGAAAGGGGTAGTAGAGGTAACCAATGCCAATATATTTATTTTAAAAGGTAATGTTATTAAGACTCCAGCTTTATCAGAAGGATGTATAAAAGGAATCCTTAGAATGAAAGTTATAGACACAATTGCCAAAAATAAAGAATATTCTTTAGAAGAAACGAGTATTTCTCCTTTCGAAATTCAAAAAGCAGATGAGGTTTTTATTACAAATGCAATTATTGGTATTCAGCCAGTAACCAATTATAAAAAGAAGAAATTTAATGTAGATTTTGCCAATAAAATAAGTAAAAGCTTAAAAGTATTAGAGGTAACTTCTTAATTAATTTAGCTGAATATCACTCGGGGCATTTGCCCAAAGTTTGTAATCACCACCTTTTTGTAGAATTTTATTTCTCCAAAGAGAATCATCATTTTCAGAAAAAATATTTTCGATATCATTTTCAGATATAAACCAAGAGTTTATGTTTATTTCATCGGTGAGTTGATGTTTACCCCAACCAGAATACCCTAAAAAGAATCGAATATCAGATTTTTCTAGTAAATTTTCGTTTAATAACAGTTTTAAAGAATCAAAATTACCGCCCCAAAAAATGCCTTTGGCAACTTCTATGCTCTCTGGTATTAGTTCTGGTACTTTATGTACAAAGTATAAATTATCTTGTTCTACAGGGCCTCCTTGATAAATTGTGAAATCAGAGTCGATTTCAGGAATTAAATCTTGTAGTGTGTAATCTAAAGGTCTATTTAAGATAAAACCCACAGAATTAAAATCTGTATGCTCAGTAATTAAAACAATTGCTCTATTAAAAGAACTATCGTTTAAAATAGAAGGTTCAGCAATTAATAATCTTCCTTTAAGCGGTTTTAAATAGGCCATAAGTAAATATAGGCAAAATATAGGAATAAAAAAAACTCTCTTAAAAAGAGAGTTTTAATATAATTTATGCTGTATTTCTTAGTTTACAGCGTCGCTTAATCCAGCTCCAGCTTTAAACTTAGCTACATTTTTAGCTGCGATTTCGATAGTTTTACCAGTCTGTGGGTTTCTACCTGATCTTGCAGCTCTGTGAGAAACAGAAAAAGTTCCAAAACCAACTAATGCAACTTTACCACCACCTTTTAAAGCAGAAGTTACATTATCTGTAAAAGATTCTAAAGCTGCTTTTGCTGCTACTTTAGAGATTCCTGCGTCTGCAGCCATTGCGTCGATTAAATCTGACTTGTTCATAATAAATAGATTTTTTAAATTAATTGTATATTTTATTGCTTAAAAGCTCAACAAATATAGACGGATTAAGGGTTTACGCAAATTTGTGCCTGTAAAATTTACTGTTTTGTTGATAAATACCCCCAAATTGTTAATAAGGAGAGTTGAAAAATTGAAAAATCGCTAAAATGCTTGTCAGTAAAGGACTTAGAGCATTTTTGCATTTTTAGAAAAACTGAAGCCATTTAATAGGCTAGTGGCATCCATTTTTTTCTTTCCTGCAAGTTTAATTTCCTTAATATTAATAAATCCGTTTTTTACAGCTACTTTAATTTCTTTTTTAGAAAAAATAAGCTTTCCTAATTCATAATTATGTATTTCTTCTATCTTTTCAATATTATAAATTTTAGCAGAAATCTCTTCGTCATCATTTTTAATTAAAGTCCAAGCTGTTGGGTAAGGATTTAAGCCTCTAATTTTGTTATAAATATTATCTAAATTATCAGACCAATCAATTTTTGTATTTTCAGAATTTAGTTTCGGAGCCGATTTTTCTTCTAATTCAGGTTGTTTTTTTGTTTCAATATTACCAGCTTCAATCAAATCTACAGTTTTAGCAACTAGACCAGCGCCTAAAAACATTAATTTATCGTGTAATGAGCCTACAGTTTCTGTGTTGGTAATCTCAATTTCTTCTTGTAAGATGATTTCTCCTGTATCAATTTTATCATCAATAAAAAAAGTAGTTACACCTGTTTTTGTTTCTCCATTAATAATTGCCCAATGAATTGGTGCAGCACCTCTATACTCTGGTAATAAAGAAGCGTGTAAATTAAAAGTACCCATTTTTGGCATTTGCCAAACTGCTTTAGGTAACATTCTAAATGCAACTACAATTTGCAAATCTGCGTTTAAACTTTTTAACTCTTTATGAAAGTCTTCGTTTTTTAAATTTTTAGGTTGTAGTATTTTTAAGTCTTGAGATAATGCATATTTTTTTACTGCAGATTCGTTTAATTTTCTTCCTCTTCCAGCAGGTTTATCTGTTGCAGTAATTACACCAACAACATTATAATTATTATCTACTAAATGCTTTAAAATAGTAACTGCAAAATCTGGAGTTCCCATAAAAACGATACGTAAATCTTTCATAAATTTTATTTTAAAAGGTATTTATTTTGATGATTTATCTGCACTTTATTTTCAGATAATAACATTCGCAAATGTATTAAAATGTCTTTTTCATTTGCTTGTAAATTCTGATTTATTTCTTGAGATGTTAAGCTCGATTTTTTTGCTAAAAGCGATAAAATATCTGAAGAAATATCTTGATTTTTTGTCTTTTTTTCTGATAAACAAACATCGCAAATTCCACATTTTTTGGTTGATTTTTCATCAAAATAATCTAAAATTTGAATGCTTCTACAAGTGTTTTTGTTCTGAATATAGTTTAAAAAATCATCAGATTTTTTTTGCTTTTGTTTTAAGAATTGAACAATTTCTTTAGAGAATATATTAATGGTTCTGTCATCTTCTCTAGGTACTAAAAAACGAATTTCTGCATCTGTTTTTGTACGCTTATAAGTTAAGATGTTGTCTTGGTGTAAACGTTCTAAATGCTTAATTACTTGTCTAGAAGTGCTATTTGTTTTCTTAGCTAATAGAAATTCATCTACTTTAACCTCTTGTTGAAATAAAGCTGTATAAGTCCTTAGAAATGTGTCTATAAATCGTTTAGTATAGATATTGTTTATAGCGTAAGAAATCACTTTTTTACTACTAGCATTAAAAATTACAGTAGATTTTTGATTGAACGTATTTGAGATTTCTAAGATACCATTATTTGATAATATTTTTAAAACTGAAGTAACTTTTTTTTGAGAAAATTTATAAGTTTTACAGAACTCCGAAATCTGAAATTGAAATATTTCTTCTAAAATCTCTCCTTTTGCAATTCTAAAATATTGATATAATTTTCGGTGAATTTCTTTTACTTCTGATAAAGATGGCAGTTCTTTTTTAAGTTGATTTTTATGAATTAAAATATCATTATTATTTTTTAATAAAACTGCAAAAGATTTTTTTTCGTTTCTACCTGCTCTTCCAGATTCTTGAATGTAATTTTCTAAAGAAAAAGGCAAATCAAAATGCACAACAATGCCAACATTTGGTTTGTCAATTCCCATTCCGAATGCGTTGGTTGCCACAATTATTTTTGTCTTTTCAGACATCCAGTTTTCATAAGCAATTTGTTTTTCTGCTAAAGGTAATCCTCCGTGATAAAAACTACTTTTAAAATTATTCGCATTTAAAAAGTTGGCAATATCTTTTGTTTTTTTTCTTGAATTTACATAAACAATTGCAGGTGATTTTGTCTTGGTAAAAATCTGAATTAACCTCAATAATTTATCTTCAACATCAAATATTTGATAGGCTAAATTTTCTCTGAAAAAAGATTTTTTAAAAAGTTGAGGTTGCTTTAATTCAAGATTTTTTGAAATATCTTCTAGCACTTTTTTATTGGCAGTTGCTGTAAGTGCAATAAAGTTTACATCGGGTTTTAATCCTTTTAGAATTTTAATATTTCTGTAAGTGGGTCTAAAATCTTGTCCCCATTCAGAAATACAATGCGCTTCATCAATAGCAACAAAACTAATTTTGAGTTCTTTAATTTTCTGCTGAATTAAAGAGGTTTGTAATCTTTCTGGAGAAATGTATAAGAATTTATAATTACCGAATTTAATATTATCAAAAAGAGTAATTATTTCATCTTGTGATACTCCAGATTTTATAGTCGTAGCTTTTATGCCTCTTTTCTTTAAGTTTTCTACTTGGTCTTGCATCAAAGCAATTAAAGGTGAAATTACTATGCATACACCTTCGTTTATTAATGCAGGCACTTGAAAACAGATCGATTTTCCGCCACCAGTTGGTAATAGTGCAATTGTATCCTTTTTTGCTAGAACAGCATTTATTATGTCTTCTTGAGGTTTTCTAAATGTAGAATAACCCCAGTATTGTTTTAGTATGTTTTTTGCGTCAATCATAAATCGCAAGAAAGCGAATTTATAATGTAATTGGCTCTTTCATCTACAGAACCAAAAGGAATCGTTATAATTTTATAGCCCAATTCTGAGTAAGCTTTTATTAAAAAATTATCTATAGCAATAGATTCTTCAAAAGACTCGTAACGTTCGTTGTCTGTGGTATGTATTTCTTCCCAAGGAGAAAAATGAAATACAATATCATACTTATAATCTTTACTTTTTTCTATAAAAACTGGCGGATATTCTGTTTTAAAATAGTTGAGGTATGCGTAAACATCTGGTATTCCTCTATCAAAAAAAACAATATCATTTTTTGTTTTTTCAGCATTTAGGTATTGTTCTTCTCTGCCTTCTAAAAGCATTTTACTAAAAAGTAGTGGTTCTGTTAAAAATAATTGTTCTATTCCTTTTTCTTGTGCTTTTAAGGTAACAGCTCTAGAAACTTCATCAAAACAAAAAAAGTTTTTTTCTTTTAATGCGTTTAATACTGTTGTTTTTCCTGTTCCTGGTCCACCGATTAAAACAATTTTTTGCTGATTATTTTGCAAGTATTTTCGTTTAAAAATTATTAAATATTAAAGAATGTTTTTAGCTATCAACTAAAAGATTCTAAGTTATATGTTACGCTTATTTATGTGTGTTTCTAAAAATACAGTTTTATTTTACTACATTAAAATCAAAAAAACTTTATTTTTGAGGTTCACTTTTTAGCGAAATCCACAAAAATAAATCATTCGCTTTATAAAACTAAATTTTAATGTAATTTTGTGGCTTGCTATTTGTTATTAGTAAAACGCAATTATAATTATGAGTGATAAAAAAGCTTTTTATATAAAGTTAAAAGGTCAGTTAGAAGACACCACAAAATTTCCTACTGATTATATGTACAAATTTATTGTGCCTACTGATGGTAATCAGTTAGAAGAAGTACAAACTATTTTTGATAATAAAGGAGCCGTAATCAAAACTAAAAAATCGAAAACGGGTAAATATATTAGTATAACAATCGTTTTAAAGTTAAAAGATGCTGATGAAGTGATTAGTTATTATAAAAAAGTTGAAAAAATTAAAGGAATCATATCATTATAAATTTATGAAAAAGTTAGTATTATTAGTGGTTTTATGTTTTTCTAGCGTAGTTTTTGCACAAAAGAAAGACAAAGAGTTATTAAGAATAGATGGAGAAGTTACAACAGTTTCTGATTTTAAAAGAGTTTACGAAAAAAATTTAGATGCTATTGATAATGAAGAAGCCAAAGATGTTGAGAAGAATTTAGAATTATTTATCAATTATAAATTAAAAGTTAAAGAAGCTTACAATATTAAGTTAGATACTTTACCATCTTATGTAAAAGAAATGGAAGGTTATAAAAATCAGCTTTCTGCACCTTATATGCAAGATACTTTGTTTATTAATAAGTTAGTAAAAGACGCCTATTTTAGAACAAAAAATGAGATAAAAGCAAAGCATATCTTAATAAGAACACCAAAAATAGCAACACCCAAAGATACTTTAGCAGCTTATAAAAAAATTACTGAGATTAGAAATCGTATTGTAAATGGCGAAGACTTTGAGGCGGTTGCAGAAGAAACTTCAGAAGATCCATCTGCAAGAAACGATGAAAAAAGAAAGCGAAAAGGAAATAAAGGTAATTTAGGTTATTTTTCTGCCTTTAAAATGGTCTATCCTTTTGAAGAAGCTGCATATACAACTAAAGTTGGTGAGGTTTCTAAGCCATTTAGAACTCGTTTTGGGTATCATATTTTAAAAGTAGATTCTTTAAGACCATCTAAAGGAGAATTAGAAGTTGCTCATATTTTATTAACCAAACAAACAAAAAATGCGAAAGTTTTAATCGATTCAATTTACAGTTTATTAGAAAAAGATGTACAATTTAAAGCTTTAGCAAGAAAATATTCTAATGATACTGGTTCTAAACCAAAAGGTGGTAAATTAAGAAAATTTGGCAGTGGAGCAATGGTAAAACCTTTTGAAGTTGCTGCTTTTAGTTTAGAAAAAGAAGGAGATTATTCGAAACCTTTTCAAACTCGTTTTGGTTGGCATATTGTTCAGTTGATAAAAAAACATCCTGTGCAATCTTTTAATGAATTAGAAAGAGAATTAAAAAACAAAGTAAAATCTGGAGATAGAGCTCAATTATCAGAAAAAGCAGTAATCAATAAACTAAAGAAAAAATATACAATTTCTGAGAATGAAGTTGCAAAAGAAATTTTTGCTAATGAAAAAATAAGAACCATTGCTAAAGATTCTTTGCAATCTGTTTTATTGTCAATCAATGAAAAGAAAATTAAACAAGAAGCATTTGTAAATTACATAAAAAATAGAAAGAATAAACCTGTTTTTGAATTGTTTAATGATTTTAAAGATCAAGAAATCTTAACCTATTATAAAGATAATTTAGAGAAAACAGAACCTGAATTTGCAAATACCTTGCAAGAATATAAAGATGGTTTGTTGTTGTTTGAGTTAATGCAAAGAAAAATTTGGGAAAAATCGTCTAAAGATACATTAGGTTTAAAAAATCATTATACTTCTAATATAGCTAAATATCAGAATAAAGAATTTAAAAAGGTAAAAGGAGAGGTGATGAACGATTACCAAAATTATTTAGAGAAAAATTGGATTGCAGATTTAAGAAATAAAAGTGCAATAGAAGTAAATAAAAAACAACTTAAAAAATTAATTAAATTTTATAATAAAAGTTAATGAATAAATATGCAGTTCTTTTCTTAATGTTGTGTGCGCTTACTTCTTGCGATTATTTAGAGGTACAAGAAAAAGAAAAAACAACTTCAGAAATTGTTGCAATTGTAAACACAGAAAAGCTTTTTAGAGAAGATTTAAAAAGTGTTTTACCTAATAATATTAGCGAACAAGATAGTATTGTTTTAGTAAGAGGTTATATTAATGATTGGGCAATTAAACAATTGTTATTAAAAAAAGCTGAAACCAATAGTTCTTTAGAAGATGTAGAAGAAATTAATTCGCTTGTAAAAGATTACAAAGAGAGTTTATTAATCAACAGTTATAAAGAAAGGTTAATTAAACAACAATTAGATACTATTATTGATGATAATGAAATTGAACTTTTTTACTCAGAAAATAAAGAGAATTTTAAGTTAAACGAAGAGCTTTTAAAGATTAAATATCTTCATTTCGATAACAATATCATTAATAAGAAAGAAATTACAACTCTCTTTAAATCTGATAGTATAGAAGATGTTGAAGCTTTAGAAAAACAACAATTAAGCTTTAAATTTTATCAATTTAACGATACAATTTGGACACAATTAGATAAGGTTTTGTTAAAACTGCCCTTTTCTAAAGAAAACCTGTTAAAAAAAACAAAATTTGTTCAAAAACAAGATTCATTAGGTTTATATTTGGTCGCTATAAAAGATGTTTTGGTAAGAAACGATATAGCACCATTAAGCTACATAAAACCTACCATAAAACAAATGATTTTACACAAACGTAAAATCGAATTAATTAGAGATATAGAAAAAATATTAGTAAAAGATGCAACAAAAAATAACAATTTCAAAGTATACTAAATTAACGCTTTTCGCTGCCTTTTTTGGGTTAATGAGCATCGCAAATTTTGCACAAGTAAAAATAGATGGTGTTGCAGTAGTAATTGGTAAAAACATTGTTCTAGATTCTGATATCGATAAATTTAAGCAAGAAATTGAAGTACGATCAGAAGGTAAAATTAAAATTTCAGATTGTGAAATGTTAGAAGAATTAATGCAACAGAAATTATTAGCACATCATGCTGTAATTGATAGTGTTACTGTTTCTGATGCAGAAATTACACAAAGAGTAGATAGAAGTGTACAGTATTTTACACAACAATATGGTTCTGTAGATAAAGTAATTAAAGCTTATGGTTTTAACGACTTAGATGATTTAAAAAAGGAATTATATACAGTTCAAAAAGAAAATGTTTTAATTGAAAAAGAGCAATTAAAAATTACAGAAAAGATTGATGTAACTCCAGAAGAGGTTCGAATTTTTTATAATGGTTTAAAAGAAAAAGGAGAATTGCCAGAATTTTCTGCAGAAATTGAGTTAGCACAAATTGTAATTAATGCAAAGCCAACTGATGAAGAACTTGAAAGAATTTTAAATAAGTTAAATGAGCTTAAAAAAGAAATAGAAGAGGGAGCTCCATTTAAAATGAAAGCGATTATAAATTCTGATGATCCTGGTGTTACAAATAACGGAGGTAGATATGAGGTAACTAAAGAATCTCAATTTATTAAAGAATTTAAGGAGATGGCTTTTAGTTTAGATGTAGGTCAAGTATCTAAACCTTTTAAATCTGACTATGGTTATCACTTAATGCAATTGCACGAAGTTAGAGGTAATATGAGAATTGCATCACACATTTTAATGCAGCCAGATGTTCCTAACTCTAAATTGGTAGAAACTAGAGAAAAAGCAGAACAGATTGTAGAAGATATTAAGTCTGGTAAAATTACTTTTGAAGAAGCTGTAAAAAAATATTCTGATGATAAAGAAACTAAAAATAATGCTGGTTTAATTATTAATCCTTATACAGGAGAAGCTACGTTCGATTTAACAGGTATGGACCCTGCCTTGTATGCTAGAGTTGCTGAGTTAAAAAAAGGAGAACTTTCTGATGTGTTTTTTGATCAAAACAGAAGTGGAGAAAAAATGTATAAGTTCATTATAATGAGAGATAGAACTAATACACATACTGCAGATTTAGTAAATGATTATGTTAAGGTGCAAGAATTAGCTTTAACAAAAAAGAAAGAAGAAACTATTGATAAGTGGGCAAAAGAAAAAATAATGGATACGTACATTAAAATGGCAGATACTCACAGAAAATGTACTTTTAATAAAAATTGGAAAAAAGAAACAGGTAAATAATGTCTGACGTTAAAGCTGTAGATGATTTAGTTTTAAAATACAAATCATTAAAATCTGAAATAAGTAAAGTAATTATTGGGCAACAAGAAGCTGTAGATTTTACTTTATTATCTATTTTTTGTGGAGGTCATTCTTTATTGATTGGTGTTCCTGGTTTGGCAAAAACTTTATTAGTAAATACAGTTTCAGATGTTTTAGGTTTAAAATTTAATCGAATTCAGTTTACACCAGATTTAATGCCTTCTGATATTTTAGGAAGCGAAATTTTAGATCAAAACAGACAGTTTAAATTCATAAAAGGACCAATCTTTTCTAATATTATTTTAGCTGATGAAATTAACAGAACTCCGCCAAAAACGCAAGCAGCTTTATTAGAAGCTATGCAAGAACGTTCTGTAACAGTTTCTGGTAATCATTATAAATTAGAATTACCATTTTTTGTTTTAGCAACACAAAATCCAATTGAGCAAGAAGGTACATATCCTTTACCAGAAGCACAATTAGACCGATTCATGTTTTCTATTAATTTAGAATATCCTACGTTTAAAGAAGAAGTAGAGGTTGTAAAAAGCACTACAAGTGCTATTGCTCAAAATGTTAACGGAATCCTTTCTGGGGATGAAATTATAGCCATTCAAAAATTAATTCGTAGAATACCAGTTACAGATAATGTAATAGAATATGCAGTGAGTTTGGTGGGTAAAACAAGACCAAAATCTAGTGCAGCAACAGAAATGATAAAAAGCTATTTAGATTGGGGAGCAGGGCCTAGAGCCTCGCAAAACTTAATTATCGCAGCAAAAGCACACGCAGCAATTAATGGAAAATATTCACCAGATATAGAAGATGTAAAAGCAGTTGCTATTCCTATTTTATCGCATAGAATTGTAAAGAATTATAAAGCAGAAGCAGAAGGAGTTACTATTTCTGATATTATTACCTCTTTGCTTTAGTCTTCTTTTTCTTCTTCAACAGAATTTTCAAAAAAGCTAAATACATTTCCTCCATATCGTTTATCATAACTATGGTTTTTATGTATTGTTAAATCTGTGTGTTTGGAGTGTTCTATAATTAAAACACCATCTTCTTTTAGTAAGTTTTTCTCAAAAACAAGATCAGCAATTTCTAAAAATTTATCTTGCTCAAAGTCGTAAGGAGGGTCGGCAAAAATAACATCAGATTGAATAGATGTTTTGTTTAAAAACTTATAAACATCACTTTTGTAGGTATTTATATCTAAATCAAATTCTTTTGCTGTATTGTAAATGTATCGAATGCAATTGTAATTTGCATCGATTGCATATATGTTTTTTGTGCCTCTAGATGCAAATTCGTAGCTAATGTTACCAGTACCAGAAAATAAATCAAGCACAGCAATGCTATCAAAATAATAAAGATTATTTATAATATTAAACAAACCTTCTTTTGCCATATCTGTTGTAGGACGAACAGGCAAGTTTTTAGGTGCTTTTAAACGTCTTCCTTTATGTTTTCCTGATATAATTCTCATTAGCCTAACAATATAAAATTAGAATGGTTTGGTGCTTCTAAATCATTAAAAATAGCATTTTCACTTTCTAAAAAGTAAATATTTTTGATATATGTATAGGCTATTTTATAAATATCTGATTCAGAATTAATTTCACCTGTAAAATACAAATTAAATTCTTCTGTATTTAATTGAATTTGTTCGGCTGTAAATAATACATAATAGATAAAATCTTCTTTTGAAGTATAAGTAAATGAATTTGATAAAATGAGTTTTTTATCCTTTAAAATAATAATATCAAAATTGTTTTTAGAAACGTTGATATACATTACATTTTCATTACTATTATTTATAGCAATAAGTTTATCTATTAATACCGTAATATGATGTTTGAATTCAAATTCGCCAAAGTTTTGAAACAGATAATTGTTGATGTTTACAAACGGAATGTAAACATTTTTTGCATCGATATTGCTAAGACCATCAAAAGTAATAAAATCGTTCTTTAGCGTTTTAATGTTATACTTTAAATAGGATTCTAAAGAACCTTCATCAAAATAGTCATTTGGTACAAGTGTAGATAAGTTATTTTGATGAATTGCTTCTATTTTAGCATATTCTTGCTGTAGATTTGTATCACTTTTAAAGATAGATTCTATCTTATTTAATAAATCTACTGGCGAATTTAACGTTTCATCAAACAAATATTCTGTAAAAAATAAATCTTGATTACTTTCTAAATCTGAAATACAAAAAGAAAATCCATCCAAACTAAATTGGATGGATAATTTTATATCCTTTATTTTCTGTAAAGATGTAAGGCTACTCTTTTTCTGCACCGTCTTTTCTATCGTAAGAAGGAGGCCAGTTACCACCTGTAGAAACTTCTTCTAAAGAACCTACAGAAACATACTCTCCTTTAATTTGAACTGATTCTATAGCCTCTAATTCTTGTTTAATTAAAGATTCGTTCATTCCTTTTAAAATTCCTGCTTTAGGAGTTCTTGCTCTAAAAGTAGGTACAACTAAACCTTGTACTTTTTCTACAGAACCAACTTCTAATTCAAACTCAGCACCTGCAACACCAGGAACTTTGAACATATCTTGATAATTTTTGTTTTTAAAATATTTTAAAACGGGTTCGTAACCTATTGTATCTGTTACTCTTACTTCTTCATCAACAATAATTCCACCACCTTTGTTAACTTTTTCTACTACAGTTTTTGTTTCTGTTAAAGCTAATTGAGCAGTATCAATAAATTTAATTAAACCTGTTTTATCTTTAGTATAAACACCATTAACTTCATAATATTTAACCTCAGCATCTCTAATAATTTTTAAGCTTTCAATTACTGGAGTGTACTTTTCAACTTTATCTTTAGCAAATTTGATAGGTTCCATAATCCCATCGTATATTTTTACTCCTAAAAAAACAGCTATAACCAACAGTAAAATTGAAGGAAGCCATCTTAACTTTAAAGGTAAATATTTAACTATAATAAAAGCGATAAGAACTGATACTATCACAGCTCCTATAATCATTAGTATTAAATTCATTTTTTATTTGTTTTTTAATAGTGTTATCGCAAATCTACAATTTTTTTTTAATGATAAAAATTTTCTTTGCAAAGAAATGTATCTTTACTGCTTTAATTTTTTTATGATAAAATTACCCGCTGAATTTTACAAAGAACTCCAAAAGAAGTTTCCTCATAATCCAACGCAAAAACAAGGTAAATTGTTGCAATTATTAAGCAATTTTATCTTTAATGATGATAAAGACGAACTGTTTTTATTAAAGGGTTATGCAGGTACAGGTAAAACGACAACTATAAGTACTTTTGTGAATTCTCTTTGGGCTTCTGGTAAAAAAGCAGTTTTGTTAGCGCCAACTGGTAGGGCTGCTAAAGTTATAGCTGTTTATTCTAAAAGACCAGCCTTTACAATTCATAAAAAAATCTATTTTCCTAAAAAGCAAAGTAATGGTTCTGTAGATTTTGTGTTGCAAACCAACAAACATAGAAATACAATTTTTATTGTTGATGAGGCTTCTATGATTCCAGACAGTCGTCAGAATCAAAAACTATTTGAATCTGGTTCTTTGTTAGATGATTTAATATCTTATGTATATAGTGGGCACAATTGTAAATTAGTTTTTATTGGTGATACTGCACAATTACCACCTGTTAAGTTAGATATAAGTCCGGCTTTAGAACAAGAAACATTACATTACGATTATCATAAAAACGTTGTTGAAATAGAATTGGATGAGGTAATGCGTCAGCACGAAAATTCAGGAATTTTGGCAAATGCAACACAATTAAGACTCTTGTTGCAAAATAATGGAGATAATTTTCAGTTTGATGTCGATTTTCCTGATATAAAAAGACTAGAAGATGGTTACGATATTGAGGATGCTTTAGTAACTGCATATGAATCAGATGGAGTAGAAGATACTGCTTTTATTGTGCGTTCTAATAAAAGAGCCAATCAATATAACCAACAAATACGAATGAAAATTCGTGGGCAAGAAAATGAAATTTCTGCTGGTGATTATGTAATGGTTGTAAAAAACAACTATTTCTGGTTAAATGAATCATCAAAAGCAGGTTTTATTGCCAATGGAGATATTTGCCAGGTTTTAAAAATATTCTCAATTAAAGAGTTATATGGTTTTAAATTTGCAGAAGTTGAGTTGAAAATGATAGATTACCCAGAAATGCAACCCTTCGAAACAGTTTTGTTACTAGATACCTTAACTAGTGAAAGCCCTTCTTTAACTTACGATGAATCTAATAAATTGTACCAAGCTGTAAGAGAAGATTATGCTGATGAAAAATCGAAATATAAGCAGTTTATGGCAATTAAAAAGAACAAATATTTTAATGCTTTGCAAGTTAAGTTTTCTTACGCTATGACTTGTCATAAATCTCAAGGAGGCCAATGGAGAACTGTTTTTATAGAACAACCCTATTTGCCAGATGGTGTTTCTAAAGAATATTTTAGATGGTTATATACAGCTATTACAAGAGCACAAGATAAATTGTACTTAATAGGCTTTAAAGATGAGTTTTTTATAGATTAATGTAGTAAGTAATTTACACTTATTGCACCGTATTTATGACCTGCTGTTCTTCTTAAATCTTTAGATTTGCTTGTATTGTAATTAAAAGCATAACCAAAATTAAAACGATTTGCCGTAAACTTAATCCCTAACTCTAAATTAAAAACAAGCGGAATGATTTCTTTGGTTACAATGCTGTTTTTATTTAAAAAGCTACCTTGAATTGTTGCATCGTAAAAAGCGAGTTGTAAAGCTGGTTTTATGTAAAAGAAAGATTCTACCTCTCTTTTAAATGTAGTGCTTTCATCATTTAAATTTGTGTTAAAAGCAATAGAATTTGCCATTTTTTGAAGTTCTGTAAAACCAAACCTAAAATTTAAACCAGTATTAATATTTGTAAAAACGGTTCCTAAATTAGCAGAGTTAACCCAAGAGATATCAAAAGTTTTCGATTTACTTTCGGTTAAAAGATTTGTGTATTCTGCTCCAAAATTTAATCCGAAGGCATTTTTTATTTGATATTGCCAACCTGTAGCTTCTTCAAAACCATAAATATCGTGAATAAAATCTTGCAGTTCTTTAGCATATGCATTGGGTCCAATAATACCAATTTGTACAGAAGTATTTAAAATTTTATTATTTTTATAAACCTTTCTTAAGCCTAAACCAGCATATAAATAACCTGCAAATGGTCTGTCGTGTAAATTAATAGTTTTAACTACAGGCCTGTATGCTGTGTACATTTTATGACCAATTTGCCACTCAAAAATCTTTTTTTCTAGGTTTTTATTTTTGTTTTCTGACAGATATCTGTAGGTTAAAAACATTCCGTTTGTGTAATATCGGTCTGAGTTCACAGAAACATACAAGTCATTATCACTCACAAAACTAATCTCTTTTGAGTATTTTTGCTGAGAAAAAAGAGATAGCGATATAAAAAAAAGAAATATAAATACTCGGTTTTTCATTGTGGACAAATATATATGAATCAATTTAAATTTATAAATTTTTAGGGCAATTATAAAAAAGGTTTTATTTTAGACCAATCAAATAAAAGATATGACTGCAAAGGGAACTCTAAGTGCTGAAGATTTTGAAAATTTAAAGAGTAGTGATGAATTATTATCCCTAATCAAAGAAAAAAATATTTCTTTCTCTAAGGTAAAAAATACACATACGTACAATAACGAATTACGTATGCTACAAATAGAATTGGTAAAATTACAACGTTACGTTTCTAAAAATAATAAAAGAGTAGCCATAATTTTTGAAGGTAGAGATGCAGCAGGTAAAGGTGGTAATATTCGTAGATTTATGGAGCATTTAAACCCACGTTCTAGTAGATTAGTGGCTTTGAATAAACCTACTGAAGTAGAAAAAGGACAATGGTATTTTCAAAGATATATTAAAGAATTACCAAATCCTGGAGAAATTGTTTTTTTTGATAGAAGTTGGTATAACAGAGCAGTTGTAGAACCTGTAATGGGTTTTTGTTCAGATGTGCAGTACAAAGAATTTTTACAGCAAGTACCAGAATTTGAGCATATGATGTATGAGGATGGTTTAATTATTATTAAATTTTGGCTGTCTATAACTAAAGAAGAACAAGCAAAACGTTTTGAGGGCAGAAAAGAAGATCCTTTAAAACGTTGGAAATTTAGCCCTGTAGATAGACAAGGGCAAATTCTTTGGGATAAATATACGTACTACAAAGAAGAAATGTTTACCAAAACCCACACTACTTACAGTCCGTGGATGATTGTAAAAACTAATGATAAAAAAGTAGCAAGATTAGAAGCCATAAGACACGTTTTATCTCAGTTCGATTACGAAGGTAAAACGGAAGCAGGTACTGTTTTAAATCCTGATCCTAATATTGTTATGCGTTATTATCGTTCTAATATTCATCAAATAGATTAAAATTTATGAGTACGAATTTAAGTGCATCAGATTTAAAAAAATTAAACTCTAAAAAAGGTTTATTGGCTCTTTTATCTAAAGAACCTTTAAATGTAGAAAGAGCTTTAAGATATATAAATTATCAGAAAAAATTAAAAAAGTTACAAACTGAGTTGATTCGATTGCAAACTTGGGTAATTAATAACGACGAAAGAATTATTGTTGTTTTTCAAGGAAGAGATGCAGCAGGTAAAGGTGGTGCAATAAGAAGAATTACAGAACGTATAAATCCGCGTTTTATGCGAATTGTAGCATTGCCAAAACCTACTGAAGACGAAAAATCGCAATGGTATTTTCAAAGATATGTAGAGCAATTGCCAAAAGCTGGTGAAATGGTTTTTTTTGATAGAAGCTGGTACAATAGAGCAGTAGTAGAACCTGTAAATGGTTTTTGTACACCAGAAGAATATGAGATTTTTATGAATCAAGTGAATGATTTTGAAAGAATGATTTTAGAATCTGGTATTCATTTGGTAAAAATTTATATGTCTATTTCTAAAAAAGAGCAGGCAAAGCGTTTTGCAGAAATAAAAAGTGATCCTTTAAAACAATGGAAAATGACAAAGCTAGATGAAAAGGCACAAGATTTATGGGACCAATACACAGGTTATAAAAATGCAATGTTCGAAAGAACAAATACCAAAATTTCTCCTTGGAAAATTATAAGAGCCAATAGAAAAACTGAAGCTAGAGTTAATGTGATAAATCATATCTTAAAAAGTATTCCTTATGATAAAACTTTAGAAATATAGTTTTTAGCTTTAGACTATTCCCCCATTTTTAAAAATATAGTATGCTAACAAAACTTTCTAATACCCTAATTATTCTGCTATTTGTTTCACAATTACTTGTTGGGCAAACTGCACCTTTGGCTGTTAATGACACAAACATAGCCCTAATAAATACAAACATAAATGTCTCTGCTCCTGGAGTTTTAGCAAATGATTCTGATGCTGATGGAGATACAATTACCGTTACAGAATTTTCTATAAACGGAGTAACAATTTTAGCGGATCAGACTGCGAATCTAACAGAAGGAACCATAAATATTGCAGAGAATGGTGCTTATAGTTTTACTCCTAGTTTAAATTTTACTGGGAACTTACCAGATATAAACTACATAATTTCAGATGGCACTTCTACTAGCTCAGCTACCTTAAACATATCTGTTAAGGTGGCTCCAGTTGCAAATAATGATAATTATATTGCTATAAATAACACAGCTTTAGTTACTACAACACCTGGTATTTTAAATAATGATACTGATTCAGATGGAGATGTTATTGTGGTTACTGAGTATTCTATAAACGGAATAACTTATAATGTAGGGCAAACTGCAACTTTTACAGAAGGAGCAATTTTAATATTATCAGATGGTAGTTTTACTTATACACCAACTTTAGATTTTACAGGTAATTTACCAACCATAAATTATACAATTTCAGATGGGAATTTTACAAGTACTGCAGATTTAAATATTTCCGTAGAAAATATCCCTGAAGCAATTGATGATGAAAATTCTACAGTTGTTGATATTTCTATAAGCGAATTAGCTCCAGGTCTTTTAAATAATGATATCGATTTAGATGGTGATGAACTTAAAATTATTGAATTTTCAGTAAACAGTTCAACTTATAATGCAGGGCAAACAGCCAACTTTTCAGAAGGTTCAATTATTATATCAGAAAATGGGAGTTATATGTACACACCAACTCAAAATTTTTCTGGGGATGTTTCCGAAATTAATTATACAATTTCAGATGGTGTTTTTGAAAGCTCTGCCAACTTAAATCTAACGGTCTATTTACCACCAGAACCACCGATAGCGAGTACAGATTATGATACTGTAGATATAAATACAACTTTAACTGTTGCAGCACCAGGTGTTTTAGCAAATGATACAGATATTAATGTACAAGATATTGTAACAGTTACTCAATTCTCAGTAAATGGAACTTTATATAATGCAGGTCAAACAGCAAATTTAGCAGAAGGTAAGTTATCAGTTGCAGTAGATGGTAGTTATATTTTTGAACCCACACCAAATTATACAGGTAATGTACCTACAATTACATATACAATTTCTGATGGTACTTTTACCACTACTTCTAATTTATTGATGACAGTAGAGCCTACTGAAGATTTATTAGAAATAAATGAACTTGGTAGCTGTAATCAAGGATTTAATGCAAATGGCGAATATAAAATTGTATATAGTTTAATACTTACAAATAGAAATAATGCTAGAGATTTACACGAACCAGCATTAATTAGAAATATCGATTTAATAGATGATTTACAAAGTGCTTTTGGTTCTGGTTGTATTGTAAATGTAGAAGCTGCATCAGTGAGTAATAATTTAGTAGAAAATATTGCAGAAGGTTCTTATTTTCCTATGGATTATGATATTTCAGCAATTAATAATTCATTTTTAAATGGTAGTTCAAGTTCCTTTTTTAATACTAATGCTATTAATAATTTAATTCTTTATCCAAGGCAATCAATTTTTGTTAGTTTTTGTGTTACTGTAAATCCTTTTTGTGATGGAAGGCCAGATCCAACTCCATCAGGTTCTGGTATTAATTTTACAAATACACTTACTGTAAATACAGACAAAGGCAATAACGCAACAAGTGATATCACTTTAAATGATTTTCATACCACAGAAGCGGTTGTTTCTGCAGGTTTATATGTGCCAGAATTTAATAATCAGTCTTTAGATCCTCCTGGTTTAGTAAACTTTGATGGAACTTACGACTACGTAAACACTGTTATTTTAACAAATGAAGGTACTGTAGATGCCCAAAATATTAATTTTAATATGGGCTTAGCCGATTTTAGAAATAGAGTTGTTTTTACAGAATTTCTAATCTCTCAAGTTTCAGGCCCAGATGTTACAGTTAACACCAATTATGATGGAAATAACGAAACAACTTTATTAACCCCAAATAACATCCTGCCGGCAGGAGAAACTGTAGTTTTAGAAATTTATTATAAAATAGGTCCAATAGATAATGGTAGTTATAGCTATTTTAATCAAACTAGTTTGTCGCAAACTCAAGGAATTGCTGATGGTTTTGACGCTTTATCAGATGCAAATAAAAGAGCTTTTACCTTTGTAAGTTGGTCAGATGGTTTAGGCGATCATTTAGACCGTTATTATTTTGCCAATTCAGCATCAGCAAGCATAACATCAGATTTATATTGTACGTGTACGGTTGCAGGTATGCGATTTATTTTTGATGCAAAATCAAAAACTAATAAAACAATTACCAATGTTGTAAAAGTACCAGATGGTGTTTTAGAACACGAAGAAATAACTTATCAAATCACTATTGAAAACACAAGTGATTCTGTTCAGTTAGACGAATTACAAATCACCGATAATTTAAATAGTACTTGTGGTGGTAATATACTTTCTGTTTCTACACCTACAATTTTTAATTCCTCAGCAACAGCAAATCCGAATTTAAATTTAAATTATAATGGTACATCAGATACAAATTTGTTTGATGGAACTTCTGGAGTTTTAAAAACAGGAGAAATAATTACAATCGAATTTACGGTTTTGTATAGCGAATCTTGTATTGGTTCTAACTCAGCTTCATTTACAGCTAATGATCCTTTAGATAGACAAATATTCTCATCTAATGCAACAAGTGTAAATGCTTCTACAGATACTGATAATGATGGTATTATAGATGATATTGATTTAGATGATGATAATGATACTATTACAGATGTTTTAGAATATGATGGTTTAAATCCTTTAGATGATGATGATGCCGATTTTATACCAAATTACAGAGATACCGATTTTGGTGCTGATAATAATGCAGATGGAATTGTTGATATTTTTGATTTTGATAATGATGGTGTGCCAAATCATTTTGATTTAGATAGTGATAATGATGGAATTTTAGACATTGTAGAAGCAGGTAATGCTTTAGATGATACCAGTAATAATGGACGAACGAACAACAATGTTGGGGCTAATGGATTAGATAATTCTAATGAAACTAATGATGGTTCAAACGCATCAAATAATTATAATATTCCAAATACTGATGGTACAACAAAACCAGATTTTTTAGATATTGATGCTGATGGAGATGGAATTGTAGATAACATAGAAGCGCAACTTACTAACAATTACGTAACTATAAATGGTGTTTTTTCTGATGCTGGTATAGATACAGCTTATCCAAATGGATTAACACCTATAGATTCTGAAAATGATAACATTCCAGATTACATAGATACAAACTCAGATAATGATATTAGAGATGATATTATAGAAGGTTGGGATACTAATAGTGATGGAACAGCAGAAACTGTAGCCACAAATTCTGATGCAGATAATGATGGTTTAGATGATGCTTTTGATAATAATGATGGTTTATTAAACCCAACAAATGGGCAAACGCCACAAAGTTTTCCAAATTTTGATAATGCAGATACTCCAGAAAGAGATTGGCGAGAAATTATTGCAATAGTTGTACTTATAGATGATGTTAGTTTATCAGAAGGAAATGAATTTGTTTTTACTTTAAGATTAGTAACAAAAAATGATAATTCAGTATTAATAGAAAGTGCATTTCCTATCACCATAAATTTTTCAACTGCAAATGGTACAAATATAACTGGGCAATATGATGCTGCAATTGCTCCTTTTGATTACTTTAGTGTTTTAAATACAGTATTTACAATTCCCCCATTAATGAATACAGAACAGTTTTCTACAACAACTCTAGAAGATAATATCTACGAGTTAACAGAGTTTTTTACCTTAAATGGTACAATTACATCCAACAACACAATCAATACAAATTTTAGCGGTATTGGAACAATTTTAGATAATGACGTTGCCCCAAACATAATAATGAATAATTCTTTAGAAGATGAAGGAGTTGCATTAGCGCATACTATTACAATTTCTCATCCTTGTTCAACACCAATAGAAATTGATGTAAATACTCAAGACGATTTTGCCATAAGTCCAGATGATTACGATTCATTTTCAGAAGTTTTGGTTATAGAAGGTACTATTGATGAAAGTAATGCAAATACAGAAGTATCATTTTCAATCTCATCTTTTTTAGATAATTTAAATGAGTTAGATCAAGAACCTTTAGATGTAGTTGGTGTTGTTCAAACTAACAATGTTGGTACACAAGATTTAACCAAAACTGCTACAATTGTAGATGTAGACCCAAATCCGCTAGTAGTTATCACTAACGAAGAAACTGTGGAAGGCAAAAGCTTAATTTTTACAATAAATCTTTTAAATGATTCTAATGAATTAATGCAAAATTATCTACCAATAAATTTAAATTTTATTACTGTTGATGGTACTACAACAGGTAATTTTGATTACGAATCAATTTCTGAACAAGTTACAATACCTGCATATTCATCAACAATAACGCAAGCAGTAAAAACGTTAAACGATAATTTAAACGAAGATACAGAAACAATGTATTTACAAGCAGATTTATTTAGTTTTAATGTGGCAAACATAACTGCTCCAAGAGGTACAGGTATTATAAAAGATAATGATTACCCTAATTTGTTTTCACCAAATGGTGATGGTATAAGTGATGTTTTCGAAATATCTGGAATAGAAGATTATCCAAACTTTAAATTAACGATTTACAATCGTCAAGGAAACGAAATTTACAATTACAGTAATAATGGAAATGTAAATCCTTTATGGTGGGATGGAACATATAATGGCAATCCTGCACCAACAGGTGTCTATTTTTATCAATTAGATTTTAATGATGGATCATCAAAACCTATTACTAAATTTATTCAATTAATAAGATAATGACTCAGGAAACTAAAGTTATCTTAAATATTAGTACTAAGTTTAAAATAAGCTTAGTACTTCTAGTTGCTTGCCTTTTAAGTATAAAAATGCAAAGCCAGCAAGTACCACATTACACGCAATATTTGTATAATATGCAAATAATTAACCCAGCATTTGTGGGGTATAGAGCAGAGTTAAGCGCATCAATTCTAACTCGTCAACAATGGGTTGGAGTAGAAGGTGCACCAAAAACAAATACATTTTCTTTAAATGCAAGAACAAGAAAAGGCTTAGGTTTTGGTTTAACAGTTGTAAACGATAAAATTGGTTTATCAGAAACAACAAATTTAAATTTAGATGCATCTTATACATTAATAACTTCTAGATATAGTAGAATTGCCTTGGGTTTAAAAGGAGGTTTTACCTTTTTTAATAATAATTTATTTGATGGTATAACTCCAGATAGCGATGTTTACGCATCTACTTCTGGTAATTTTTCGAATGTAGGTTTTGGGGCTTTATTTTACAATAGAAAGTTTTATATTGGTTTATCTGTGCCTTATTTATTAGAAACCCCGCAATTTTATATAGAAGATAATTATAATAAAGGTAGCTTGGCAACCAACCCAAATTATTTTTTATCTAGTGGAGTTTTGTTTAAACTATCAGAAAATGTAATGTTTAGACCATCAACAATGGTTAGATACACAAAAAACTTACCAGTATCTGTAGATATAAATACAAATTTCTTGTATAAAGATATGGTAGAAGGTGGTTTGTCTTATCGTCATAAAAGTTCTGTAAGTGCTTTATTCAGTGTAATTTTAAATAAGAAATTTAGAATTGGTTATGCTTACGATCATCGATTTTCTACATTGGGTGGTAATTTAAGTTCTCACGAAATTATGTTTCACATCGATCTTAATTTTAAAAGAAATACAAGATGGTTAATTCATAACCTTTGTTATTTTTAATCTTAAGAAAGTAATTTTTTAATTTGATCAAAAATTAAATAGATTTCACCAGCAATTTGGGTATTTGTTTGTAGATAAACTTCTTCTTGTTCAGTAGTTCCATCAGAGAATTTTGGGTCTAAAAAAGGCAATGCAAAACGATGTGTAGCATCAGAAATAAAAGGGCAATTTCTATCTACATCATTACAAGTTAAAATAGCCATATATGGTTCTTTATTTATAGGATTGCTGTATAGTTTTGAAAAACCTAAAATATGACTAAAAGAGCCTTCAAAAGAAATTTGATAAGTAGGGTTTTGATGAGAAAAATCTGATAACTGAAAAGAAAAACCAGCTTTTTGCAAAGTTTTTACTGTTTTTCTGTAAAAAGCGGTAACTTCTGTACCTCCAGAAAAGGCATTAATATTTAGGTTAAAATAATAGGCTGCAAAATAGCTCCAAACTTGCCCCATTTGACTTCTTCTAGAGTTGTGTGTGCAAATAAAATTTAAATTAACAACTTCATTATTTACATACTCTTTGGCTATAGTTTCTGCTATTTTTAACAGTATCTTTGTTCTATCTTCAGAAATTGAAAGTTTTTTATAAGAATTTTCAAAAAAGTTTTTAGTAGAGGTATTTGAAGTTTTCAGCATATTCCCATTATTTTCCAACAAAATTAGACTAAAATTGTATTTTTGTTAATTAATATAATGTTAAGAATGCGTTTAGAAATTGGAAATAAAGTAGCGGTTTTAGATGATGTTTTAAAAGGGATAATCACCAATATTGATGGTGAAAATATTACCATAAAAACAGATGATGAAATGGTTTTTATTTTCAAAAGTTATGAATTGGTTAAGATTGAAAAAGAGCAACACGAACTCACTAAATTCTCTGACATTAATAATCCATTTTTAAAACAAAAAATGGCCTCCCCAAAAAAGAAAAAAAGCGCTTTTGTTAAAGATAAAAACGAAGTGATTTTAGAAGTTGATTTGCACATTAATCAATTAATAAAATCTACAAGAGGTTTAGATAATTACGATATGCTAAACTTACAATTAGATACCGCAAAAAGAAAAATTGAATACGCAATTAATAAAAGAATTTCTAAAATTGTATTTATTCATGGAGTAGGAGAAGGCGTTTTAAAAACAGAACTTCATTATTTGCTGAATAAATATCCTGTAAAATATTACGATGCTTCTTATAAGAAATATGGTTTAGGCGCTACTGAAGTTTATGTATATCAGAATGCGAATTAGTTGTATTTTTGTACTATGAAAGCTATTTATTTAGACAATGCAGCCACCACAAAAATTGATGATGAGGTTTTAGAATTAATGCATAATTCTATGCAAGAATTTTTCGGGAATCCGTCTTCTACGCATCAATTTGGTAGAAAAGCAAAATCTGCTGTAGAAACAGCCAGAAAAAATATTGCCAAACATTTTAATGTAACTGCTAGCGAAATTGTGTTTACAGCTGGTGGTACAGAAGCCGATAATTTAATTTTAAAAAATGCTGTTTTAAATTTAGATGTTCAACAGATTATTACCGCTAAAACAGAACATCACGCAGTTTTACATACCTGCGAGTTTTTAGAAAAAACACAAAATATACAATTAGATTTTGTAAATGTTGACGAGTTTGGATGTGTAGATTTAATTCATTTAGAAGAATTATTATCAGATTCAGATCATAAAACACTAGTGAGTTTAATGCATATAAATAATGAAATTGGTAGGATTTTACCTGCAGATGAAATTTGTAGAATTTGTAAAAAATATGATGCTTTATTTCATTCAGATACTGTGCAAGCTATTGGCCATTATCATTTAGATTTACAAAAAACTCCAATCGATTTTATTGTGGCAAGTGCTCATAAATTTCACGGACCAAAAGGTGTTGGATTTGCTTATTTTAGAAAGGGATTTGGTATTTTACCAATGTTACATGGAGGAGATCAAGAAAGAGGAGCAAGGTCTAGTACAGAAAATGTGCACAGTATTTTAGGTATGGATAAAGCTTTAACAATTGCTTATAATAATTTAGAAAAAGATAAAAATTATATAGAAAGTTTAAAAGTTTATTTTATTTCTGAACTAAAAAATATTTCTGATGACATTCAATTTAATGGATGTTCTTCAGATTTAGGTCAAAGCAGTTATACGATTTTAAATGTACGTTTTCCTGTTAATAATGCTATGCTTTTGTTTAGTTTAGATATGGCAGGAATTGCAGTTTCTGGAGGTTCTGCTTGCCAAAGTGGAAGTAGTTTAGGTTCTCATGTGCTTGCTGAAATCTTGAACGAAAAAGATGCGGATAATACCTCTGTACGTTTTTCTTTTTCTAAATATACTACCAAAGAAGAAATTAATGAAACCGTAAAAAAAATAAAAGAGTTGCTTTAAAACAACTCTTTTATTCTAAAAATATTTATTCAATTATTAATTTTTTGTAGGCTTTTCCATCAGGGTTTTTAACTTCTAAAAAGTAAATACCTTTATTTAATTGTTGAATGTTAAAAGTTTCATTTGCACTAAAACTTCCAGAAAAATCCATCACTTTTTTACCATTCATATCATAAACACGAACACTGTTTGTATTGATGTTTAATTTAAATGAATTTCTTGCAGGATTTGGATATACCATAACTTCATCTTCTAAAAATAAATCTTCTGTTGATAATGCTGCTTGATGATTTCCGTAAACTTTAAACTCACCAGGAGCTAAAGAAATTACATCATTTACATTATTCACATTTATGGTTTGATCATCATTTAGTAAATCATACCAAACTCCGGTTTTTTGAAAAGCAGGAGCTATGTTTTGAGTGGTAACTCCGAAATTACCAATAATAGTAACATATTGAATTTCTTGAGCAGTATCATCAGTTAAATGAATTTTATTTAAACCATTAGAATTACCTACATCCATTGTAAAATCAGACGCTTCAAAAATATCAAACTTTAATTTTAACTGAATTAATTTAGACCAAGTATTGTAAACATCTTTTCTATCTTGATTATCAAAATAATTCCATAAAATAGGTTTATTACCAGTTCTTCCATTTTGATCGATAGAAATATCGTAACCTAATTCGCCAAATTGCCAAATCATTTTTGGTCCAGGAACTGTAAAATAAAATGCACCCGCCAATTCTTCTCTATCTAAAGCTGTACTTGTGTTTTTAACGCTGTAACTTCCACTAGAATTACCATATTGTAAGTTTTTGTACATTAACCTTTCTTCATCATGGCTTTCCATATAACTTACATTTGCTGGCACAGACCAACCTCTGTTTTTATAAGAAATCCAAGAAAAATCTGCATCGCTACCAAAGCCCATTGTTGCTTGATTGTATTGATGATTGTGGTTACCCCAAACCATAATTCCTTTGCCTTCATCTAATCTATAATTTACCCATTCAGTTTCTTCTGTATTTCCTCCTAAATGTTCAAAAATGATATAAAAATCAGGATCAATTTCCCATTGATAGTCTGCATATTCTTTTAAAACATCAACTCTGTCTTGTTGATATGCATTAGTACAAGCATCGCTACCAGTACAATTTTGAGTAAATCCTTTGGTTAAATCCCATCTAAAACCGTCAATTTTATATTCATCAATCCAATATTGAGAAACTCTTTTCACATAGTCTTTTACAGCTTGTTTAGAGTGATTGTAATCGTTAAAAACGCTGTAAGAATGTCTTGCAATTGGGTTAAAAAATGGGCTATCTGTACTTGCTTGGCCACCATAACCACCATTGTCTGTGTTCCACATTCTGTAATACGGATTTTGACCAGAAGCGTGATTAAAAGCAACATCAATAATTACTGCAATGCCTCTTCTGTGGCATTCATCAATAAACTGTTTAAAAGCAGTTGTGGTTCCATAATACTTGTCTAAAGCCATATGAAAAGATGGATTATATCCCCAAGATTCATTACCATCAAACTCCATAACAGGTAAAAATTCAATTGCATTGATACCTAAATCTTGTAAATAATCTAATCTAGCTTTTACAGCATCATAACTATGTAAAGCATCAAAATCTCTAATTAAAAGTTCGTAAATAACTAAATCTGTTTTTGCAGGTTTCGTAAAATTTTTGTTTTGCCAAACGTAATCAGCATCACCAGTTCTTAATAAAGTAACTGCGTGATTTGTTTCTCCTGATGGATAACTTGGCAAATTTGGATACGTAACATCATCTATATATTGATCATTAGATTCTGTTAAAACCACAGTAGAGTATGGGTCTGCAACTCTTAAATCGGCATTAATAATATATTGATAAGAATAATCTGTTTGTGGTGTTAAGCCTGTAAGTTCTATCCAAAAACGGTCTGAACTACTATCTTTTTTTAGTAGATATGCGTCATTGATTTCCCAATTGTTAAAACTACCAATTACGTGAACAAAGTCTTTATCTGGAGCGTAAAATACTAAAGTTGCTTTTGTATTGTCTGTAGAATTTAAGTTAATTCCGTCTTTCATTCCAGTAGGCACATCAGCTTCTGTAAGCGTTGGTTTTACAATAGCTTGAAAAGTAGAGCTTTTTGTTTCTCCGTTATTTGTAGCTTCTAAAACAAAAGTTGTGTTTTGGGTAACAGTTGGAGAAAAACTATAAGAAGTTAGATTTGTTTTTTGATCTATAGATACACCATTTGCTTTTAAATTGAAGTTTGCAGGTAAAGATGCAGTTGCATTTATAGCTAAGGTTTCACCAGAATTTAAAATGGAAGTTGTTGTTGATGGAGAATTAAGTGTTAATTGAAAAGAACCTACGTTAAAAATAAAATCGGAACAACCATTGTCTTTTAATTCTTGATTACCAGCAGCGTTTCTAAAAACCATACCCATATTGGTGATTGATGCAGCCTCAGAATCTGTTAAACCATAATACGATTTAGGTATAAAAGTAATTTCCCAACGATTGTTGGTCGTATTGTAAGTCATTTGCCCAACACCATCATCTTGCCCCCAATTACCAATAACACTTGTGCTCCAAGCATCGTTTGTTTTACCAACCCCAGAATGTAAATATACTTTTGTAGGATTATTTAATCCATTACAATCTGTAGCTGCACTATTAGCATCTAAACTAATTGTAATAGAAGCATTGATATCAAAAGGGTTTGGTGTAATGGTAATTTGACTAAATCCTAAAGAACTGATTAATAAAAATAGAATCGTAATTTTTTTCATATTGTATCGATTTTAAAAAACAAAGGCTACCTATGGTAGCCTTTGTTAAGTTAAAAAAAAACTTAATTTATTGTGTAAGTAGGGTTGTCTGGATCTGTAAAATCTAAAACAAAAGAGTAAGTTCCAGCTACTGAAACGATATTATCACCTCCGTTATCTAGAGTTCCATCTGCACCAGTATCACCATAGTTTAAAGCCCAAGCCTCATTTGCTCTAAATTTGTATTCTCCGTCTAAAAGAGTAACATTATTTAGAACCCAAATATCATCATTTGGTTGCGACCAATCTCTTGTAAAAATTGCATCAGGAGTGGTACCCCAATCATTGTAAGCAGAACCCACAAGACCCCAGATATTTTCAATTGGATCTAATGAATAAGATAAATCATTTAAATTTACAGTTACAATATATCTGCCTGCGGTTGTAGCAATATTGCCTCCAGAAGTGTCTAGAAATCCAGCAGAACCGGCACCATAAGCAGTTGTCCATTCATTATTCAGTCTAAATTTCATTTCACCATCTTCTAATTTTACGATTCCTCTAAATTGATCAGAATAAGGATCATAAGTTAATGCATAATCTGGAGTTGCTCCCCATTCGTTATATGCAGAACCTACAATACCAATTGTAAATTCTTCGATAGTATAAGTAAGGTCGTTTAAATTGAAAAGAATTTTATAAGAACCAGGATTTACTTTAATGTTATCTCCACCTGCTTCTAAAGTTCCATCTACACCAGTATCACCATAATTGTTTGCCCAATCATTGTTTTCTCTGAATTTAATTTCTCCATCAATTAAAGTAACATACGCTACTAAAACACCAGACTCACTTGTGGTAAAGAATGGTAAATCTGGAGTTGCTCCCCAATCATTTGCAGCAGAACCAACAACACCCCAAGTAGTAGATAAATCTAAAATACTAGAATATGGAGTTACATTAATTGTTTTAGCATCAGAATTTATTAATAATTGACCACCAACAAAACCTTGTAATTTAATTGATAAATCTGAAGCCATATCCGCTTCTGCTCCTAAACCTAAAGCAATAGAGTTTAACTCTAATGTGCTAAAAGACTTTTCTAAATCGTCTCCTACATCTATAGTTGCTGCGTTACTAAAATCTCCTGTAGCTAAATCTACAAGAACTTTATAAGTTGGTGCAGCATTAAAACCGTAATCTGGTTCAGCCCAATTTGTATTTAAAGCAATAATATCTTGATTTGCTTCTAAAAGTACAATAGGTGTAGTTTCTACAACAATAAGTTCTGTTGTTGCTTCTACGTTTTCATTTAATATTACTCGATCGCTAATATCTTCGCAACTGGTAAAACCAATTGATACAATAATTAGAGCGAATAATGAATTTAATATTTTTTTCATGTCTTTATTTATTAGTATCCTTGATTTTGAGTTAAATTAGGATTAGTTGTTATAATATTATTTGGTAAAGGGAAAATATTTCTATAATCTTCTACACTTGTACCATCTTTAGAATCTCCTTTAAAAGGCCATAGGTAAGCGTCTGTTGTAAAATAGTTATATCTTATTAAATCTGTTCTTCTTTGACCTTCCCAGTATAACTCACGAGATCTTTCGTTTAAAACAAAATCTAAAGTTAAATCTCCACTTGTTATATTACCACTAGAGTTTCCAAAAGCTCTTTCTCTAAGTTCATTAATTTTAGTAACAGCTAAACCTAAATCTCCACCACCACCTCTAAGAGCAGCTTCTGCGTAGTTTAAGTAAATTTCTGCTAATCTAATTAATGGTAAATCAGTATCTACAAAATCACCAGCAGCATCAGAACCTTGGTTACCATTAGAATCTAAGTTTTTAAACTTTGTTACAGCATAACCGTCTTCAAAAGTAGGAATCTCCTCAATTTCTAATGATTGTCCGTCTTTATAAAACATTCCTCTGCTATCACCTACAAATGGTGCTATAGCATATGTTAAGCTATTTAAATCTAAAGTGATGTAATAAGTACCAGCAACTGTAACAGGAATGTTAGCACCACCAGCTTCTAAAGTACCATCAACAGTATCATCTCCATAATTAACTGTCCAAGCACCATCTCTTCTAAATTTTAATTCACCTGGAGTTAAATTTGCATAAATTGCATAAGTATCTGTACCTGTTTCATACATTTTTGTATCAGGATCATTCCATCCATTTGGTGTTGCATCACCAATAATCCCCCAATTAGATACTGGACCTAAATTTGGATTAAGAGTGGTAACATCTACATCAAATTTATTAACTAAACTTTTTGTAGTTCTTAAGCCTCCCCAGCCACCATTTACACCAAATTCTGTAGCATTCATACTACCACCAATTGCAGCGTGAACTAAAAACGTAGAACCTCCATAAGTTTGAGATCTTAATCCATCGAAATTTAAAGTAAAAATGAATTCGTTTTGAGCTCCGTTCGTATTATTATCAGCTAAAAACAACTCATCATAAGCAGTACCATTTCCATTAGCATCATTTGTGTTAATGGTGTAACTAGATGACATTACATTGTTAGAAAATGTTACAGCTTCTGCATATCTTGGAGTTCCTGTAAAAACTTCAGCATTTAAGTATAATTTAGATAATAAAGCCCAAGCCGCAACTTGATCTACTCTACCATATTCATTAGAACCACTTGGTTTTAAATCATCTGCAATTTCTAATAATTCAGATTCTATAAAATTAAATAACTCAGTTCTTGTAGCTTGCTCTGGTAATTCTGTTGTTACTTGAGTAACTAAAGGAACACTCCCATATAAATCCATAAGATTATAGTAAGCGAAAGCTCTTAAAAAACGAGCTTCTGCAATATAAGCCGCAACTTCTGTGTCTGTTAAAATAGCAGCATTGTCTATAAATGAGTTACAAAAAGAAACTTCTTGAGCTAATCTATAATACATTGCTTCTGTAAAATCGTTACTACCAGACCAATATTGTCCATGTAAATCTGGCAAACCAGCATCTCCCCAACCAACAACTGCATGATCTGTAGTTAATTCGTTTAGGTTAAATAACATTCTTGAATATTGAGAAAAACCTTCGTCAATATCAGCAATATCTGCTTGTCCTGCAGGGCCTTGTTGCCCTGTTAATGCTAAACTAGCGTATAATTTAGCTAATGCGCCTTGTGCATCTGTTGCGTTAGAAAACACATCTTCTTCTGTAAAACTATCTGGATCAATAGGAGATTGATTTAAGTCTTCATGACATGATATTACTCCTAAGGAGAATAACATGATTACAATTAAATATTTAAATTTTTGTTGCATTATTTTTTATTTAAAAGTTAATGTTTGCACCTAAGACAAAAGATCTAGGTCTTGGGTAAAAATTATTATCAATACCTAAATTAATTTCTGGGTCTAAACCATCATAATCTGTTACAATTAAAACATTTTGTAAAGATCCGTAGAATCTGAATGTTGTGTTTTTAATCTTGTCTAAAGTATAACCAAGAGAAATGTTATCAATCTTAAAGAAAGATGCGTCTTGTACAAAATGATCACTTAAAGCAGTTTTATCACTAATTACAGTAAAACCACTGTTGTAATAATCTGAATGTAAGTTTGATAATATATTATTATTTGTAGCATTTATTTGCACACCTCTGTTTGCAGCTACATCATTATACATATAGTTACCAAAACTTGCTCTTGTTTGTATAGAAAAATCCCAATTTTTATAATTTATATTGGTGTTAAAGCCCATTAAAACATCAGCAAAAGGATCTTCGTTAATGTATTTGTCATCATCATTAATGGTGTTATCATTATTTCTATCTACAAAAACACCTTCTAAAGGCTTACCATCTGCACCATAAACTTGTTGAAAAACATAAAAACTATTTGCAGTTTCTCCTTCTCTATGAACTTGAACATTATTACCAACACCTGTTGATATTCCTCCTTGAGGTTGATCTACAGATAATTGTGTAATTTCATTATCGTTTAAAGAGATGTTATAATTCACAGACCATTCAAAATTATCAGTTCTTATAGGTGTAGCATTAATGTTAAATTCTAAACCTCTGTTTTCCATATTACCAATGTTGGCATTAATTCTGTTTCCAAAATTTGTAAAAGGATCTACGATTGAACTTGCAATAAGGTCGTTAGTTTGTTTAATATAAGCATTTACAGAACCCGAAATTCTTCTATCAAGAAAAGCAAAGTCCATACCAAGGTTAAATGTTTTACCTACTTCCCAACGTAAGTCTTTGTTAATTGGTTCTGGTCTAAATGTTTGGTAAAAAGCACTACCAAATTGATAATTAGCAGTATCTGTACTACCATTATATCTTGTTAAAAATTGATAATCTCCTAAACCATTAATGTTACCTATTTCTCCATAACCAACTCTTAATTTTAATTCGTTAAAGAAAGAATCTTCCATAAAAGCTTCTTTATGAATACTCCAAGCTGCTGCAAATGATGGGAAAATTCCCCAACGATCATCTGGATTTAATTTAGAGGAAGCATCTGCTCTTAAAGTTGCAGTTAAATAGTATTTACCTTTATAATCGTAATTAGCTCTACCAAAATATGATAATAATACATTTTTAGATTTGTCTACAAATTCGAAAGTGTTACCATCTTCTTGTGCTTCACTATCAAAACTATAATTGTCATATTCAAAAGATTGATATGCATGACCACCAACCACTGTTAAATTATGTGCTTCATTAAAAGTTTTTGTGTAAGTTAAATAAGCGTCAAAAACTTTATTGTCTGATTTTTGAACAAAGCTGGTTAATGAACCATTAAAAGTTGCATCCGAAGTTGGTATTAATTCAGAAGTTATAGTTCTACCATGACTATTTGAAGTATCAAAACCTAAGTTAATTGTAGCAGTTAAATCTTCTAAACCATGTATTTTATAATCTATTTTCGCATTTGCTACTAAACGTCTAATTTCTGCAGTATCATCTATTAAATCTAATAATGCAATAGGATTTGTAGGTGCTAAATTATTTTGGTTTCCTGTACCTGCATCTAACCAAGCAAAATAACCACCATATTGAGAATTTGGATCGAAAATAGCTTGAGTAGGATCAAAAGAAATAGAACCACCTATTGCACCTCTATTTGCAAATGTATTTTCTGTGTACATTCCTTTTGCGTTAAGATCTACTTTTAAATGATCATCTAAAAAAGAAGGAGATAAGTTAATAGAAGCAGTTGTACGTGCTAAATTATCACCTTTTAAAATACCTTCGTGTTCAGAGTATCCTAAAGAAGCTCTCATTGGCACACCATAAAGGTTACCTAATGCACTAAAGTTATGATCTTGTCCAATTGCTGTAGTATAAATTTCTTCTTGCCAATCTGTATTAGCATTACCTAACAAAGCAATTTGATTCGGTGTACCAATATCGTTGATTAATGTACTAAATTGATCCGCAGATAAAACATCTACTTTATCTCTTAACGTGTAAACCGTTGTTTGAGAACTAATATTGAATTTAAAATCTCTGTCTTTACCTTTTTTAGTAGTAATTAATATTACCCCATTTGCAGCTCTAGAACCATAAATAGCAGTAGAAGAAGCATCTTTTAAAACCACAAAAGTTTCAATATCATTTGGGTTGATAAAGTTTAATGGATTTCTAGATCCACCAACTCCACCATTATCTAAAGGAATACCATCTATTACATATAATGGTTGGCTAGTTAAAGATAAAGAACCTGTACCACGAATATTAATCGTTTGTCCATCTCCAGGAGCACCAGAACCAGCAATTACATTTACACCAGCAACTTTACCACTAATTAAAGATTGTGCAGAAACAATTGGACCTTTATTAAAGTCGTCGCTAGTTAATAAGTCTGTTGTACCTGTTAAATCTTCTTTTTTAATAGAACCATAACCTACTACAACGATTTCATCTAATTGCTCAGAAGATTCAGTTAGTGCTACTTCAATATTAAAATTAGTTCCAATTGTTACTTCTAAATCAGCAAATCCTAGATAGTTAAAGACTAAAATATCTCCAGTTTTAACTTTGTCTAAAGAAAAGTTTCCATCAAAATCGGTTTGAGTACCTTTTGTTGTACCTTTAACCAAAATACTAACACCAGGTAAAGGCTCACCTGTTGCTTTTTCTTTTACAACACCATTTATGGTTTGCTGAGCAAACATTGTAAATGATGAAGTCAAAAGAATTCCAATTAACAATAATTTAAATTTTTTCATGTATAATTTGTTAAATAATAACTGTAAATTTGATTTCGACTTAACAATAAATTCACATTCCACATTGTAAATATAGAAACAAGAAGCCTGTAATCAATATGATAAAAGTCACGAAAACGGTTTCGTGTTAACAACTTTTTTGTTAAAAATCATTAAATTAGTAATATTTAACGCTTAAAATTGCCTTTTTAGAAAAAAATGAAGCAAAAAATTACCATAAAAACAATTGCCAAAGAATTAGGGGTTTCAACATCTACAGTGTCTAAAGCTTTAAAGGATAGTCATGAGATTAGTAAAGAAACAAAAGATAAAATACAAGCTTATGCAAATCTCTATAATTACAAACCAAATAGTTTAGCACTTCAATTAAGAAATCAAAAAACAAAAGTTATTGGGGTTATTTTACCTAAAATTGTTCATCATTTTTTTTCTACTGTAATCATGGGAATAGAAGAAGGTGCTATAGAAAAAGGTTATCACATTATGGTTTGTTTTTCTAATGAATCTTATGCAAAAGAAGTAGAAACTTTAAAAGTTTTATCTAATGGTAGTGTCGATGGTTTAATTGTTTCTATAGCTAATGAAACCTTAAAAAATAAGGATTATAAGCACTTTACAGATTTGGTTTCTGAAGAGATTCCTTTAGTTTTATTCGATAGGGTAGTAGACGATATCTTATGTGATAAAGTGGTTGTAGATGATGTAGGTGCAGGTTATAAGGCTACTAAACATTTGTTAGATAATGGTAGAAAAAAAATAGCTTTGATTACTACTCCAAAACACGTAAATGTTGGCACTTTAAGAAGACAAGGTTATGAAAAAGCTTTAATAGAAGAGTACATTAAAACGAATAACAATCTAATTATTGAGATTGATGAAAATCTTGATGTTAGAAAACAAATAGAACCAGTATTTAACTTAGACATTGATGGTGTTTTTGCAGTAAATGAAATTTATGCTGCTAATGCTATTCGAATTGCTAAAGAAAAAGGGCTAAAAGTACCAGAAGACTTCTCTGTCATTGGTTTTACAGACGGTTTAATATCAGAATATTCCTCTCCATCTATCACAACAATAGCACAACATGGGTTTACAATGGGTAAACAATCAGTAGAGCTTTTAATAGAAAGAATTGAAAAAGAATCTGAAGTTTATAGCCCGAAAAAAATTGTGATTTCGAGCGATTTAAAGTTACGAGAATCTACGAAACCGTCGTCGTAGAAATTTACCTTAGTTTTTATCAACTTGATAAAAATAATATATCTTTGTTACATAATTAAGATTTATCAATAAATTACATTCCACAAAATTTATTAATTGATAAGTCTAAGCACTTATCGTATAAACTAATAATTACGATAATGGAAAAGCGTAAATTAAGCTTCTGGCAAATCTGGAACATGAGTTTTGGATTTCTAGGAATACAAATGGGTTTTGCCCTTCAAAATGCTAACGCAAGTAGAATTTTACAAATTTTTGGAGCAGATGTTCATGAACTTTCTTGGTTCTGGATTATAGCACCTTTAATGGGGTTAATTGTTCAACCAATAATTGGGCATTACAGCGATAAAACTTGGGGAAAATTTGGAAGAAGAAAACCTTACTTTTTAGTTGGAGCAATTTTAGCTTCTATCGGATTAATTTTAATGCCACAAGCAGATCTATTTATTGCATTTTTACCCGCTCTTTGGGTTGGTGCAGGAATGTTAATGATTATGGACGCCTCTTTTAATGTTGCTATGGAGCCTTTTAGAGCTCTTGTTGGCGATAATTTAAGAACAGATCAAAGAACTTTAGGATTTAGTGTACAAACTGCATTAATTGGTTTTGGAGCCGTAGTTGGTTCTTGGTTGCCATATGCACTTACAAATTGGTTTGGCGTTTCTAACGAAACTTCATCTGGAGTTGTGCCTCAAAATCTTATCTGGTCTTTTGTGATTGGTGCTGCAATTTTAATTATTTCGATCTTAGTAACAATTTTCACTACTAAAGAGTACTCTCCAGAAGAATTAGCAAGTTTTGATCAAGATTCAGATGCTATTTCTACAGACGAAGAAGAAAACTCTAGTTTGATGGATATTTTTGATGATTTCAAAAAAATGCCAACAACAATGCGTCAATTAAGTTGGGTGCAGTTCTTTTCTTGGTTTGGTCTTTTTGGGATGTGGGTTTTTGCTACGCCTGCAATAGCGCAACACATTTATGGGTTGCCTTTTACAGATAGCAGCAGTAAAACTTATCAAAATGCAGGAGATTGGGTTGGTATTCTATTTGGTATCTACAATTTAGTCTCAGCACTTTATGCATTTGCTTTACCATATATCGCTAAGAAAATAGGAAGAAAAAGAACGCATTCTGTTTCTTTAATTATTGGTGGTTTAGGTCTATTATCAATTTATATTATGCCAAACGAAAACTGGTTAATAGTTTCAATGATTGGTGTAGGTATTGCATGGGCAAGTATTTTAGCTATGCCTTATGCAATTTTAGCAGGTTCTATATCCGCTAAAAAAATGGGAGTTTATATGGGGATTTTTAATTTCTTCATTGTAATTCCTCAAATTATTAACGCCTTAATTGGTGGTCCATTAGTAAAATACGCTTATAACAATCAGGCAATCTTTGCATTACTTATTAGCGGTATTAGTTTCTTAATCGCAGCAGCGTTAGTCTACAAAGTAAAAGATGTAGATGATGTGGTAAAAACAAATTAAATGAAAAAAGGATTTATTTTTGATTTGGACGGTGTAATCGTAGACACTGCCAAATATCATTATTTAGCTTGGAAAAAATTAGCTAACCAATTAGGTTTCGAATTTACAGAAGAACAAAACGAACTCTTTAAAGGAGTGAGTAGAAAACGCTGTTTAGAAATTTTATTAGAAATTGGAAAAAGAGAAGCAACACAAGAAGAGTTTGATAAATGGATGATTGACAAAAATGTCGATTATTTAGAATTTATAAAAAATATGGATGCATCAGAAATACTACCTGATGTGCCAAAAGTATTAGCCTTTTTAAAAGAAAATAACATACCAATTGCTTTAGGATCTGCAAGTAAAAATGCAAAACCTATTCTAGAAAAAGTAGGTCTGTTACCTTATTTTGATGCAATTGTAGACGGTAATCATGTTACCAAAGCAAAGCCAGATCCAGAAGTGTTTTTATTAGCCGCAAAACAATTAGATGTTAATGCAGATGAATGTGTGGTTTTTGAAGATGCAGTTGCTGGTGTACAAGCAGCAAATGCTGCTCAAATGATAAGTATTGGTATTGGTGATAAAAACGTGCTTACAGAAGCGCAATTTAATTTTAATGATTTCACAGAAATCAGTACCAATTTTATTAAAGATTTAATAGAAAAATAAAATGAATCAAGTTTATATACAACCAAATGAGTGGTCGATTCTTGAAGAAGGATTCGATGCAGAAATGGTAAAATCTTCAGAAAGTTTATTTAGCATTGGTAATGGTGCTATGGGACAAAGGGCAAATTTTGAAGAAGAATATACAGGTCCTACTTTTCAAGGAAGTTATATTGCAGGTGTTTATTATCCTGATAAAACACGTGTTGGATGGTGGAAAAACGGATATCCAGAGTATTTTGCAAAAGTTTTAAATGCTCCAAATTGGATAGGAATTAACGTTTTAATAAATGATGAAAAACTAGATTTACATACGTGTAAAGAAGTTTTAAATTTTAAAAGAGAACTAAACATGCAAGAAGGTTGGTTGTCTAGAAGTTTTGAGGCTGTTTTACAAAACGACATCAAAATTAAAGTAGATACCAAACGTTTTTTAAGTTTAGATTTAGATGAAATAGGGGCAATTAATTACAGTATTACGCCTTTAAGTAACGATGTTAATATTACTTATATTCCTTATTTAGATGCTGGTATTACTAATGAAGATACCAATTGGGATGATCAATTTTGGGATGTTTTACAAGTTTCGCAAGACAATCATCAATCTTTTATAGAGGCAAGAACCATGAAAACACATTTCTATACGTGTACTTTTATGGAATCTAAAATATTTATTGGTCCAAATGAAATTATTACAAATTGTGTTAATGAACAATCTAATAATTATACAGCTAATAAATATCAACAAGAAATTAAAAAAGATCAAACTTATTCTATCCATAAATTTGGAGGTTATGTTGTTGATCGCAATCACCATAAAGATGAATTAGTTGCAGCTGCAAAAACGGCTTTAGACAAAGCTGTTAGTTTAGGTTTTGATGCTTTGTTGGCAAAACAAAAAGAAGCTTGGGCTAAAATCTGGAGCATGTCAGACATCACCATAGAAGGCGATGTAAAAGCACAACAAGGTATTCGTTTTAATATTTTTCAATTAAATCAAACCTATTTAGGTACAGATGCTTCCTTAAATATAGGGCCTAAAGGATTTACAGGAGAAAAATATGGAGGAAGTACCTATTGGGATACAGAAGCCTATTGTATTCCTTTTTATATGGCAACCAAAGATCAATCTGTTGCAAGAACTTTGTTAGAGTACAGGTATAATCATTTAGAAAAAGCGATTGAAAATGCAGAAAAACTTGGTTTTAAAAACGGAGCTGCTTTGTACCCAATGGTTACTATGAATGGTGAAGAATGTCATAACGAATGGGAAATCACTTTCGAAGAAATCCATAGAAATGGAGCAATCGCATTTGCTATTTATAATTACCATCGTTTTACAGAAGATTATACTTACATTCCAGAAAAAGGATTAGAAGTTTTAATTGGTATTGCACGTTTTTGGCATCAAAGAGTCAACTTTTCTACAGATAAAGATAAGTTTGTAATGTTAGGTGTAACAGGACCAAATGAATATGAGAATAACATCAACAATAATTTCTACACAAATTACATCGCAAAATGGTGTATAGAATATGCATTAGAAAATATTGATATTGTTAAAAACGATCATATTTCTGATTATATCAGAATTAAAGAAAAAGTAAATATTACTGATGAAGAATTGGCTTCTTGGAAAAATGTGGCAGATAATATGTATTTCCCTTTTTCTGAAAAACACAATGTTTACTTACAACAAGATGGTTTCTTAGACAAAGAATTAATCACTGTTGCAGATTTAGATCAAAGTCAAAGACCAATTAACCAGAAATGGAGTTGGGACAGAATTTTACGTTCTCCTTACATAAAACAAGCTGATACTTTACAAGGTTTCTATATGTTCGAAGATCATTTTTCTACTGAAGAATTAGAGCGTCATTTCGATTTTTACGAGCCATTTACAGTGCACGAAAGTTCACTTTCACCTTGTGTACACAGTATTCAGGCTGCCAAATTAGATAGAATGGAGCAAGCGTATACGTTCTATTTAAGAACATCTCGTTTAGATTTAGATGATTACAATCACGAAGTAGAAGAAGGTTTACACATAACATCTATGGCTGGTACTTGGATGAGTATTGTAGAAGGTTTTGGAGGAATGAGAGTTGTAGATAATTCACTTTCTTTTTCACCAAAAATTCCTAAAGGATGGGATTCTTACTCGTTTAAAGTAAACTTTAGACAGCAAGTAATTACGGTTAATGTTAGCCAAAAAGGAACTCAATTTGAATTAGAAGGAACCAAAGAAATTAACATTTTAGTAAACGGAGAACAAGTAACAGTATCTCCTAAATAAATATCTTTAAAAGAAATTATGAAACATTTCAGAAACATTTTTTTAGTATTATCAGTAATCGTTTTTATTTCATGTAACAATACAGAAACCAAAAAAGATGTTTCTGAAGTTTCAGTTTCTAACACTTTTTTAGAAAGAGTAGAGCCTCTTCATTGGTGGGTAAATATGAAGAATACTTCACTTCAGTTATTAGTAAAAGAAGAAAATATTGGGCAATCTGAACCATCAATTTCTTATCCTGGAGTAACTATTAAAAAAGTAAACAAAGCAAAAAGTAACAATTATTTATTTCTTGATTTAGATATTGATGCAACTACAAAATCAGGAAAATTTGACATCACTTTTATTTTTGATGATCAAACAACAAAAACACACACTTACGAGTTAAAACAAAGACAAAAAACTGCGGATGAATATGTAGGTTTTAACAGTACAGATGCCATTTATTTAATAACTCCAGATCGTTTTACAAATGCTGATGAAAGTAATGACATCAACAAAAACTTAAAAGAAACTACCATCGATAGAACTGATGGTTACAAACGTCATGGAGGAGATTTACAAGGAATTATCAACGGTATAGATTACATAGCAGATTTAGGTTTTACAACAGTTTGGCCAACTCCTGTTTTAGAAAATAATATGTACCAAGGTTCTTATCATGGTTATGCAATTACAGATTATTATAGCGTAGATCCTCGTTTTGGAAATTTATCTGATTATAAAAATTTAGCTGATAAATTAAGAGAAAAAGGAATGAAATTAATTATGGATCAGGTTGCGAATCATTGTGGTTTAGAACACTGGTGGATGAAAGATTTACCTTTCGAAGATTGGGTAAATCATCAAAAAAATTACGAAGATAATATTGAGAATTGGAATTATAAAACCAACATCAATTCGAATCATAGAAGAACCACAAATCAAGATTTATACGCATCAGAAAGCGATAGAAAAGGAAATAATGAAGGTTGGTTTGTAGCTACAATGCCAGATTTAAATCAAAGAAATCCGTTTATGGCGAATTACATAATTCAGAATTCAATTTGGTGGATAGAAACCTTAGGTTTAGGCGGAATTAGACAAGACACATATCCTTACCCTGATAAAGATTTTATGGCAAATTGGGCAGGTGCTATTATGGAAGAATATCCGAATTTTTCAATTGTTGGAGAAGAATGGAGTTACAATCCTTTGTTAGTTGGTTATTGGCAAACTGGCGCAGATAATAAGGATGGTTACGAATCTAACTTAAAATCTACAATGGATTTCCCTATGCAAAAAGCCATAATTGAGGGAATTAATGAAGAAGAATCTTGGGACAAAGGTTTGGTGAAATTATACGAAGGTTTGGCGAATGATTTTTATTATGCTACTCCAAAAGACATTATGATATTTTTAGACAATCACGACAAAAGTAGATTGTTTACAGAGGTAAAAGAAGATGTTGTAAATGCTAAAATGGCTTTAAGTTATATGCTAATGTTACCTAGAATTCCGCAAATTTATTACGGTACAGAAATTTTAATGGATGATACTGCAAATCCTGGAGATCATGGTTTAATTAGAACCGATTTTCCTGGCGGATTTAAAGGTGATAAAATAAATGCTTTTACAGGTTTAGGTTTAACTGATGATCAAAAATCAATGCAAGACTTTGTTAGTAAAGTTTTAAATTATCGTAAAAACAGTGATGCGATTCAAGATGGAAAAACGATTCATTTTGCGCCATTTATGAATACCTATTTCTTATTCAGAATTAAAAATGATGAAACAGTTGTGCATATCATCAACAAAAACGAGAAACCAATTATCATTGATTTAAAACGCTATAAAGAAGTTGGTTTAGATGGCAAAAAATTGAAAAACATTGTTACTGGCGAAGAATTTTTATGGAATGACGCTATTCAGTTATCAGAAAAAGGAAGCGTAATTTTAACGACAAAATTTTAATTAAATTTTCAGTATTGTCAGTTCGAGTGATTTCGATTTTTATTCGAAATTGTATCGAGAACAGTTTTAAAAATTAATAAATATGAAATATCTATCAATATTATTTTCAATTGTATTGCTTTTTTCTTGCAAACAAGCCAAACAAGAAGTCGCAAAAGCAGAAGTACAAAAAACAAAAATAGTAGCAAAGGATTTAGATTCCGTAAATCTATTTGCTGGAAAATTGATTAGAGTAGATTCTTTCCCTACAAAATACATAACTCCAAGGCCAGTTGATGTTTGGTTGCCAGAAGGCTATTCATCAGAAAAAAAATATGCGGTTTTATATATGCACGATGGTCAAATGTTGTTTGATGAAACGACCACTTGGAACAAACAAGAATGGAAAATTGATGAGGTGGCCTCAAAATTAATGAAAGACGGAATTACTAAAGATTTTATCGTTGTTGGTATTCATAATATTGCAGCTTTAAGATGGTTAGATTTATATCCAGAAAAAGCAATGAGTTTTCTAACCAAAGAAGAGTTAGAAGTAGTAAAAAGCTTTTCGAATAGTGATGTAGAAATATCAGATTTAACTGGTGATGAATACTTAAAATTTTTAGTCGAAGATTTAAAACCTTATGTAGACAAAACATATTCAGTTTACACCAATAAAGAAAATACGTTTGTAGCTGGTTCTTCAATGGGAGGTTTAATGTCTATGTACGCAATTTCTCAATATCCAGATGTTTTTAAAGGCGCTGCTTGTATTTCTACACATTGGGTGGGTGCACAACCTGTAGAAAATAATCCATTGCCAAAATCTATTTTTAAGTATTTAGAACACAATGTTCCTGATGCTAAAACACATAAAGTGTATTTTGATTATGGTAATAAAACTTTAGACCAATATTATCCAGAATATGCACCAAAAGTGGATTCGATTTTCTTACATAATGGCTATTCTGAATCAAATTTTAAAAACTTATTTTTTGAAGGTACCAATCATTCAGAAATTTCTTGGCAAAACAGAATTGATATTCCTTTAACTTTTTTATTGAAAAAATAAACTACAAATCCTACAAGGATTTTAAAACCTTGTAGGTATAAATCATATGAAAAAATATATAATTCCTTTCTTATTTCTTCTTATAACACAAAATTCTTTTACTCAAAATTCAAATAGAATTTTTAAAAATATAAATCAAACCGAAAACGGATTAGAAATTAATGTAGATGATGGTAAATACGTTATAAAATTTTATTCTGATAAAATTGTAGAAACGTCCTTTATTCCTAAAGGAGAAGAATTTTTAAAAACCTCACACGCAGTGGTTTTAGAACCAAAAAAAGTTGAAATAGTTCCTGTTATTTCAAAAACGGAAAGTATTTTTTCTACGGATGGAATTTCAGTACATATCAACCACAAACCTTTTCAAATTACGTATCAATTTAAAGGAGAAGTTGTAACATCAGAAAAACAAGGCTATTTTAAATCTAAACATATTCCTTTAGAAATGGTAAAAGGAAATATTGTTGCAGATAAAACCGAGAAAATTGAATTCAATTTAACCAGTGATGAGGTTTTATTTGGAGGAGGAGCAAGAGCTTTAGGAATGAACAGAAGAGGCTATAGATTACCTTTATATAACAGAGCTCAATATGGTTATGAAACGCATGCTGAATTGATGAATTTTACAATTCCGTTAGTAATTTCATCAAAAAAATATATGATTCATTTTGATAATGCGCCAATTGGGTATTTAGATTTGGATAGTAAAAAAGACAATTCTTTAACTTACGAAACCATTTCTGGACGAAAAACCTATCAAGTTATTGTTGGTGATTCTTGGCAAGATTTAATTGAAAATTATACCAATTTAACAGGGAAACAACCTTTACCTCCAAGATGGACTTTAGGGAACTTTTCAAGTAGATTTGGGTATCATTCACAACAAGAAACAGAAGCAACAATTGCCAAGTTTCAAGAAGAAAAAATACCTGTAGATGCTATTATTTTAGATTTATACTGGTTTGGAAAAACGGTACAAGGAACTATGGGGAATTTAGAAGTAGACAAAGATTCTTTTCCAGATATGAAAGGAATGATTTCTAGATTAAAAGACAAAGGCGTAAAAACCGTTTTAATTACAGAACCTTTTATTTTATCAAATTCTAAAAAATGGAAAGAAGCTGCAGAACAGAAAGTTTTAGCAACAGATTCTATTGGAAATCCTGCTAAATATGATTTCTATTTTGGAAATACAGGAATTGTAAATATTTACAAAAAAGAAGGTAAAGATTGGTTTTGGAATATTTATAAAGAGATTATAGATCTTGGCGCAAAAGGACTTTGGGGAGATTTAGGCGAACCAGAAGTATTGCCTTCTTGGGTAAATTTTGATGATAAAAAAGCAGATGAAATTCATAATATTTATGGTCAAGATTGGGCAAAATTAATTTTCGATGGTTATCAAAAAGAATATACAAACGAAAGACCATTTATTTTAATGCGAGCAGGGTCTTCTGGTTCACAACGTTTTGGAATGATTCCTTGGTCTGGAGATGTAAATAGAACTTGGGGAGGTTTGCAATCTCAACCAGAAATTGCTTTACAAATGGGTATGCAAGGTTTAGGTTATATGCATTCTGATTTAGGTGGTTTCGCTGGCGCAAATTTAGATGATAATTTGTATGTACGTTGGTTGCAATATGGAGTTTTCCAACCCATTTTTAGACCTCATGCTCAAGAAGATGTAGCTAGCGAACCCGTTTTTAGAAGTGATTTCGCTAAAAAATATGCAAAAAAAGCCATAGAGTTGCGTTATAAAATGTTGCCATATAATTACAATTTGGCTTTTGAAAACAATAAAAAAGGAACCCCTTTAATGCGTCCTATTTTCTTTGAAGAAGATGATGCAAATTTGATGACTAATTCAACGACATATTTATGGGGAAAAGATTTTTTAATTACACCAATTTTAAAAGATTCTGTAACTAGTAAAGAAATTTACTTTCCAAAAAGTGCAAACTGGTTTAACTTTTATTTCAATGAAGAAAAAATTGAAGGTGGACAAACCAAAACTGTAAAAGTTGAAGAAAAAGCAATTCCAACTTATGTAAGAGGAGGTTCTTTTATTTTGATGAGTGAATTAGTGCAAACTACAGATCATTACAAAGCAGATCAATTAGAATTACATTATTATTTAGATAAAAAAGAAAATTCTGAAAGAACTTATTACAATGATGATGGTTTAACTGCCAATGCTTACGAAAAAGGAAACTATGAAATTTTAGAATTCGAAGCAGAATTCGAAAAAAGATATTTAGAGATTGATTTTGAGGCAGAGTTTGGTAAAAACTGGAATCCATCAGAAAAAGAAATCAAACTAATTATTCATAACATCAAATACAATCCTAAAAAGATAAAAGTTGATGGTAAAAGAGTTCGAATTTCATCCAAAGAAAATACGCTTACAATTCCGCTAAAATGGAATCCAAATAAAGAATTAAAAATTAAAATATCATTAAAATAAATATCAATTATGAAAAAAATACATTCTTATTCGTTAGCTGTAATTTTATCAATCGTAATTGGTTGTACATCAGAAAAAGTATCAGAAAAGAAAATGAAAAATCCTAGTGTAAAGAAAAAAGCTGTTGTTTATCAAGTTTTTACGCGTTTGTTTGGGAATACAAATACCACAAATAAACCTTGGGGAACTATTGAAGAAAATGGAGTTGGTAAGTTTAACGATTTTACAAACAAAGCCTTGTCAGAAATTAAAGATTTGGGGGTTACACACATTTGGTATACAGGTGTTCCTCATCACGATGTGATTCGTGATTATACAGAATTCGGGATTTCTAATGATGATCCAGATGTTGTAAAAGGTAGAGCAGGAAGTCCTTACGCAGTTAAAGATTATTACAACGTAAATCCTGATTTGGCTGTAAATGTTGAAAATCGTTTAGAAGAATTTGAGGCACTTATAGAACGTTCTCATAAAAACGATTTAAAAGTAATTATTGATATTGTACCAAATCACGTTGCCAGAAATTATAAGAGTTTATCAAATCCAGCAGGCGTTGTAGATTTTGGTGCCAATGATGATACATCTGTGGTTTATGATGTTGATAATAACTTTTATTACAATCCGAATAAAGAATTTCAGGTGCCAGATTTTTTAAATAATTACAAACCTTTGGGTGGAGAAAATCATCCTTTGTCTGATGGTATGTTTGATGAAAATCCATCTAAATGGACTGGAAATGGATCTCGTTCTGTAAAACCAAATTTTTACGATTGGTATGAAACTGTAAAAGTGAATTATGGAATATCACCAAAAGGTAAAAAAGATTTTGATGAGTTACCACTAAGTTTTGAAAACGAAGATTACAAAAAACACTTTGAATTTTGGCAAGATAAAAAAATACCCAATTCTTGGATAAAATTTAGAGATATTGCGCTGTATTGGTTAGAAAAAGGAGTTGATGGTTTTCGTTTTGATATGGCAGAAATGGTGCCAGTTGAGTTTTGGAGTTATCTAAATTCTTCTATCAAAATGAAAAATCCGGATGCTTTTTTACTGGCAGAAGTGTATCAACCTCATTTATACCGAGATTACATCAAAAAAGGAAAAATGGATTATTTATACGACAAAGTTCAGTTGTATGATACCATTAAAAATATAATGCAAGGTCGTGGTTCTACAGACAATATTGCTAAAATTCAAGATGATTTAAAAGACATTGAGCACAATATGTTGCACTTCTTAGAAAATCACGATGAACAAAGAATAGCAAGTCCAGAATTTGCAGGAGATGCTTTAAAAGCAAAACCAGCAATGGTAGTTTCTGCAACCATATCTACAGCACCAACTATGGTTTATTTTGGACAAGAATTTGGAGAAGATGGTTCTGAAAATGCAGGTTTTGGAACGCCATCAAGAACTTCAATCTTTGATTATATTGGCGTACCAACTTTACAGAGATGGGTTAATAATAAACAATTTGATGGTGGGCAATCTACCAAAGAAGAATTAGAGTTAAGAGACTTTTACAAACGTTTGCTAAATTTTACAATTCAGAGTGATGCTTTAATGGGCGAGTATGAAGATATTCATCATCATAATAGATACAATACAGAATGGTACAATGATAAAATGGTGTCTTTTGTTCGTTATAAAGGTGATGAAAAATTGATTATTGTAGCTAATTTTAATGCAGAAAACACCTACGGATTTGAGTTAGGTTTGCCACAAAACATCATAGAAAAATGGAATTTAAAAGAGGGTGAATATCAGTTGGAAGATCAATTGTATAAAGAATTTACATCAACCTTAAAAGTAGGTAATAATAAAGCTATAGTTAGAGTAGATGTTAAACCTTTGCAATCATTTATTTTAAAGTTAAAAAATAATTAAAAAAATAGAATTATGAAAAATATCATCTTTATCATCAGTTTAATGGTTTTAATTAGTTGTCAAGAAAAAAAATCAACAAAAACTATTGCAAAAATGGAAACAAAAGAATTTGTTTGGGAAGCAGCCAACATTTATTTCTTGTTAACAGATCGTTTTAATAATGGTGATACAACTAACGATGTTAATTTTGATAGAACTAAAGAAACTGGAAAATTACGTGGTTTTGAAGGTGGTGACCTTAAAGGAATTACTCAAAAAATTAAAGAAGGATATTTTACAGATTTAGGAATTAATGCGATTTGGATGACACCAATTGTAGAACAAATTCACGGTTCTACGGATGAAGGTACAGGGAATTCTTATGGTTTTCACGGTTATTGGGCAAAAGATTGGACAAAAATTGATCCCAACTTTGGCACAAAAGAAGATTTAAAAGAATTGGTGGCTGTTGCACATAAAAACGGAATCCGAATTTTGTTGGATGCTGTAATTAATCACACAGGTCCTGTAACTGAGAAAGATCCTGTTTGGCCAAGTGATTGGGTAAGAACAGGCCCACAATGTGCATACAATAATTACGAAAATACCATTACGTGTACGTTGGTAAAAAACTTACCAGATATTAAAACAGAAAGCAATGAAAACATTGCATTGCCACCTCAATTAGTTGAAAAATGGAAAGCTGAAGGCAGATATGAGCAAGAAGTAAAAGAATTAGATGAATTCTTTGCAAGAACAGGACATCCAAGAGCGCCTCGTTTTTATATAATGAAATGGCTAACAGATTATATTACAGAATTCGGAATTGATGGTTATAGAGTTGATACTGTAAAACATACAGAAGAGTTTGTTTGGCAAGAGTTTAAACAAGAATGCGATTTTGCATTTGCAGAGTACAAGAAAAATAATGCTGATAAAGTAGTTGATAATAATGATTTTTATTTAGTTGGGGAAGTTTATAATTACGGAATATCAGCTAAAAAAGCCTTTAATTTTGGTAATAAAAAAGTAAATTATTTTGATAAAGCGTTTAATAGTTTAATCAATTTTGAAATTAAATGGAATGCTAAACAAATGGCAGAAAAAGATGTTTTTGAAAAATATGATAGCATTCTGCAAAATGATTTAAAAGGATATGGAGTATTAAATTATATGACTTCTCACGATGATGGTCAGCCTTTTGATAAAGAAAGAAAAATGCCTTACAAAACTGCTACAATGTTGTTGTTAACTCCAGGAACCTCGCAAGTTTATTATGGTGATGAATCTGCAAGACCTTTAATTATTGAAGGTACTGCTGGTGATGCAACTTTACGCTCTTTTATGAATTGGGATGCCATTAATGCTGATGTAGAAACTCAAAAAATAATGAAACACTGGCAAAAATTAGGTCAGTTTAGAGCAAATCATACAGCAGTTGGTGCAGGAAAACATCAATTAATTTCTGATGAAAATGGATTGGTTTTTTCTAGAATTAGAAATTCTGATAAAATTGTTGCAGGGATTAATTTATCAAAAGGAAAAAAAGAAATTAATGTGTCTAATGTTTTTGAAAATGGAGTTGTTTTAAATGACTTTTATTCAAATCAAGAAGTAAATGTTGTTGATGGTAAAGTAACCGTAAATTCAGAATTTGATATTGTTTTGTTAGAAAAAAAATAGGGTATGAAAGTTCGATTTTTGTTGATTGTTATTTGTGTTAGTTTAACTTCCTGTTGGGCAGAACCAGAAACTGTTTTGGTTTCTCCTGATGAAAAAATATTCCTGGAATTTTCTCTGGATAAAAATGGTAAACCTTTTTATGAAGTTGTTTTTAAACAAGATACAATCATTAAAAAATCGTCATTAGGTTTTGATTTTCAAGATTCAAAATCATTTTCTAATGATTTTATGGTTGTAAATTCATCAACAACAACATTTAATGAAACTTGGGAAATGCCTTGGGGAGAGCAATTAAATGTAGAAAATCATTACAATGAAGTTAGCATTGCTTTGCAAGAAAAGACAGATTTAAAACGAAAGTTGAATATTGTTTTTCGAGTTTATAATGATGGAGTTGGTTTTCGATATGAATTTCCTGAACAAGATAATTTAAAAGAAGTTTTAATATCCGAAGAAAACACTGAATTTAATTTAACAGAAGATTACAAAACCTTTTGGATTCCTGGTGATTGGGATATTTATGAACACTTGTATAGTACAACAAAATTATCGAAAATAGATGCCACTGTTAAAAGAAATCACCCTAGTTTAGGGCAAACTTATATACCAGAAAATGCGGTAAATACGCCTGTAACTTTGGTTGGTGAAAATGGAATTCATTTAAGTTTTCACGAAGCTGCTTTGGTAGATTATGCTGGTATGACTTTAAAGGTTGATACAGAAATACTAAGCTTTAAAAGTAGTTTAGTCGGTTCTAAAAACACAGACTATAAAGTAAAAAGAACTTTGCCTTTTAAAACTCCTTGGAGAACGATTCAAATTACCGATAATGCTCCAGATTTAATTGCATCTAAGTTGATCCTAAACTTGAATGAACCCAATAAATTAGGTGATGTTTCTTGGTTTACACCAATGAAATATACTGGTGTTTGGTGGGAAATGCATTTGGGTAAATCTTCTTGGGATTATGGAATGGAAATGGTTGATGGAAAATGGACAGATACAGGAAAAGCGCACGGAAAACACGGAGCTACTACAGAAAATGTTAAACGATTTATCGATTTTTCAGCAAAAAATAATATTGGTGGTGTTTTAGTTGAAGGTTGGAATACTGGTTGGGAACGTTGGATTGGTTTTGAAGATAGAGAAGGTGTTTTCGATTTTGTAACTCCTTATCCAGATTACAATTTAGAAGAAGTTACAGCGTATGCAAAAGAAAAAGGTGTAGAAATTATTATGCATCACGAAACTTCTGCTGCTACAGAAACTTACGAAAAACAACAAGATACAGCTTATGCTTTAATGCAGAAATACGGAATGCACGCAGTAAAATCTGGTTATGTGGGTAAAATTTTACCAAAAGGTGAGTTTCATCATGGACAGTATATGGTAAATCAATATAATAATGCAGCCATAAAAGCAGCTAAATATCAAGTTGCTGTAAACGCACACGAACCTATTAAAGCCACAGGTTTACGAAGAACATATCCGAATATCATTTCTAGAGAAGGTTTACGAGGACAAGAGTTTAATGCTTGGTCTCCAGATGGAGGAAATCCTCCAGAACATTTGTCTATTGTAGCATTTACAAGAATGTTAGCAGGTCCAATAGATTTTACACCAGGAATATTTAATATAAAGTTTAATGAGTTTAAAAAAGACAATCAGGTAAATACAACTTTGGCGCATCAATTGGCTTTGTATGTAGTTATTTACAGTCCTATACAAATGGCTGCAGATTTGGTAGAGCATTATGAAGCAAATCCAAAACCTTTGGAATTTATTAAAGATGTAGGTGTAGATTGGTCTGAAACCAAAGTTTTAAATGGCGAAGTTGGTGATTATGTTACCATTGCTAGGAAAGAAGGTAAAACTGACAATTGGTTTTTGGGAAGTATTACTGATGAAAATGCCAGAGATATAGAAATTGATTTTAGTTTTTTGGATGATAATTTTACTTATGAAGCTAAAGTTTATAAAGATGGAAAATCAGCACATTTTAGCAAGAATCCTTTAGATATTGAATTTGAAACTTTAAGGATAACAAAGAAATCAAAATTAAAAGTACATTTAGCTGAAGGTGGAGGATTGGCTATTAGTATTAAAAAATTATAATATTTTAAATTAGTTCTAAAAAAAAGACCAAGCATTTTACTTGGTCTTTTTTTTGATATAAACACTAATAATTACTCTTTATTAGCAGCTTTAATTTTATTTAGATATTCTTGAAAACGTTTACCATAATCAGATTCTTTAACTCTTGGAGATAATGTATTATTAACTGTATCTAACATTTGTAAACTAGCATCATACATTTCTGTTAATCCTAGATAAGGAGCAACTTCAGAATCTGAATTTGTAATCGCAAAATTAGTAGTGTATAAAACTCTTCTTTTTACCAATCTTTTATAATCAACTTCCAATTGTTTTATTAAATCTTCGTCTTTAGCTCTTTTAGCATCAAAATCTTTTTTAATAAAATCTAAACGTTTGTTTTGAAACTTTTTTCTAACTACATTATATCTATCTAATATTTCCTGGTTTTTAGATCCAGAAATATTTGGGAAAGAACCAAAATTATCAACTTTATCATTAATTGTAATTGTGCCTTTTTCTCCAAAAAATAATATTCTTTTGTCAGTTGTATTTCCATCAAAAGTTAAATAATATAATACTGGTGAATCTACATTATCTGTAAGTTTAAAAGTATCAGCACCTAATAAAGCAATAGAATCTACAGATACTAAAACAGTATCTACCATTTTTTGTAAATACAATTTTCCTTTTTTAAGACCTTTAATTTGTCCTTGCACAATCATATTACCTTCTTTCTTTGATGAACAAGCAAATAAGATGATTGAAAGAGATAAAACAGTTATAAATTTTTTCATTTTAAGTTAAAATTTTGGAGAACAAATATGCTGATTTTTATTTAAACTGTGGCAGATAATTCCATTAAAATGGTACATAAAATTGCCCCAACAGTACCAATGGCATAACCAAAAACGGCTAATAAAACACCAACTGTTGCTAAAGACGGATGAAATGCTTGTGCAACAATAGGAGCAGAGGCTGCACCACCAACATTAGCTTGGCTACCCACTGCTAAAAAGAAATAAGGCGCTTTAATTAATTTGGCAACCAATATTAATAAACCAGCGTGTATAGACATCCAAACTAAACCAATAGCTATTAAACCTACATTATCTAATATCATTAATAAATCCATTTTCATACCAATGGTGGCTACTAAAATGTAAATAAAAACGCTTCCTAATTTACTTGCACCTGCACCTTCGTAATTTTTAGCTTTTGTAAATGATAAAATAATGGCTACCAAAGTAGAAATACTAATTAACCAAAAGAAGCCAGAACCCAAAAAAGAGAAAATATTTCGCCAAGTTTGAGAATCCATTGCAGTTACTAAATCAGTAAAAAAAGCGCTTAAATATTTTGAAGCAAAATGACCAAAACCAACTGTTCCAAAAGCAATGGCTAGCATAATCATAATATCGGTTAAAGACGGATTTCTTTTTACTTTTTGAGAAAATTGAGAAACTTTATTCTTTAAATCTTCAATGGCAGAAGTGTCTGCTTTTAACCATTTATCAATTTTATCTTTTTTACCAATTCCTATTAATAAAATCGCCATCCAAATATTGGCAACAACAATATCAACAAAAACCATTCCTCCATATTTTGCAGGGTTATATTGATATATTTCTAACATTGCTGTTTGGTTAGCTCCACCACCAATCCAACTACCTGCAAGTGTAGATAAACCTCTCCAAACTGCATCAAAATCTGCTCCACCAACAGTTTCTGGAGAAAAAATAGAGATTAATAAAATGGCAATAGGACCACCAATTACAATACCAACAGTACCAGTAAAAAACATAATTAACGCTTTAGAACCTAAGTTAAATATGGCTTTTAAATCAATGCTTAACGTCATTAATACCAAGGCTGCTGGTAGTAAGAAACGACTAGAAACATAGTACAATTCCGAATTGTTTTTTACAACTTCACCCAAAGTATTTTCAGTTTCCCATTCAGGAGCAATTACACCTAAAGTTGTAAAAATGGCAGGAATAAAATACGCCATAAATAAGCCTGGAACTATTTTGTAAAACTTAGGCCAAAAACCAGATTTAAGATTTTCTGTGTAAAAAACAAAACCTAAAGAAATCATTAAAACACCAAAAACAATGGCATCATTAGTAAAAATTGGAGCTGTCATTATTTTTTGCTTTTAATATGATTTGTATTTAAGATTACGCCTAATTGTAATCTTTTTAAAACGTTTGTAGGCGATTTAATTTGAAAATAACCCATTTTAAGTTTTATTCTTGGGTTTAGTTGATGTAAAAGTCCTGCACCTGTCCAGTTTTGAGCAAATCTTTTGCCTCTGTCTAAGTTTAAGAATAATTCGTTAAAAGCGTAAACATTCCAATTTTTAGAAATTGGATAACCTATATTTAAATCATAACGAACCCAAGTTTGTGTAACATCTTCTATTAAATTTTTATGAATAAAACGATGTTCAAAACGAATACGATGTTTCGCGTTAAATTGCCACCATTTCGATTTTAGATTTAAATCTTCATACAATCTCCATTCGTAAAAACCCGGAGAAGGTATATCATATTCAGTGTCTGCTGTTGCGTAACTAAGTCCTAATGTTATATTTGTTTTTGGATTAAATGTGTAGTTTGCACCTAATCTGTAAATTTCTTGTTGAAACTCACTTGCTAGCTCATAATAACGAAAATGAGCCATTGTTTTAATGGCGTATTTTTCTGATAATTTATGAGAACCATTGTACATATACCAAGTTCCTAGTTTATTTTCGGCAGAATTTTGGGTTTGCGCCTTAAACGAAATAATACACAAACCCATAATTAATAATATTTTATTCATAAATTTTTTAGTTCGCAGAATAAATTTTAGTTTCTTTAAAAGGTGATATTTTAATGTTTTCTACAGATTTTTTATAAGCAACCCAGTCATTGTTAAAAAAGGTATTTGTTTCTGCAACTGCTTTTTTAAATTCTTCTATAAACTGATTCATTAAAACAGTTTCTGTAGCTGTTTGCTCTCCAAAACGAGAACGAATATATCTACTTGCTTGTCCAAAACGTTGGTTTACGGTAATTTCTGGATTTCTTGTAATACCCTGTCTTTTATCAACTGTACCTAAATACATTGCAGTTAAACTATCAATCTTTTTAATAATTTCTGTCGATGATTTAATTTCTGCTTTATATTTCTTTTTATCACTTTTAGACAAATCAGATTTTATAGTAGTTGCTGTTTTTTTGCTTTCTACTAATTGAGTTACAATACCTGTAATTTTTTCTTGATATTTTTCAAGTTTTTTACTCGCATCATATTTTTGATTGATAGCTGTTTCAGAAATTTCTAATCTAGGGTCGAATTCTACTTTTATGTTTTGCTCAGAAACAGTATCACCAAAAGTCATTTTTAATTTATAAGTACCTGGTTTTACAGAAACTCCACCTGGTTCTCTTGTAGATTTTCTAATTCTTCTAGAAGCTCTATCAACACCTTTTTCTCTTAAATACCAAGTTGTTTTATGAACACCATTTTCTTTAGGAGCTTTAAATTTTAACGTTCTAATTTGTCTTGCACCATCAAAAATTTCTAATTTAATAGAATCGTATTTAACTGCAGATTTATCTTTCTTTTTATCTTTTGCTGCTTTTTTATCAACCTTTGGTTTGTTAATAAAATAAGAGATAATTGCACCACCTTTTCTGTTTTCTCCTTGATATAATGCATCTGCTCCAAATCTACTTCCTGTTGGTTGTTGGGTTGCTGCTTGATATGCTGTTGGTGGTTTAAATAATTCTAGTTTTTTAGAAGTAATGTTTTCTGAAGCCATTTTTCTTAAAGGTCTAATATCATCTAAAACCCAAGCAGCTCTACCAAAAGTACCAATAACTAAATCATTTTCTCTTGGGTGAATTACTAAATCTTTTACAGGTACAGTTGGGAAACCCTCTGTCCATTTTGTCCATTTATTACCAGCATCAATAGAAATATATAAACCATCATCTGTCCCTAAAAATAATAAGTTTGCATTTTCAGGATCTTCGATAATAGATAAAGTATAACTTTGTACATCGTTTTCATCTACAATACGTTCCCAAGTTTTACCATAGTTTTTGGTTCTGAATGCATAAGGAGTATAGTTAAAACGTCTATAATCATTTGCAATTAAAAGTGCTTCACCTTTGTTTTTGTTTGATGCTTTAATTTGAGTAATCCAACTATTTGCAGGTAAATCTTTAATGTTCTTGGCAACATTTGTCCAAGATTCTCCACCATTTTGAGTGATATGAACTTGACCATCATCTGTAGCAGCCCATAAAACACCTTTTTCTAAAACTGTTGGTTCTATTACTAAAACTGTACAGTGATTTTCTGCACCAGTTGCATCCATAGTTAAACCACCACTTTCAGATTGTTTTAATTTTTCTGGATTGTTAGTTGATAAATCTGGAGAAATAACTGACCAAGTTAAGCCTTTGTCTGTTGATTTGTGTACAAATTGACTACCAAAATATAAAGTAGAATTATCAAAAGGATCTATGTTAATTGCAGAGTTCCAATTGAAACGTAATTTTACATTTGGATCTTTATGTGTTGGTTTTACACCATAATTATTACCTGTTAAATAATCGAATCTAGAAACAGAACCTTGCTGACTCATTGTCCATCCATATCTAGAATCGTCTTTATCTGGCACCACATCAAAACCATCACCAAAAGAAATTTCTTGCCAGTAAGAGTTTCTAATTCCTTGTGCTTTCCAAACATAAGCAGGTCCTCTCCAAGAACCATTGTCTTGCATACCTCCATAAACATTGTATGGGAATTCATTATCAACATTAATATGATAAAACTGAGCAACAGGAATGTTACCTATAAAACGCCAAGTTTTACCACCATCTTTGGTAATATTTAATCCACCATCATTACCATCAATCATAAATTTACCATTACTTGGATGAATCCACCAAGCATGATGATCTGGATGAATACCATTATCTACACCATAAGCTGGCATTAATTGTTTAAAGTTTTTACCACCATCTTGCGATACGTTTACATATGTAAATACAGAAAAAACTCTATTTTCGTTTTGTGGATCTACGTAAATTTCTGAATAATAAAAAGGTCTGTTTCCAATACCTGGTTTATCGTTAATTTTTTTCCAGCTAAAACCACCATCTTCACTTTTATAAAGGGCATTTTTTTTCGCTTCTACTAAAGCGTAAATTACATCAGGATTACTATGAGCTATTGCAACACCAATTCTTCCTAGATCTCCTTTAGGGAAACCTTCTTTATCTGTAATTTTTTTCCAGTTATTTCCACCATCGTGAGTAATGTATAAACCACTTCCTTTACCACCAGAATTAAAAAACCAAGGATCACGTTTGTGCTCCCACATTGCAGCGATTAATTTATTAGGGTTTTTAGGATCTATAATTAAATCTGCTGCACCTGTTTTATTGTTGTTAAATAAAATTTGTTTCCAAGTTTTACCACCATCTGTAGTTTTGTATACACCACGTTCTTTATGCTCTCCCCAAGGAGAACCAATTGCAGCAGCATAAACAATATCTGGATTTGTAGGGTGAATAATAACTCTATGAATATGTCTAGTTTTTTCTAAACCCATAGCTGTCCAGGTTTTACCTGCATCTAAAGATTTATAAATACCAAAACCACCATTTAAACTGTTTCTTGGGTTACCTTCTCCTGTACCTGCCCAAATAACACTTGGGTTAGATTGTTGAATGGCAATTGCACCAATTGAAGCTGTTAATTCTTTTTCGAAAATTGGCTCCCATTTAATACCACCAGAAGTAGATTTCCAGATACCACCAGAAGCTGTACCTACATACATAATTTCTGGGTTAGACTCTACAACATCGATTGTTGTAACACGACCAGACATTCCTCCTGGACCAATGTTTCTGGGTTTCATGTTTTTTACTAAATCCATAGAAAACTCTTGCGAAAAGAGTAGGGAAGTAGCGCATAAAAAAAGTAAGGTTAGTAGTTTTTTCATTGTGTAAGAATTATTGAATTTGAATTTAGCCAACAATATACAAAATAGAAAACGCTCAATAAAAATTGAGCGTTTTTTTAACAATATAATATGAGTAATTATTCTTCCTTTTTTTTAGGTTCTCTTTTAGCTTCTTTTAAAGCTTGCATTAACATCCATTCTATTTGTCCGTTTGTAGAACGAAATTCATCTGCAGCCCATTTTTCAATAGCTTTTATCATATCTTCATTAACTCGCAATGCGAAAGCTTTCTTTTTTGCCATTTTATTTTTTTACAAATTCAACAATTGTTTGGATTAGTTGTTTTGAAATATTAAAATCTGGATTGGTATACGATGCTAAATTATCTTCGTCTTTTTGAATATCTTTTAATATATGATTCATATTTTTTATGATTACAAATTCAGCATCTGGTTTAGCTGTTTTTAAATTTTCTGCATCATTAATTAAAACCTGTAAATCTTTATCACCATTTAAAATTAAGGTTGGTATTTTTACTTTTTTTATTTCTTCAGTTGGATCTAATTCGATCCATGAAGCCCAAAAAGGCTGATTTTGTTTCGCAAAAATAGACATCAAAAAAGGATTAACATCTTTAAT